>NZ_JARZHI010000004.1:0-400820 GCF_029946465.1 Polyangium sorediatum
AGGAACCCTGAACAGCCAGAGCGTCGCTTCGCTCCGATCACGATGGCGCGAAACGGGTGGTCACGATGGCGCGAAACAGGTGGTCACGATGGCGCGTAACGAGCGGTCACGATGGGCGGGATGCGCAGTCGCAGGTCGGGAGCTGCTTCGCAGAGAGCTCCACGCGGTAGTGGGATGGCTCGGCGTTCGCGGGTGCATCGGCCAACAGGGCGAATGCGGGAGCCAGGAACGTAAAACCCAGTCTTGTGCGCCGTTTGGTTCGGTGGAACACGGTCTCCCGGATATTTTCGGGGTGCATGTCGATCGTTGAAGGGATTTGGGTCTCGTCGACCCTCTACGAGGGAGGGGACGTTGGGGCGACCCAAGAGGTTTTACCGTGAACCAACCCAAAAAAGAAGAATACGATGAGCTGATCACGCTCGTCCCGATTCTTTATGAGCGAGCACGAGCGAAGGGGGTTCGCGACCAGGACGCCGAGGATGTCGTCGCCAATGTTTTTGTCGACGTTTATGCACGAGAGAAGCCGCTTCCGAGCGCGCCGGACGAACGGATGAAGATCGTTCTGGCAATCCTGAGTTTCCGCGTCCTGACGCACATCAAGGAGCGCAGGGCGCTGGCACGGCAGGAGCTCGTCGAGGGGCCGGCTATGGAGTTGCTCGTGCCCGAGCCGCGGGATGCGATCACGGCTTTGGAGGAGCGTCAGCGGATCGAGGGGATCTGGCAACGGCTGCGGCCGGAGTATCGGCTTGCTATCGAGGGCAACGCGCTCGGGGAGAATGCCCAGGAGACCGCAGCGAGGATCGGCGCGAGCGTCAAGTCCGTCGAGACGTGGCTACGTCGTGGCCGCAAAATGGCCGGTTTCGAGCTGACGACGCTCGACACGATCAAGAGGCCCCGCGGCATTCGAAGCGTGGTTGTTCTGGTCGGGCTCGGGAGTTTCCTCGCGGCGACGAGAGTGGCCGAGGCATTCGGGGGGTGGGTGCGCGAGTTCTTCCGTGTCAGCGCGCGCGTGCTCGGCGAACCGCTCCGCGTGTTGCCGAGCGTGGCGGCTGGCGTCCTTGCGCTGGCCATCACGCAGCCGAGGCCATTCGCTTCGGCCGATGAACCGGGGGCGGTGTTGGTGCAGGCGGAGCCGAGGCGGAGTGCGGAGGCGCCGCGGATGGAGTCGAGCGCATGTGCGCCGCCTCCGGTGGCGTCGTCGTCGTCGATTTTTGCTGTGCCGACGACGACGCCGCGGTCCGGCGCGAATTCGTCCAATGGACCGAGCTCCGATGGAGCTTCGGCGTCGGATGCATGGCTCTTCAAGGCGAAGGCCGCATTACGTCGTGGGAATGCTCGACGTGCCCTGGAGCTCGTGGAGCTCGATGCACGCGAGAGACCGCATCCCGACGAGGATCGGGAGAACCTTCGCGCCGCGGCGCTCCGTGCCTTGGCCGGCCAGCGCTGACGAGCGTCGCGTTTGTCGAAAAGTTACGTTGCGCGCTCCCGGAAGGGCGCGAGGGCACCTCTCTGGGCGAGTTGCGTCCGTTGCGCCTTTCCGGGAGCGATTTTATCGGATCACGAGCATCACGAGGGCGACGGCTGCTCCGCGGAGTCGCGTTTCGTCTCGGCATGAGGAAGGGATCCCGCGCGTGGTCGCCGCCCTCGTGATGCTCGTGATCCACCCACGCCACGGAGATGCGTTCATGTCTGACGAGCGTCCCCGAACGACTTCCCCGCGGCGTTCGTCGAGCCATCGGCCGGCGTTCCGACTGCGCGAAGACTGCTCTACTTCCTTGCGCCTGGGAGATGAGGGGGTGACACGGAAGCCCAGCAGAGCGGGGGTGGAGCCATCACTCGAGCGGTCGATTTGCGCGGCGGCATAGATGACGTCGAGCGCGAGGTCGTCGAGCCTCTGGAGCTCGGCGACGTCGATGTTCGGCAGCTCCTCGGCGATCCGGTCGGTATGAGGCGCGATGGCGTCGAGGCCGCGCTTGACGGAAGGTGCGCACATGCGAGGTGTTAGGGGAATGGAAGGGTGGAGCGGTTCGGGGGAGCAAAAGATTCGGTCGGCCGGAGGGGAGAGAGCGGCGGGAGGCCGAAGGTTTGGGGAGAGGGGTTGGGAGGAGGCTTCGAGGCGAGGGGAGAAGACGTCCCCGCGCAGCCCGCACGCGTCGAAGCCGCGGGACCGGACCGTGGCCGCCCTGTCATGACGCGCCCCGTCTCCCTTGACTTCGCCCGGCGAACGAGCGAGGTGTGCAGGATGCGCGCTCCCATTTCCCAGGACAACCCCTCCCTCGCGTACCGGCTCTCCGGCGCTCTCCTCGCGATCGCTGTGCTCGTCGGCCCCGCCTCCGCGGCCGCGGACTTGATCGGACCGCAGGAAGTGGCCTGTCAAAACAAGGCCGCCGGCGATGCGTGCGCCGAGCCCGCAGGCGCGGCCGGCACGTGCGTCGCCCAGGAGGCCCTCGGGGGGCGGCAGCGGTTACGCTGCGTGGTGGGCGCGAATGCCCCGACGGAGGCGAAGACCGCGACCCCGCAGCCCGCCGACGCAAAAACGCCTGCGCCTGCGCCGTCCGCCGCGACCGTGTCCGTGGCCGAGAAAAAGGGTTGCTCCGTGTCCGCCGCGGGAAGCTCGAACGAAGGCGCGCCGCTCGGGATCACCGTCGCCCTGGCCGCGCTCGCCCTTTGCCGAGCGAAGCGCCGCGCGCGGTCCGCGGGGTGAGGGGTGGACCGGCTCTGAGCATTCGTCGTCACGCAGGTCGTCGAGATCCCCCTTTGCGTCTACAGGGGTAGAATCGCGCTCGCGTCGACTCGATCAGGATCGCAATCAGGCGCGAATGAGCGCGCCAGAACGCGATGACCTCTCCCAAAGCGGAGAGGCCCGATCTCCCCGAGATTGGGCCTCTCACCCATCCGAATCAGCGCAGCGCTGACGTCAGGGCAGAACGACGAGAGACTCCGTCTCTTCCTCGCCACCGTAGCGAGCGGTGATTGTGACCGTTCCCTCGTCGATCGCGGTCACGAGGCCGTCCGCGGATACGGTGGCGGTCGCCGGATCGCTCGAGACCCACTCGGCATCGCCGGACATATCCCCGTCCGCCGACCCGTCGGAATACATCACCTTCAGCGTGTACTGAAGCGTCTCGCCCTTCTTCATCGAGCTCGTGTCGGGGGTGAGATCGAGGTCCGAGACCGTCTTGTTGCTCTCATCGCCGCAACCCAGCGCGGTAACCATCGACATCGCCGAGAACGCCATGGCGAAAAGCATACAATACGATTTCATTTGTTTTGCTCCTGGGGGGATTCCCCACCCTTTGATGTTCTGCCATTTCACCCTGCATGTCGCGTGCCGACATCAAAAGGCTTTTTTTCGCCCACGGCTGTGCAACTTATGCCCGGAAACTACGTTACGGGAATCTTGTACGGTATTTGCCGTCGGCAAGCGTCATTACGAACCGGAGCGGTCTTCCACGATAACAGCAAAGATTTGCACGTTTCACGAAGGCGACCGTGACCCGGCGCAACGTGCTCGTGTCCTCGCTCTGCTCAGTCGGCTACTCCCGGCGAGCGAAGGTCTGGTCCCGTGCACCTGGCAAACGGTTACGTTCTGGACGTCGAGGCGAGCAAGGAATCCCGAGCAGAATCAGGGGGGAAACCCCGGCGCTTGCGCCGCCTTCCGCGGCAGCTCCGCTCCCGCGATCCACGACCGGAGGTGCCTTGGGCTGAGTTCGGGCATGACGCGCACGAACTGCGCTGGCTGGGCTGTGCCGGCGCGTCGATAGCTGCGTTCGTGTGGGAGTGCACCGACAATGCGCCTCGGACATCACGACGGACCGATCGTCTACTGCCTCCCCCGGCAGCAGATCTGCCGCGGTTCATGTCCCGTCCGTGCTGCGCCTCAATCTTGGCAACCAATGCGCTCGTCATGCAGCACGATATCGTCGATCCACGCCGTGAAGCCAGGCGGGGCTTGCTGATAGTTCGTCCAGCCGATGCGCACCTCGCTGAAGGCGTTTGGGATCTGCGAGCCCTCGTAATTGCCAGCCCCGTTCGCGATGCTGATCTGATCGACGTGTACGTCGTCGATGTAGAAGTCGTAGCTCTGCGTCGGCCCGTCGATGTGCCATTCGGCGCAATGCCACTGGTCGTCGAACATCCAGCTATAATCGCTTCCCTTGCCAAACTCGGCCCCGTTGGGCTGGACGTTGTAGAGGTACTGGACGTGAGAGCCGTTGCCGTCGTTGTTCCAGCCGTCCTTGTCCTCCTTCACGGTATCCACTACGCGGACCTCCTCCGGCCCTACGGTGGGGCCGTCGCCGTAAAGCGCGACGAGGGTCGAGTGGACGAAGGCGTCGGGGACGGGGAGCGCGACCTTGTAGCGAATGCGGCCCCAATGCCCGCTGCCGAGCTTGGAGCCGTCATGATAGATGCGTCGCTCCCCGTTGACCATCGGACCCAATTTCAACGCGTGGGCGCCGCTCGCCGCTTCATCGTCGGCAACCGCGGCAGGGTCGCCGTGCTTGGTCCACCCTTGCGGGACCGCGCCGACCTCGGTGGCCTCGAAATCCTCGCAGATGATGTATTTGCCGGAGGAGCATAAAGTTTGATTCGGGCCGGAGCCGCCGGAGCCGCCGCTTCCGCTGCTGGCCGTTGCGCTGCCGGTGCTGCTGCTGCTCGTGCCGGTGCTGTCACCGCCATTTCCGCCGCCGCCCGCGTTCGAATTCGAGGGGTCCGAGCTGCAACCCGCGTAGAATGCGGTCAAGAGGAGCGCGAGGCTGCAAGCGTGAAGACGATGCTGCATGGTTGACCTGCGACTTTCTGCGCGAAGGGTCGACCCTTCGCTCACTCACCCGTAAGGCGCGTGATCCTACTCCAGGCCGGCGGCTCGAATCAATGCACAATCCCCGTGCAGCGGGGGACGGAGGTCGCCATGGCGGGATCGGCTGGGCGGGCGGCGACGCGTTCGAGGCCTCTCGCCTGGCAGCTCGCTCTCTGCTTCACCAAAATCTCCACCAAGGCTTCTGCTGCTTTGGAGGACGGATGAATCGGAAGGAGCGCGCTGCCTCGGTAAGCTCCGCAGCCAATGCCTCGCGCGGGACCGCTGCGGTTCCAAATCGGCTCAACGACCAAGGGAGTTGGTGCTCGTCTCGGAAGAAGAGCATCACATTCCGTAGCAACCCCAGATGGCCCATCCCCTCCACAATCACCAGAGCCAGCGGCCGTTGGTCGAGGGGGGCAAGCGTCTCGACCGTCACGCGCATGTCTTTGATGTCGCTGTCCTCATGAAGCATCCGTGCGATCGACTCGGCCACCCCTGGGAGATGGGTCGCTGTATCGCGAGCGAAGTCGTCCCAGCAATTCACGTACATCCGCTCCACCCCGTCCGTACCGCAAAACGATACTCGACGAAAGCATCCCTCTTGGGACGGGCCGTTCGGAGCGTCGTAGCGGAACCGCGGTGGCGGCACGAGGGCACAGCCCATATGCGACAGCTCAACCTCGCCTTGCTCGAAAGGAGACGGTCGCTCCATCACACGAAGATTCGATTCGATGCAGAGCCAACGAAGGGCGGCCCGTGCCCGGCTCAGCGAATGCTCCGGGAATGCATCGTCGTGCCGCGGGTCATCGAAGTCGGCCTGTCGAAATGTCGCCGTCATCTGCTTGAAGGTTTCCTCGCTCTTCGGTGACCTTTCCTTCAGCCGCTTGTTGACGAGCAGCGTTTCGCGGACCCCGGTCATGTTGTCGACACACAACACGCGTGCTTCGAACAGACCCTGCCGGAGGGGGAGGAGGAGGTGTCCCATGATCATCTCGCTCCCGGGCTCGTAGGCCATTCGGTGCACCGTTCGCAGGGCCTCCGCACCGTCAATGTTCAAAGGCTCGACATCGATCATCGGAGACCATGTGGGATCCGCGGTCCGAGGCGAACGCTGCTCGTCGACACGGTCACGCTTATGAAACATATCATCGAACATCGCTCGCGCGTAGTATTCAAGCGACTTTCTCAAGTCCGCCCGATGTTCCTCGTGCACATCGAGATGAAGGTCGGGAAAAAAGAAAAACCACCATACCACGCCCTTCGGCTCATCGACGAGTTCGGCGCATTCCCTCTCGTCGCGGCAGATCTTCGAGTGTGAGGGCAACTGGAATGTGACTCCCAACCGCCCCGTCTGCAGGGACTCGATCATATGCATGAGATCCGCCTTCGGCTGTGTGCTGTCTTCGCCATCGGGTGCTCGATGACGTGTGGTCGGTGAGAATGCCTGTTTTTAGCGCACTGTTTGGAATCTACCGGCACCATCCGGGCTCCCGGGGTAGGACGGCCGCCTTCAGGGCGTCGGAACCGCGATTTCGATCACCCCATCCGCCTGCCGAAGCTCGAAACGCGACAGGAAGCTCAACCCCAGAAGCCCCTCGACGCCTGGGCCGAGATCGTCGACCACCACGGCCGGTACGCGCTTCGCTGCGAGTTTGTCCACCGCGATGGCGCCCAGCAAGATGAAAAGCCCCTCCTTTCGCCCATTCGCCGTTTGCAGCTCGACCTTCGGTGCCCCGGCGAGGTCGAGGCCCAGCCTCTCCGCGAGCGCTCGTGGCAGCGTCACATAGCTTGCCCCGGTATCCACCACGAAGGACGCTGTCTCCTTGTCGTCGAGGCGAACCTTGGCGCGAATCTGGAGCTGCCCCGGCTCCATCCGTAGCGTCGCGCGGCCCTCGCCCACGACCGAGCAGCCCCCTTTTTGCAGGAGATCGGCGATGCGCGCCCGGATGCCCGGCGTCCAGGGCGCGCGCGAATGATGAAAGACGAGCTGCTGCAACGGAAAGGCCGCCTCGCAAGGCTTGCCCTGCTTCTCGTAGACCGTCGCCAGGTTGAGCGGGATGTCGGTGAGCTTCGGGTAGAGCAGGAGCGCCTGGCGGAAATCCTCCGCCGCGCGGTCGAGGTCGCCCTTCTCCTGGTACACCACGCCCCGCCACGCACGATAATGGAATTGATAAGGCTCGGAATTCACCAGCGCCGTCAGATCGGTCGCCGCTGCGTCCGCCTCGCCCAGGCGCTGGTGCGCGCGGTAGGTGATGCGCCTCGTCTGCACGAATTCGCCGCATGCGGCGGAGAACGCGGCGGCCCGCGCCAGCACCCCGCGGCTGTCGCCGGCCGCGAGCATCGTCTCGAGGAGCTCGAGCGTCTTCGGGCGGTCGCAAGGCTCCTTCTGAAGCTCGGCTTCGAGTTTGTGCACCGTGTTCGAGGCAGCTCCGTAGTCGTAGCGCGGTTGGTAGGTGCGATAGGCCCAATAGCCCCCGCCCCCGATCCCGCCAAGCACGACGAGGGCGACGAGGGCACGTACGAGCGGCGCCCGGCGCAGCTTGCGCAGGCAATGGGGACAATGGGGCTGCATGCCGTCGAACTGCCGGCAGACCGTGCAGAGGGCCACGAAGCACTGGCTGCACGAGGCCACCGCGGGTTGTCCGGGGTGGGCTTGGCAAATGGGGCGCTGCATGGGCGCCGTTTTACCGCGAAGACCCTCCGCCGAGCAAGCGTACGAACATGGGGAGCGCACGATCGCGCGGCGTGAGATCGCCGAAGGAGCGCTTGCGCGTCAGCGGTATTTCGGGAGCTCTTTGTTGAGCCGAACGAAGAAGTCGATGATGTCGTCCTTGGCCTGCCCCTTCCCGAGCCACGAGGGGACGTTGCCGCCGACATCGAGGTGGAAGCGGTAAACGGCGCGGGTGCCCTTGCCGCCTTCGGGCTCGAATCGCCAGGCGCCCTCGTGCGTGTTCACGCGGACCACGTCGGCCACGGGCTTCGGCCCGCGCTCGTTGGCGGCGGCGAAGCGCATCCAGAGGATCGGGCCCTCGGCGCCCCAGGTGACTTGAATGGTGTAGTCGCGATCGTCGATGACCGGGAGGTCGAGCCGCTGATAGACGACCAGAGAGTCGGCGTTGCGGGCGAGGACCTTGTTTTCCTTGAGGCGCTCTTGCCACTTCTGGTGGTTCGCGTAATCGAGCAGCGCGCGGCGCACCTGCTCGGGCGGCGCCGGGAAGCTCGCCTCGGCCGCGAACTCGACGCCGGAGCGCTTCTCGCGGCGGTGGACGCGGACGCCCTTCTCCTCGTCGAGGAGCGTGAACCCCTCCGACGCGAGCGCGCTCGCGGGCGCCGGAGCGCGCACCTGCGATGGGGCCCCGGCCTGCGCGGGCGAGGGCGGGGGAGGCTCGGCCGACGCGTCCAAGGGCGCGAGGGCGACCAGGATGGCGAGAAAGGTCCAGCGTCTCATTCGTCCGTGTCCTCAACGTAGGTGGAACAAAGTATCCGCAGACCGAGTGTACCTCAAACGGACAGGAAAAATCATCCCACAAACGTCCAGGAGGACCCCTTGCTCAACATTCTCCTTTGGAGGATAAATGGACCGGGCCTTCATTCCAGCGGCCGGCATATTTTTCGTGGTGGACGTACGCGGTGTGGACCTGACAGACCCTCCGAGGGCGGCCACGGAGGCTGGGGGATGTCCGTCCGGCCTGGTTTCTCCCATGGCGTGCGCGTCGCCGCGGCACGCATCCCATCAATCGAGCGAGAGGTACGTGAAGGTGACCGATTGATGAAAGTCATTTCGGGCGTGGCCGAACCGTAGCCCCTGATTGAACGAGATCTCGTATTGGCGTCGGTCGCCGGCGCACATGGAGATGAGCGACCATTCCGGGCCCACCGACGCACCAAAGAGCACCGGGTCCTGCTGCAGATCCGCCACGAACCCAGCCGAAAGACCCGCGGCCGAGGAGAACCACGGGCTCCAGTTGACGCGGAGCATGGCCGGCACGACGACGGAGACCTGGGTCACCTGATACCTCGGATCTTCGATGAATCGGTGCATGACGGTCAGCGTGCCGCCCGTGCGGAAATCGAACATCGGCGTGATGCCAATGTTCATCACAAAACCCGCCGCCGCGCCGAACATGACCGCGCCGCCCTCGGTATACACCGCCATTGCAGGGCTGAACGACCCGCCGAAGTGGAGACCTTTGCGGTGCCGCGCCACTTCATCCATGGGGGAGGGACGAAACTCCACGCGTTCGGTCTTGCCGGCGGCGACGGTCGCCTGCCTTTTCTCGCGTGAGCCGCCCGGGTATTGGATTTCGACCTCGTGCACGCCCGCCGTGACGGGCACCTCCAGCGGCGTTGCGCCCACGGCTCGCCCGTCGATGAAGACGTTCCCCTCGTTCGCGGCGCTCTCGATTCGGATCTTCCCGCCCCCCTCGATCGTCTGCGCAGCCGGGGCCGGCGGCGGCTTGCTGCCATCGGCCGGGACGAGCTTGATCGTCACCTTCTCGCTCGCGCCTTCCTTCACGTTGACCGTCGTGCTCGCGGGATGGAATCCACTCGCAGAGGCGGTAATCGTATGGGAGCCCGGATTGACTTTGCGTGGAGCGGAGAGCGCCGCCGCCGGGATCGACGCGCCGTCCACGGCCACGACGGCAACATCACTCGACGCGCCGTCCACCACGATGACCAGGGACGGGATCCGCGTCGTGAGCTTTTGCGCGAGCTCCGCGGCCTCTTCGCGGGCTTTGGCGAATGCCGCTGGCTCATTGGCATCCTTGGGGTGACGCGACACCTGCAACAACGTGTCGCGTGCCTCGACGAGCAGCCCGCGCTCGATCTGGGCCTTGGCGAGGGGAAGCCCCGTGGACGGGACCTGCATGATCGCGTGGGCCGCTTGATACGCCTTGAGGGCGCCTGCGTAGTCTCTCGTGGCAAACTTCGCGTCGCCCTCCTTCATGAGGTTTCGGGCGGTCTCCTTGTCCGCCGAGGAGGGCTCTGCGAGCGCGAGAGGCGGGGCGAGGAGAGCCGTCGTGACGAACAACGCCGCAACGCTCGACACCCTCGCGAACCCCCGGAAGAAACGCACCAGCGTGACGCGACTCGAAATCACCGACCGTTCAGAATCCATAATCCTTCTCGGGTAGCGGAGTGCTGCGCGGAGGGCCGCCAGGCTTTGCCGACGGCTTCGGGTTCGGCCCCGGCGCAGACGCACTCGGAGCGGAGGCATTGGACACCGACGCACTTGGCGCAGGCGTGCTCGGCGCGAGCTCCACGCGGCTCGTGACCGGCGCGACCACAGGCGGCTCCTTCGGGGCATTCGTGGTCGCGCTCGCGGACGCCGTGATTCCATCGGGCGCGTTTTCGATGGCCGGCGTCGACGCCCCGACGAACGGTTGCACGGGGCGCTTCAGGAAGACAAACCCCAGCGCGCCTGCTCCTGCGAGGCCCACCACCGCCGCGATGATCACGGCCCGGCGTCGCCCCGCACCCGGCCGCCCCGACGCGTGGGCCGCCGCCTCCCCGACGTACGTCGTCGCCGATGCGGCCCCCCCGAGGGAGCTCGGATCCTTCGCCGCGTGTCGGGAGTTTTCGTCCTCGCCGTGATGCGCGGAATCGTCGGTGGAGAGGCGGGCGTCGTCGCGCGAAGCGTCGTCGTCCGACGAAAACGACCGATACCCGTTCTCGAGAACCGTGACATGCTCGTCCCGCCGTACGCTCCCTCCGACGGTGGAGCCAGCCCCGGTCGATTCTCCGCGGGTGACGTGGCGTGAAGACGGGTCGGTCGCCTTATGCGGAGCACGCGTGAGGGAAGGGGACGACGTCCTCCCCAGGGCGGTGTAGAGCGCGTTTGCCATCTCCCGGGCCGAGCCAAAGCGCGCCGCGGGATCGTGCGCCAAGGCCTGCTTGCACCATTCGTCGACCTCGGGCGGGATGGTGTCCACGATCTGGCTCGGCGGGACGAAACGCCCAGCTTGCATGGCCAGGAACAATGCGCCGATCCCATTTTCGTCCGAAAAGGGGAGCTTTCCCGTCATCGCGCGGTAGGCGACGACGCCCAGGGACCAGAGGTCGGCGCGGAAATCCACGCTCTTGGCGTTGAGGAGTTGTTCGGGGCTCGCGTAGAGGATGGTCCCGACGATCATCCCGGTGCTCGTCACTTCGCTCGATTCGCCGCCCCCCGGCTTCGCAATGCCGAAGTCGAGCACTTTGACGAAAGTGTCTCCCTCCGTATCGAGGAGGAAGATGTTGCTCGGCTTGACGTCCCGATGCACGATTCCGAGCCGATGGGCCTTGCCGAGCGCCTTGCAGGCCTGCGAGATGATCTTGGCGACCTCGTCGAGGTGCAGGGGGCCTGCTCGTTTGATGCGCGCCGACAGGTCTTCCCCATCGAGGAGCTCCATGACCATGTACGGGATCCCGTCGCCCGTGATCCCGTGGTCATGGATATTTACGATGTGGGGGCTCCCTATCTGCGCCGCGCTCGTGGCCTCGCGTTGGAAACGCATCCGCGTCGCCGGGTCGCTGGCGTGCACATCCGCGACGAACTTCACCGCGACCTGCGTTTTCAGCCCGAGGTGGTCCGCGATCCACACGCTTCCCATGCCGCCCCTGCCGAGCAGGCGCACGAGCTTCACGTGCTTCGAAACCGGGTATCCGGGACCGAGGCCCATGTAGAGACGACTACCACAGCTCTCGGCCGGCAGGCTATTTTCGTTGCGCAGCCCGCTGTCGTCTGGATGACGCTCCTGAGATCCACCGGTTCGGGCCGTGGCCCGGGTCGAACGCATGGCTGTGCGTCGCCCAACAAGTGCGTGGGGCGGCAAATTTCGCTGGGGTCGTTCGGGATCGGATCGGGTTCAGGCGACCCGATCGAGGACGAGGAATGGTCCCTGCGGCGGATACAGGCGCATGGCATGGGAGCTCTGCGCCGCCGCGCGAGCGGTCACTTCTTCTTCACGGTACAGTCGTAGAGGGTGACGAAACCAGCGCCATCCTCTTTGCCTTCGATGTCCGCGAGGTCGCCGACCTGCATCCCCTCCGGATTGGGGATGTTCACGCACGAGAGCTTCATCTTCCCATTGCCCGAGAACTGCGCCGTCTTGCTCTTCGGGCTGTACGACTCGAGCTTGCAGCCGGTGAGCTTCCTCGGCGTGTGGCTCTGGCGGCCCTTCTCGTCTTGCTCCTTCTCGAAGGCAGCGACGTCGCAAACGCTGCCCGAGGCCGCCGCCGACGCGCCGGTCGCGGAGCCTGCGGGCGCAGCCGAATCCGTCGACGATTTGTTGCAGCCAACCAGGAAACCACTCAATGCGAGCGCCAGGACTGCGGGGGAAAAAGCAATCATCCGGCTGGTCGATTTCATGCTCGTCTGATCTCCTTCGGTGATCTTTTCGTGTGTCTGCGTGTCAATTACGGGGCGCAGAAGGATGCGCGGAACCCTCTCCGCCGGTCAACCGAGGCGGAAGAATGCGAACAGGCGTGTCCGTCGTCCCCGCGGCGGAGCCTAGTTCTTCCCATCAAACCGAGCAAGAAGAACACGAACAGGCGCGCCCGCCGCATCCAGCGTCGCGCGCGCGTGTCGGGTCGTCGGAACCACGGCGGCCACACATCCGTGATCTTCCCCCGTCTCCGTGGACAAACCAACCCATGCCGCCGGCGCATTCCCTTGTGCTCCCGGTTAGCTTCCACGAGCACCAGCCGCAGGACGGACCCGATGCGGGTTGGCCCTGTATCGAGCGCCACGCTTCCGAGCGAGCGGCAAGACCCTGGCGCGATTTTTCCCCGAAGGGTTCGCCGCTGAGCGGGTAAGAAGGGGTGGAGTCCTCGCTGCATTGACGCTGCCCACGACGCTTCTCGGCCTGAGCCTCTCGGCGCTGCTCCCCACCCCGGTGAGCGTGACGCCGCCGCAGCCGTGTACGCCGGCGCGGCTCGGGGCAAACGTGTCTGCCCAGCCCGAGGCCTGGCGACACGCGGTCGAGGCGTTGGTCGCGGCGACCGGCACACCGGGGCAGCCCTGGAGCTGTGTGGGCGGCCAGGTCGATCTGGTCGTCACCGTCGACGCGGCCAAGGTCACCGTGGTCGACGCGGATGGGCATGCCGTCACGCGTGAGGTCGACGCGCCGGACGACGTCAGGCCGGTCGGTGAGGCGCTCCTCGCGAAGCCGCTTCCTCCGAGCCCCGAGAGCATGCCGCCCGCCCCCACGCCGGAGGCGGAGCAGCGGCCGCCGCGTGTGCTCCTGGGCGCCCTCCTCGGACCCCGTTACGCGGGGCCGGCGCACCGGATCTGGGGTGGGGGGACCCTCATGGCCGCGGTGCCGTTCCAGTCGTGGGGCGGTGGGGTTTGGCTGCGCCTCGATGGTTTGTCGATGCCGCTCGTCGAGGGGCTGCCGCCGATGGGCGAGCTGTGCATCGGCGCCTCGGCCTTTCGCTCCATCACCCTCGGATCCATCGAGCTGCGGCCCGCGCTTCGGCCTTCCCTCGCCGTGGTGACGAGCGTGGTGCCGGAGGAGGATCTCGAGAGCGACAAGAAGTTCGACCAGGATACGCGTGTCCATTTCCGGATCGGCCTGGAGACCCAGGTCGTCGTCCCGCTCACCGACGCGTTTCGCGCTGTGATTGCCCTCGACGGCGAAATCTCACCGAGCGCGCGCGTGTGGTCGACGGGGCCTTTTCCGGCCTACACGATCGGCCTCGGGGTCGGGATCGAGATGGCGATTCGATGAGCCCGCTGGCCACCAAGCGCCTCTCGAATGCCGCCGCGCTGAGCGACGCGGAGCTGCTCCTTGCCATCGCCGAGGGCGAGCTCGGGCCGCTGGGCATCCTCTTCGATCGTTACCACGAGCCCTTGCGTCAGTTTCTCCTGCGCGCCGCGCCCAACGTCGCGGATGTCGACGATCTCGTGCAGGAGACATTCCTCACGGCGACGCGCGCGGCCGCCTCGTTCGACGGGCGTGCCTCGGCATTGCCCTTTTTGATGGGCATCGCGACGCAGCTCCTCCGGCGCCGCAAACGCACGTTCGTGCGGCTGCGCGCGCTTTATGATGCGTTTTGCGCAGCCCCCACGGCGTCGCGGCAGAGTCCGGAGGAGCACGTGAACCAGGCCCAGGAGGAGGCGCTCCTGCAGGCGGCGATCGCGCGCCTCTCCGACGAGCGGCGGATCGTGCTGGTGATGGTCGAATACAACGGCATGTCCGGCCCCGAGGTCGCGCAGATCCTGGGCACGCCGGTCGGCACGGTCTGGCGGCGCCTGCACGAGGCGCGGGCCGAGCTTCGGCGAACGCTGCAAAGGGGGGGGCGATGACGTCTCCGGAGTGCCCGTGGATGAATCTCGTGGAAGCCCTCCGGGACGGGCGGCTCGGCCCGCAGGAGGGGGCGTCGATGGAGCGCCACCTCAAATCGTGCGCTGTATGCGCCGGCCTCGCGCGTGATCTCACGCGAATCGGGGATGCCGTGCGCGCGCCGCGCGAGCGGGCGACGCAGCTCTCGCACCAGCGGGCGCGTGTTTCCCTCCTGGAACGCGCGACGGCGCTGCCGACGCCACGTGTCTCGTTCGGAAAGGCGCGGTTCGTGCTCGCGGCGGCGACGCTGGGCATCGCGGGGGCGTTTGGCTTTTTTGGCGGGCAATGGACCGCCACGACCAGCAGGGTCGCCCTCGCGCTGCACATGAGCGCGCCGCCGCGCCTCCAAGGCGCTTCCGAGCCGCAGGTGCGCCCGTCGGACGACGCACGTTTCACGCGCAATCGAAGCGCGGGCCTCGACGAGGTGATCCTCGAGGACGGCGCCCTCGACGTGGCGCGGAGCCGGCTCGCGGCGGGGGAGCGGTTCGTCGTGCGCACGAAAGACGCGCAGATCGAGGTCCGCGCGACGGCATTGCGGATCGAGGCCAAGGAAGGCCGGATCCGCAGCGTGGCCGTGGAGCAAGGGACGGCCGAAGTTCAGTATGCGGGATTCACGGCGGTGATTCCGGCAGGCGGATCGTGGCGGGCGACGGGCGACGCGGCGGTCGAGGCGGCCGACAAGGAAAAACCCGCGGCGATACCCGCGCCGGAACCCACGTCGTCCGCGGTCGTCCCGAGCGCCCCGGCGAAAGGAAAAACGTCGTCGCGCGCCGCGGCTGTGCGTAGCCATCGGGGAATGTCGGACCCCTCGTCGGACAACCCGAACGAAAACGTCATGGAAGAGAGCTCCTGGACAGCGACGCCCTCTTCCGCGCCCACCTTCGCGCCTCCGCCGCCGGTACGTGTCCCTTCGGCCGCGTCGCGCGCGTTTGCCGACGCGATGGCTTCGCTTCGTCGCGGCAATTACGCCGACTGCGCCGAGAAGTTCGAGCAGTTCGTCTCGACGTACCCGGCGGATGCACGTGCCGACGAGGCGGATTACCTGCGAGCCGTCGCGCTCCAGCGCGCCGGCCGTACCGCGGAGGCCGTCGCCGCCGCCAAGCGATACCTCGCGACGCGGCCCAAGGGGGCGCATCGCGTCGACGCGGAACGCATGGCAGGAAACTAACGCGGGTCGCCTTCGAGAATAGCTGTTTTTCGACGAAGGGTCGGGCGCGGAGCGGGCAAGGAGGGGCGTGGGGGAGGGACGAGCGACCCCCATGCCGAGCAAGCGCCCTGAAGGTCATCCACGCCTCGGTCCTGTCATACGGGACCGAAGCAACACCGACGCGCCGGAGGTTCCTGCGCGCCATTGGGTTCGTGGTCCAAAAGGCCGGGCTCGTCGGATGGATCAGGCCGCTCGTCGGATCGAAGTGCCCAAGCGCCGCGTCAGCCGCCCAAAATCGAACGTGCGCAGCTTCCCTGCTGCCGAAAACCGAGGAGAGCCGTGAGAGAACGCCCGCAGACGATTCGCCCCGCCACCGGCAAGCTCGCCGTCTTGCTCCCTGGCCTCGGCGCCGTGGCCACCACCTTCATCGCCGGCGTGCTCCTCGCCCGCAAAGGGCTCGCCAAGCCGATCGGCTCGCTCACGCAAATGGGCACCATTCGCCTCGGCAAGCGCACCGAGGATCGCTTCCCGCTCGTCCGCGACGCCGTCCCGCTCGCGTCGCTCGACGACCTCGTGTTCGGCGCCTGGGACATCTTCCCCGACAACGCGCTCGAGGTCGCGCGGCACGCGGAGGTGCTCGAATCGCGCCACGTCGACGCGGTGGCCGAGGAGCTCGCGCACATCAAGCCCATGGCAGGCGCTTTTTACCCGGAATACGTGCGCCGCCTCCACGGCACGCACGTCAAGGCGGCCCGGTCCAAGGCGGACATGGTCGAGCAGGTCCGCGAGGACATCCGCGGGTTCATCGAGCGCCAGGGGGCCGAGCGCGCCGTGGCGATCTGGTGCGGCAGCACCGAGGTTTACATCGCCCCCGGAGACGTGCACCAGAGCATCGCGGCCTTCGAGGCCGGCCTCGCCGCCGACGATCCGAGCATCTCCAGCTCGCAGATTTATGCCTGGGCATGCCTCAAGGAGCGGGTCCCCTTCGCCAATGGGGCGCCGAACCTCTGCGTCGATTTCCCCGCCGCCTGGCAGCTCGCGCGGGAGATGGGCGTGCCCATCGCGGGCAAAGATTTCAAGACGGGGCAAACGCTGATGAAGACCATCCTCGCCCCGGGGCTCAAGGCCCGCAGCTTGGGATTGCAGGGGTGGTTCTCCACGAACATCCTCGGCAACCGCGACGGCGAGGTGCTCGACGATCCGAACTCGTTCAAGACGAAAGAGGTCTCCAAGCTCGGCGTCCTCGAGCAAATCCTCCAGCCTCCGCGTTATCCGGACCTCTATGGCAACATCTACCACAAGGTCCGCATCGAGTATTACCCACCGCGGGGCGATGCCAAGGAGGGCTGGGACAACCTCGATATCTTCGGGTGGCTCGGGTATCCCATGCAGATCAAGGTCAACTTCCTTTGCCGGGACTCGATCCTCGCGGCGCCGATCGTGCTCGATCTAGCGCTCTTGCTCGACCTCGCGTCGCGCGCGTCGATGCGGGGGACGCAGGAGTGGCTGAGCTTCTATTTCAAGAGCCCGATGACGGCGCCGGAGCTCTACCCGGAGCATGACCTCTTCATCCAATCGATGAAGCTCAAGAACACGCTGCGGTGGATGATCGGCGAGGAGCTGATCACCCACCTCGGCAACGAATACTACGACTGATCCCGGCGGCGACGTGGCGAGGCGAGTGATGAAGCTACGGCCGACGGGTGACGGGAGCACATGGGTATGGGCGTCCCTCGGGGGCGCCCCGCTCCTCCTCCTGCTGATTCACGCGACGCTGGGGCTCCGGCCCGAGCACTTTTTCTTCGTGGGCATGTTCCTGGTCCTCGTATGGGCCGGGCCACGCGCGCGGCGGTTCGCGGCGATCGCTGCGCCCTTCGTGCTCACCGGGCTCGCCTACGATTTCCTGCGCCTCTTCATTCACCTGCGCGGGGAGGTCCACGTGGCCGATCTTCTCGAAGCCGAGCGCTCGCTCTTCGGCGTCGGCACGAGCGCGGGGCGGGTGCCCATTTCGGAGCTCGTCGCACGCGCGACGCACCCGGCCCTCGATGCGCTCACCGGCGTCGTGTACCTCCTTTACCTGATCCAGGTCTTCGCGGTCGGGGCGTACCTGTACGTTCGTGATCAGGAGCGCATGCAGCGGCTCGCATGGGCCTTCGCGGCTGCGAGCTTGCTCGGCTGGATCATCTGGATCGCCTGGCCGGCGGCGCCGCCCTGGTACGTCGACCTCTACGGCGCAGGTCCCGCGGTGCTCGACGCGCCCTCGAATCCCGCCGGGGGAGCGCGGTTCGACGCCCTGTTCGGGGTCCATATCTTCCACACGTTTTATGCGCGCAGCTCCAACGTGTTCGGGGCCATGCCCTCGCTGCACGTGGGATATGCCGTGCTCCCCGCGCTCGTCTCCTGGCCCTTGGGCGGCCGGCTGCGCGCATTCACCGTCGCCTGGGCCGCGGTCATGGCGTTCTCCGCCATGTACCTCCGGCACCATTACATCCTCGACATCATCGCCGGCGTCATGGTGGCCTTCGCCGCCGATCGCGTGGTCCTCCTCGTGCAGCGCGCGCTGCTCGAACCGGCGCCGCGCAAAGACGGCGCCTCCCCCGAGGTCTCGGTATGAGCGTGCTTTCCGACTGGTTCACCGGCAGCCTCTCGGCCGCCCTGCGCATCTGGACCGCGGCAGCGCCCGCGCTGCTGCTCATTGCGTATGCATTGATTGGCCTCGCCGCTTATGTGGTGCGCACCCTGGCCTGGGGCCGCTTCCACGACGAGGAGGCCGACGGGCGTGGGCTCGGCGGGCTGACCACCGCGCGCGCGCGCCACTTCTTCGCGTGGCTGATGCGCCCGCTCTGGCAGGGGCTCGCTGCCGCGGGCGTGCCTCCCAATGCCATCACGACGCTGGCGGTGGGCCTCGCGGCGGGCGGGGGGGTCGCCATTGCGGCGGGCCGCTTCGCGCTCGGCGGGTGGCTTTATGTCAGCGCGGGCGCGCTCGATTACCTGGACGGCCGGGTCGCGCGCGCCACCGGACAGGCCTCGCCGAGCGGCGCCGCGCTCGACTCGGTGCTCGATCGTTATTGCGAGTCGGCCGTGCTGGTGGGCCTCGCCTGGTATTACCGCGAGAGCTGGGTGCTCTTGCCCTGCCTGCTCGCGCTCACCGGCTCGCTCTTCGTCCCTTATGTGCGCGCCCGCGGCGAGGCGCTCGGCGCCACCATGAAAGACGTGGGCTTCATGCAGCGCCCCGAGCGTATCCTCGTGCTCGGCCTCTCGGTCGCGCTCAGCCCCATCCTGGAGGCCATTATCTCCCCAGAAGACCCGCGCCCGCCGCATTGGATCGCGGCCGCCGGCGTCACCCTCATCGCGCTGACGTCCCACGCGACCGCATTCCAGCGGCTCGCGTTCCTGGTCCGCGCGCTGAGCGGTAGCTTGCCGCGCGACGACCGCCGTTCCTTGCCTCGGACCATTGCCGTGAGCGCGCTCGCCACGGCGCTCGACTTCGCCGTCGTGCAGATGCTCATGATCGGGACCGGCGCGCCGCCGCCGCTCGCCACGGGCGTAGGCTGCGTGGCCGGTGGGATCGTGGCCTTCACGCTCTCGCGCGTGTGGGCCTTCGAGGCCGAAGCCGGCCCGCGCGGTAGCCAGGCCATGCGCTTCCTGTTCGTCTCCGGCTCGAGCGCCGCCCTCAATGCCGGCGGCGTCGCCGTGCTCCTCTTCTTGCCTGCCATGAACGACCGCCTCGCCTGGGTCCTCACCCGCCTCGTCGTATTCGTCACCTGGAACTACCCTCTGCTCCGCGACCACGTATTCGCGCTCGGGCCCGCCACGAATGACGTGAACGACGACGTCCCCCTGAGCGATCCAAGGGAGCGTGATGTCAGCCGCGCCTGATCCCGACGGCGACGCGCGCCTCGGCCCCGTGCCCGCCGCCATCCGCGCGGTCCTCGCGCGCGTGGCGGTCGCCGCGTTTCGGCGCGCCGGCCTCGCCATTGTGCTGGTCGCTCTCGCCGCCGCGCTGGGCACCTGGTCCGCCGGCCGGCTCAAGCTCGACCCCGACATCACCCAGCTCTTGCCGCCTAGCTACCCGAGCGTGCAGGGCATCGAGGCGCTGCGGGCGCGCTTCGGCGGGGTGGGGTACGTGGTGCTCCTGGTCGAGGGCGGGGACCAGGCCGCGCGGCGGCGCTTCGCGGACGAGATCACGCCCCGCCTCGAAAAGCTCGAAACGGTGCAGTACGTCGACCACCGCTTTCCGGCGGAGTTTTTCGAGGACCGCGCCCTTTATTTCGCGGATCAGCCCGACCTCGCCGCGCTTCGGGAGCGCCTCGCCGCGCGCCAACGCTGGGAGATCGAGCGTTCCTACATCGACATCGACGACGAACAGCCGCCCTCGGTCGACGTCGCGGACTTCGAAGCCAAATACAAGAAGCGCCTCGAAAACACCGGCGGCGCGCGTCGCGGGCCGTACCACGAGGACGAGACCGGCAAAACCCTGGCCGTCCTCGTCCGCCCGATCCGGCTGGCCTCCGACCTCACCTTCGCAAAGCAGGTCGTCGCCGACGTGAAGCGCGTGCTCCAGGAAGCACAGCCCACGGCCTACGCGCCGGATCTCCGCGTCGAGCTCACCGGCCGCTACCCGAAGCGCGTCGACCTCCAGGCGGTCCTCGGGCGCGACCTTGCGCTGACCTCCTCGCTCGCGCTTGGCCTCGTCATCGCCTACCTGGCCTTCCATTTCCGGCGCTTGCTCGCCATCGGCCTCGTGCTCGCGCCGCTCTACGCGGGCCTCGCGCTGGCGTACGGCGCCGCGGGCGCGCTCTTCGGGACGCTCAACATCCTGACCGCCTTCATCGGCGCCATCCTCGTGGGCATCGGCATGGACCACGGCGTCCACCTCCTCGGCCGCTACGAGGAAGAGCGACGCGCCGGCGCGGCCGACGAGGAAGCGATCCGTCGCGCCTTCGGCGAGGCGGGCCGCGTCTCGCTCGCCGCCGCGTTGACCACCGCCGCGGCGTTCGCCTGCCTCACCTGGACCGACTTCCGCGCCTTCCGCGAGTTTGGCCTGCTCGCCGCGCTCGGGACGTTGTTCGTCCTGCTCGCGTACGTCACGCTGCTCCCCGCTCTGCTCGGCGTGCTCGCGCGCCACGCGCCCCGCCTCGCGCCCGTGCGCGCCGGCGTGGAGCTCCCCGGCGTGCGCTTCATGCATCGCGCGGCCCCGCTGCTCTTTTGGGGCCTGGTCGTCGCGTGTGGCCTTGCGCTCACCCAGCTCCCCCGCGCCCGCTTCGACGCCGACTTCTCCCACCTCGACGACGCCGACCTGCCGAGCTTTCGCCGCGACCGCGAGGTCAACGCGCTGCTCGGCCGCTCGCAGACCCCCATGGTCGTGCTCGCCCGCAGCGAGGCCGAGGCGCGCGAGGTCTCTGCCGCCGTACGCGCGCGCATGGATGCGCTCGGCCCCGACGCCACCATCGGCCTGATCGCCACGCGCGCCGATCTGCTCCCGACCGACCAGGAGGCGAAGCGCCCGCTCTTGCGCGACATCGCCCGGATCACCTCGCGCATTCGCCCCGAGAGCCTCGACGCGGACACGCGCAGCCGCCTCGAGCGCCTTCAGCGTATGGCCGCGGCCGAGCCCTTTGGCCCCCCCGACCTGCCGCCGGCGCTGCGCCACACTTTCGAGCCCCACCCCGGCGCCGACCCCGTGCACTTCGTCCTGCTCTACCCGACCGTGAGCATGGGCGAAGCCGCCGGGATCAAGCGGCTCGCGGCGCAGCTCCGCCGCATCGATTTGCCTGGGGGCGAGGCGCTTGCGGCCGCCGGCGAGCCTATGGTGCTCGCCGACGTGCTCGAGACGATCGAGCGTGACGCCCCGCGTATCCTCGTGGTCACCGGCGTGTTTGTCCTGATCGTCCTTTACATCACGCTCGGCCGTTTCCGGCTCGCGCTGCTCGCGCTCTCGCCGGCCATCCTTTGCCTCGCGGTGACGATCGCGCTGCTCCCCGTCTTCGGCGCCACGCTGAATTATCTGAACATGATCGTATTGCCGATCCTCCTCGGGATCAGCGTGGACGACGGCGCGCACCTGCTCGCGCGCGTGGATGCGGGCGAGCCACTCGAAAAAGTTTGGCAACATACGGGTTGGGACGTCACCGGCGCCATTCTCACCGACGGTTTTGGCTTCGGCGTGCTCGCGCTGGCGACGCATCCAGGTCTCGGCAGCGTCGGCACGCTCTCGCTGCTCGGCCTTGGCGTGAACCTCGTCGCCTGCGTGGTCATGCTCCCGGCCGGGCTCGCTCTGCTGCATGCCTGGAAAGCGCGGCCTCGCGCCGCCGAACGTGCATCCGAGCCTTCGACGGCGCCGCCCCCGCAAGCCGACGCCTGATCGTCGCATTGCAACAAGGCCGGGCCTTCGTCGTGCCGTGGCAACGAATACGACATCGATGCCGCATCGCTCGTCCTGCCAAACCACGATGCGTCACGGTGCCCAGAAACGAGAAGCCGGGCCAACCGGGGCCCGGTCCGGCGCTGAGCGGCTCGTCCCCGGCAGGGCACGACTCGTCCGGGGAACACGGCCACTTGTCCGATCCACGTGTTCCCTGCGCGGGACGGCCGGTAGCTGTATAAGTTGCATATGAGCGTCCCCGAGCCCGAGCTGTCCAGAGGCACGCCTTCCGCGAGCGATTTGCCCCCCTATGTGTATTTCTTCGGCTGGAAGCGCTTCGTGGCGACGACGGCCGTCATCTTGGCCATCTTCTTTTGGCCTCTCACGCCCTCCGACCCGCAGAGAAACAACACGGCGAACCTGCTCTTTTTGACGACGGGTGTGCCCGCGCTCCTGCTCGCGCTCTCGGGGGTCTTTCACTGGGCCACGCGCCGGCGCCTCAGCTCGGCGAAGACCCTGCTCGTGAGCCTCGCCGTTGCCTCCATCGCGGGCACGATGCTCATCCTGGGCTTCTGGTTCGTGCAGCAGTGGTTGCATATCCCGCAGCCCCCCGGGCCCCCCGCGACGTATCCGCGCGTCATCCGGTTTGGGATCACGTTCGGCCTCTTCATTTGCGCCATATGGGCGCTGGCGTTCTTGTATCCCTTCGCCACGGAGGATGCCCGGCGGCGCGCGTTCGAGGCCGAGAAGCTCAAGCTCGAAGCCGAGAAGCTCAAGCTCGAGGCCGACAGGCTGCGGACTGCGGGCGAGCTCGTCCGGCTGCGCGCGCAGCTCGAACCCCATTTCCTGCTGAACACCCTCAACGCCATCGCGGGCCTCGTCACGCAGGACCCGCGCGAGGCCCGCCGCCTTCTCGCTTGCCTGGCCCACCTCTTGCGCGACGCGCTGCACGATGTCGACGAGATGCGGACGCTGGGGGAGGAGATCGCATGGCTTCAACGTTATGCCGAAATCCTGGAATCGCGCCACGCAGGGATGTTGCGCTTTCAGTGGGACATCGCGGATCGAGCCACCGATGTCCTCTTGCCCCCGCTGCTCCTGCAGCCGCTCGTGGAGAATGCCGTGAAGCATGGCGCCCTGCGACGAGATGGGGGCGGAGAGGTGCGGGTGTGCGCGGCGATCACGGAGAGCGGTGACGGGGCCTCGCGTCGCCTCGTCTGCACGGTCGAGGACAATGGCCCCGGCATACCGGCCAAGCCGACGCGCTCGGGGGCATTGGGTCTGCACGCGGTGCGCCGGCGCATGGAGCTTAAATACACGAATGCGAGCCTGCAGATTGAATCATCGGCCGAGGGGACACGATGCACCGTCGAGCTCCCCTGCGTCCTTCTGCACGCGCCGCGCACGATGAGCGCGAACCTGGAGGTTTCTCGATGAATACGGTTCCCGCGGCGGGGGATGCCTACCGGCTCCGCGCGCTCGTGGTCGAGGACGAGTGGCCGGCCCGCAATTACCTGGTCGAGCTCATCGAGGCGTCGAGCCTCGCCGGGGTCGTCGGCGCCGTCGCCAGCCTGGGCGAGGCGAGGCAGGCATTGCATCTCGCGGCGGGCGGAGCCGAATTGGACGTCGTCTTCGTGGACATCGCGCTCACCGGCAGCGACGACGCCACGGGGCTCGATCTCGTGCGCGCCTCGGTGCACGATTCCCGCCGGCCGATGTTCGTGCTGGCCACGGCGTTCAAGGAGCACGCCATCGAGGCCTTCGCGCTCGGCGTCGACGATTACCTGCTCAAGCCCTTCACGCAGGAGCGCGTGGACCAATGCTTGCGCCGCCTCCACGCGCGCAAGCGCCCGTCGCCGGCCGCGGGCCCGCTGCGCATCGTCGCGCGCCGGGGCAAGAACCTGGTTTTCCTCGAACCCAGCGAGGTCTGGGCATTCGAGGCCGCCGATCGGCTCACCTCCGTGCACACGCCCCACGGCACGTTCGACCTCGACCTGTCGTTGGCGTCGATCGAGGCGTCCTTCGGGCGAGCGCTCACGCGTGTCCACCGAAACTGGCTCGTCAATGCGGCCTACATCAAGGAGCTCGAGCGCGACGGAGGAGATACGCGCATTTTCGTCGGCATAGGCATCGGCCCCGAGCGGCGCGGCGTGTGCGTGCCCGTCTCGCGCGACCGCGCCCAACCCGTGCGCGATATGCTGCTCGCCAGCGCCACCGGACTCCGCCGCGGCTGAACCACCTCGTCGGCGCCGATCACGCGCGCCGGGGCGCTCGGGAGGGCGCTCCTGGAGCCGTTTCGTGTTGTCCTTGATCTTTGCGACGGTCCGTCGTAAAAAGGACGAGCGAGCGCAAGGCGCTTCATGTGGCCTGGCCAACGAGCGTAGGAGCTTTCCATGAGCAGACAGCGTTCAGCCTTGGTGGTCGGACTTGGCGTCGCCGGCATGGCATCGGCGATTGGATTGCGGCGAGCGGGATGGCAGGTGACCCTGATCGAGCGAGCGCCGCAGCGTCGTCTCGGCGGCTATTTCATCGGGCTCTTCGGCACGGGCTTGAGCGCCGCCAAGCGACTCGGCGTCATGCCCGATCTCCACACGCGCACGCCGAAAAACGCGAAGACGTGGGACGTGACGCGCGCCGGCGATCGACACAGGATCAACGGATTCCTCGATCAACCGGGTGATCCGCAAGGCGTGCTCCGTGGCGACATCGAGGCCGCGTTGTTCGAGAACCTCGGGGACGTGGAGGTGCGCTACGGAACCGTGCCCACGGCCATCGTCGATATCGGAGGCGGCGCCGTCGTCACGACGCAAAGCTCGCGGACGGGCAAAGCGCAGGACGAGCGATTCGATCTCGTCGTGGGCGCCGACGGGGTGCGCTCGACCGTGCGGCGCCTCGTCTTCGGCCCGCACGAGCGTTACCTGAAGCCCCTCCACGCGATGATCTGCGCGTTCCAGCTCGACAAACAAGTGCCGTATTTCCCGATCAACGATGGCATCGTGCTCGCCGAGCCGGGCCGCTCGTTGTGGGTGTTTCCGTTCGAGGATCGCCCGCCGACCGCGCTGTTCTCCTACCGCACCCGCGATATCGACGCGCAGTTTCGCGCGTCGGTCGGGACTGTGCTCCGGCGCGCGTATGGGCCCGAGCCCTTCGGCGAAATCCTCGACCACGTCTTCGAGCAATTCGACGGTTCCAGGGACTTCCTCTTCGACTCCGTGAACCAGGTGAGCATGCGCTCTTGGCGTTCCGGTCGCACGATCCTTTTGGGGGACGCCGCGTGGTGCTTGACGCTCTACTCCGGCATGGGCGCGTCGCTCGGGCTCGCCGGTGGCTCGCTCCTCGGGGAGCTCCTTTCGCGACATCCCCACGAGATCGACGCTGCGCTCGGCACGTGGGAGGAACGGCTGATGCCCTTTGCCCGCCAGCATCAGCGGTCTGCGCTGATCAAAGCGCAGTTCTTCACGCCGAGCAGCCCGATCATCGACATCCTCTGCAAGGGTTTGATGCGGCGGGCCCAGGGCAAGAAACGTTCGGAAGGCGCCCCCACCGCCCTGGAGCAGTTCCTCTCCGGACCGGTGAACGTCGAATTTGCCGCGTAGAGCATCGATCGGTTTGACAACCGCTCGATGTTCTACGATGACGACATGAATGCCGAGGATCGACGCGCCCACGATCGCCGAACATCGGGACATCATCTGGAAACGGCTGCGCGACAGCCTCCTTGAAGCGATCGAAGAGGAAGGGTACGCGTCCTTGTCTCTCGCCGGCGTGGCGAGGCGCGCCGGGATTGCGCGGAATACGATCTACAACTACGCGCCCACGAAGGACGCGCTGCTCGTCGCCGTCGTGAAGTCCGAAGTCGAGCCCTTCGTGGCCGCGCTCGTGGAGGCGTCCTCGGGGATCGACGACCCCGAAGACCGGCTCGCGCTCGTCGTTCGCCGCCAGTTGGCGGCCCTCGTCCCGGGCGTCCGCGGGCTCCCGATCGTCAACATGACGGAGACCATGTTGCCCGCGGAGGTGAGCGCATCCCTCACCGCATGCTTCGCGCCCGTGCTCACGATCGTCGCGGGGATCGTGGAGCAAGGCATTGCAGCGGGCGTGTTCCGTCCCGTCGCCGATGTGCCGCGCCTCGTGGATATGATGGTCGGCGTCATGGTCGCTGCGCGCCGCGCGATCCTCGCGGGGGAGCCGCCGGACTTGATCGCGGACGAAACGACCGAATTTTTGCTCGGGGGCCTGCGGGGACGCAAGACCCGCGGCCGGGCTGAGCAGAAACACGCCGGCGCCGAAAGGCCTCCCGCCACCCCCTCCTGACGACGTTTCCTGCGTGGCGCCCGCCTCCGGCGGCCTCCCCGCATCGGAATTTCACGTCCTGGTTTAAGTCACTTGACTTCATAAGTCGCGTGCCTTAGAACCGTGGCTGGAGGTCTTGATGAGCACTGATAGCAGCGAGCAGGTCTTGGATTATCCGTTGCGTGCCCCCACGGCCGTCGATCCGCCGGAGGAGTGGGCGAAGCTCCGCCAGGGTTGCCCGGTCGCCCATATTCGGCTGCCGAGCGGCGACAAGGCGATGCTGATCACGCGTTATGACGACGTGCGCCAGGTGCTCTCGGATCCGCGGTTTACCCGCAACCTCGCCGAGGAAGGCGCAGCGAGGATCACGACCAACGAGGGCGGCAGCGTGTTCGAGAACAAGGACGCGGCCGAGCTCTCGGGTGGCGAGCAGCACGAGAAATGGCGGCGCTTCATCATGCGGTGGTTCACCGTCAAGCGCATCTCTGCCATGCAGCAGAGCATCGAGACGATGGCCCATCAGCTCATCGACAAGATGATCGCGAAAGGCGCGCCCGCCGACCTCGTGAGCGACCTCGCCTTCCCCTTGCCGGTGTGGGTGATTGCCGAGATCCTGGGCATCTCCGTGGACGACCGAGACAAACTCGCCCACTGGTCCAATTCGATGCTCACCATGACGCAGTTCACCCAGGAGGAGGTCGACAAGGCCCAGATGGAGTTCGTCCATTACCTCATGGGCCACATCGCGAAGAAGCGCGCCGAGCCCGGGGATGACCTGCTCAGCGATCTGATCCGCGCCGCCGACCAGGGCGAGCAGATCAACGAAAAGATCCTCCTGATGACGGCGCAAGGCGTCCTGGTGGCCGGGCACGAGACCACCTCGAACATGATCAGCAAGATGATGGCCATGTTGCTCTCGGATCGGAGGCGCTGGGAGCAGCTCGTGGCCGAGCCCACCCTCGTCCGCAGCGCGGTGGAAGAGGTGCTGCGCTTCGACGCGAATGCGGGCTTCGGGCTCCCGCGCTTCATCAGCGAGGAGATCGAGCTCTCGGGCACGAAGGTGCCGAGCCGCTCGACGATCATTTGCAGCATGGCCGCGGCGAACCGGGACGAGAAGGCGTTCGAGCGGGCGGACGAGATGGTGCTGAACCGCTCGCCGAACCCGCACCTCACGTTCGGCGCGGGGGCCCACTCCTGCGTGGGTCAGGCGCTCGCGCGGACCGAATTGCAGACGGTGCTGAGCGTGCTCCTGCGTCGTTTGCCCTCGCTCGATCTCGCGGTCGCGCCGAACGAGTTGCCGCGCCGCGAGGGCCTGCTCGTCGGCGGAATCGAGAAGGTCCTGGTACGCTGGTGAGCATGGCCAGCTCGAGAATGAGACATTCGCACGGAAACGATACGCGAGAGGTCATCCTCGACGCGGCGGAGAAGCTCTTCGCCGAGCATGGGGTGGCGGCGGTTTCGAACCGCCAGGTGAGCGAGGCGGCCGGCCAGGCGAACAACTTCGCGGTCGGTTATCACTTCGGCACCAAGAGCGATCTGGTGCTCGCGATCGTGCGGCGACATGTCCCCTTCATCGAGCTGCGGCGCGAGGAGATGCTGGCGGAGATCAAGGGTTCGTCGGATCTGCGCGACTGGCTCGCGTGCCTCGTGCGGCCGACCGTCGACCATATCGCCTCGCTCGGGACGCCGAGCTGGTTCGCGCGTTTCTACGCGCAGGTCATGACGGACCCTGTTTTGCGCAAGCTCGTGACGGACGAGATGATGGCCACGCCGGCCATGCAAAAGAGCATCGCGGGGCTCGGGCGGTTCATGCCGATCTGGCCCAAGGGCGTGCTGGAGGAGCGCGGCGACATGTGCCGGCATCTCGTCGTGCACATGTGCGCGGAGCGCGAGCGCGCGTTGCAAGCGGGGAGCGCCACGCCGCGGGCCACGTGGGACGCGGCGGCGGTAGGGCTCGTGGACGCGCTGGTCGGCCTCTGGACGGCTCCGGTGACCCCGACGAAATGAAACGAAAGCGGAGAGACGCATGGAAACCAATTCGAAGCTCAAGGTGATCGTGGACTATGACAAATGCTGCGGCGCGGGCCAATGCGTGATGGTCGCGCCGAAGGTCTTCGATCAGCGGGACGATGGCATCGTGATCGTGCTCGACGCCGAGCCGCCGCCCGAGCAGTACGGCCCGGTTCGGGAGGCGGCGGCCGTTTGCCCTGGCGCTGCGATTCGGCTGGGCGAGAGCGCGTGATGAAAACCCCGTCGCGCGTGCTTGTCGTGGGCGCTTCCCTGGGAGGCCTCTCCGTCGTGGAGGCGCTCCGGCGTGAGGGGTACGCGGGCGGGGTCACGCTGCTCGGGGCGGAGCGGCACCTGCCTTATGATCGGCCTCCGCTCTCGAAAAAGGTCCTGTCGGGCGCGGTGGAGCCGGAAAAGACATTTCTGCGCTCGGAGTCCGCGGTGGCGCAGCTCGACGCGGAGGTGATCCTCGGAGATCCGGCGGTTCGTCTGGACCTCACGGCGCGCGAGGTGCACACCGCGGCGGGCCGGGTCTTGCGCGCGGACGTGATCGTGCTGGCGACGGGCATCGAGCCGCGGCGTCTTCCTGGGCAGGAGAAATGGGCGGGCGTGCACGTCTTGCGGACGGTGGACGACGCGGTCGCCCTCCGCGCGGATCTGCTCGAGAACCCGCGTTTGGTGGTGGTCGGTGAGGGCGTGCTCGGGACGGAGATTGCGGCGACGGCGCGGAGCATGGGCCTCGCGGTGACGCTCACGGGCCCGCAATCGGCGCCGCTCGCGGGCCAGCTCGGGCCGCTCGTGGGCGGGGTTCTCGCCAAGCTGCATGCGGAAAGAGGCGTCGATCTCCGGCTCGGCGTGGCGGTGAAGCAGCTCGTCGGCGGCGACGACGGGCGTGTCGCCGGTGTGCTCCTGGAGAATGGCGAGGTGTTGCCTGCCGAGAGGGTCGTGGTGGCGATCGGCTCGCGCCCCGCGACCGGCTGGCTCGCGGGCAGCGGATTGGACCTCTCCGACGGCATCGTATGCGACGCGCGTTGCCGCGCGGCGGAAGGCGTGTATGCGGTGGGCGACGCGGCGAGCTTCCATCACGAGGGCCTCGGGGTGCGGCTGCGCTTGGAGAGTCGCAGCAACGCGGTCGAGCAAGCGATGGCCGTGGCCGCGAACATCGTCGGGAAGGACAAACCCTACACGCCAGTGCCGTTTTTCTGGACGGACCAATACGAGACGAAGATCCAGACGTTTGGCATCCTCTCGCCGGAGGCCGAGGTGGCCGTGGTCGAGGGGGATCCCGAGAAGCGTCAGTTCGTCGCGTTGTACGGGAAAAACGGCAAGGTGATCGGGGCGCTCGGGTGGAATGCGATCAAGGCAATACGAGCGTACCGGCAGTTCGTCGTGGATGGGAAGCCGTGGGCGGAGGTGGGGGCCCAGGCTTCCTGACGCTCCGAAACGGCCTCTTGCCGCACCAGGGACGTCAGGCGGCAGCCACGTCGACGGAGCACTGCGCGCCGGGCTGAAATCTCACACGCAGATGCTTGAGACCGTTCAGATGCACCGCTCCACCATGCTCGAGCGGCGCTGTGTCGGCCCGTTCCAGATGAAGACACCGATCGAGGATCACGTCCAGCGCGGCCCGCATCTCCTGCCGGGCCAGGGCCGCGCCGAGGCAGAAGTGGATCCCATAACCAAAGGAAAGATGCGGGTTCGGATCGCGGGTGACATCGAATCGGTCCGGATGCGAAAAAACATTTTCGTCGCGGTTTGCGGTGGCCGCGACGTAGAGCAGCCGATTTCCCTCTTCGAGCGTGTGCCCTTCGAGCTCCACCGTGCGCGTCACGACGCGTGGCACCATGTACATGGGCGGATCATAACGAAGGATCTCCTCCACGGCCGTGGGGAGCAGGCGGCGGTCACGCCGGAGCTTGTCCAGTTGATCAGGATGGGCGAGGAGCCAGCGAATTCCTTGTCCGATCCCGTTCGCCGTGGTGCCGTGGCCCGCCGAGACGAGGAGCATCGTCAGCGAGAGGACCTCCTCCGTGTCCAGCCGTGCTCCTTCCACGTCGGCGTGAACGAATCGGCTCAGCAGGTCCTCCATGGGCCGCGCGCGGCGGTCCTCGATTTCCGCGAGCAAATACCGGCGCATCTCCAGGAGCGGGACCCGGTGGTCGGCCTCTTTCTCTCGGGTCACGGTCGGGGCGGCGGCGGCCGCGATGTAATGCGACCAGCGGAGGAAATGTTTCCAATCGTCGCGGGGAAGGCCGAGGATTCCCGCGACGACCATCAGGGGCAGCTTGTCGCTGATGTCGGCGACGACATCCATGGCGCCGGCCTCGATCACCTCGTTCAGAGCCCGATGGGCGAGCTCGTAGGTACACCGCTTCAGCCTCGCGACGGTCTGCGGCGTGAATGCGCTTGCGGCGAGAGCACGCAGGCGGGTGTGGTCCGGGGGATCCAATCCCAGGAGCGCCGGAGCCGACGTCGCATCCTTGAATACGTCCTCAATCCCGTTCCGACAAGAGAATGTGTGCGGATCGGTGAGCACTCTTCGGACGAGCCGGTGCGAAAGGACCAGGTACATCTCCCGGGACGGTTCGAAGTGGACCTCGCCTTTTCGCGCCAGCTCCTGATAGTAGGGCAGACCGCTCGAATGGGGCTCGCTGAAGGTCGATGAGGTCATACGCTTCTGTAGATGTTTTGTGGACCACGCTCATCGAGCTTCAGCGCACGCGAGCCGCGTATCTTAGCGCAGCCGCGCATTGGCGAGCAACGCGGGCGCCGGCGAAAGGGCGGCTCGTGCACGATTACGACGCGGCGGCGGGGCGCCTCGGAGGGAAAGGATACGCGTAGGGCCCGGCACGTGGATGGCCACGTGGGCGAAGGCCAACTTGGGCGATCCTGTGGATGCTACGGGACACGGAGCGTGCATGCATTGCTCGTGCAACCCGGCGGATGGCCGTTCATTGCCAACCGATCTCGGGCCACCGATGCCCTGCATAGGCCACGCACCGTAGGGCCAGCCAAAGCATTGGCACCCGCGGGGCCGAACATGATCATCGAAGATTTCCTCCCTCCCGGGCCTCGGAGGACCCACGCCGTGGGCCGCGCTGCCCGAGAGGGCGCGGGAAACGATGCCCTGCCGAAAAGTTGGCCCACGGCGCGCTTCTGTTGTCATGCATGTGGCAGGTGGATCTGCGCGCGCTCCCGCCCGATGTCCTGCTCGTCCTCCTCGCGGCGGCGGCGCTGCTCGCTTTGGTGCAGACGACGCGTATCGTTTGGCGTGGCTTCTGGCGGCGGCGCACGATTGCGATTCGTCGGGAGCGAGGCGCGGCGGGCGAGCTTCGCGCCGAGGGCTTGCTCCGGGATCTCGGCTTCACCATTCTCGGTCGGCAGGTGGCCGTCACGTATGGCGTGCGGGTCGACGGGGATCCCGTGGCGATCGATCTTCGCGCCGATTACCTCGTGGGCTGGGGCGACAAGCGTTTCGTGGCCGAGGTGAAGACGGGCCGCGCTGCGCCGCGGATCGACACGCCCGGCACGCGCCGCCAGCTCCTCGAATACCGCATCGCCTTCGACGTGGACGGGGTCTTGCTGGTCGACGCCGAGGCCGAGCGTGTGCACGCGGTGGAGTTTCCCCTCGGCGAAAGTGAATCCCCGCGCCCCTCACGCCTGGCCTGGCTGCTCGCGGGCGCGGCGATCGGCGCGGTCGCCGCGGCGGCTGCGCGGTTCGTGCTCTGAATCAGGCGTTCCGCCCGCCTTTCAAGCCGGGGCCACGAACACGGTCGCCAAGAGCTCGCCTCCGGGGGCAGCTTTGTACATCACCCGGATGACGCGATACTTGGTCTCCTGCCCGCCCTGTTCGAGCAACAAGAGCTCCCCTTCACGCGGGATCGTGGGCCCCCGGAAAACCTGTATCAGCTCCCAGGATTCGTGGCAGATGCGGTGCAACGACGAGGACGACATGACGTGCGCCGGAGGCTACCACGTCTTTGCGACGGCGGGGATCCCTGCTGCTTGCTCGGCTCGGCGGGGTCTGGTCGACCCTCCTGGAGGGTGGTAAGGTATGCCATGTCGAAGGCGCCGAGCCCCGCCGTCATCCCGCCTCACGCCTTTGCGCGTGCGCAATGGCAGGCTGCCGGGCCTGCGAGGCCCATGGCCGCCGGCCCCTTGAAGATTCTCACGTGGAACGTGTGGTTTGGTGCCCACAAGTCCCGCGTGCGTCAGGACGCGCTTCTCGCGGAGATTTCGCGCCGGAGCCCCGACGTGATCTTGTTGCAGGAGGTCACCCGCAAGCTCCTCGCCGCAATCGTGGATACTCCCTGGGTCCGCGCCGGTTATCAGGTCTCCGACGTCGACGGCAGCACCTTCAGCCGTTACGGCGTCTTGCTGCTCTCACGTATCCCCATTCGTCGCCTCGTCATGCTCGATTTGCCGACGGAAATGGGTCGACGCCTCCTCTCGGCCGAGCTTTCCTGTGGGATCACCGTGGCAACGGTCCACCTGGAGAGCACGTCGGAGTGCGTGTCGACGCGTGTTGCGCAGCTCGGGATCATCCAGCCTTCCCTCGCGGCATCGAGCCCCGATGTGGTCTTCGCAGGCGACATGAACTTCGCGCCGGATGCCGCGGCCGAAAATGCCGCGCTCGACCCCACGTTCGTCGATGTCTGGCCTGCCTTGCACGGCGATCGTCCGGGCCACACGGTCGACACGAGCATCAACTTCATGCGTTACGTGATGCACGCCGAGCATTCCCACAAGCGCATCGACCGCGTGTTCTTGCGCAGCCGCGCATGGTCGCCTCGCGCGGCGACGCTCGTCGGTGTCGAGCCGATCGACGAAGAGGGCACGTTCGTCTCCGATCACTTCGGAATCGAGGTCGAACTCGCGCCTGCGTGAAGGAGCCGTGCTCCGGGCCTCAGTCCCAGATATGAGGCGCTTCGAGCTTCGAGACGTTCCCTTGCGGATCGTAACGAACCACGAACGAGGCCCGCGGCGGGATTGGGATCGAGGGGAAGACGTCCACGGAGAGCGTCGTGCAAGGCGCGACGATCTCCCGCAGAGAGACGAGCTTCTTCTGAAAATCGGCCGTGTCGACGCTCTCGTGCCGTTCCTCGTACGAAAACGTCACGCGATCACCCCTGACGGTCGCGATCAGGCACGGCTTCTGATTGTCGTGCCGAAATGAAACATAGGTGCGACCGGCCGGCGCGAGGGAGAACGGGATCACCGGGGCGCCCACCGCGAATTGCTGAAACATGGTCTCCGACGCGTTCTCGATCTGTTGCATGCTGACGTGGACGGCTGCGATCGAGATCCCAAGCAAAACGAGCAAAACCCCCGCACATCCGAACGCGAACTTTTTCATCCGTCCCCCTCAGCGTTCGGAAAACATCCGATAGAGCCGCTGCCACTCTTGGTAGAGCGCCGGATCCCTCCGGAGCCGCTCCTTCCAGGCCTCGTCCACGGCCTTCCTCGCGCGTGGCTCCGCCAAACCATACCGCGCAAAGATCCGCTCGGCCTCGTCCGGCGACGCTGCGAGCTTCGCGCACAACTCCGCGTGGGCTTCGAGGGATAGATCGGGCGGCACCGCGCCCTCGAAGGGGGCCGTCGCCGGCCCCGTGTCCTCGTTCGTCGAATCATCCTCTTTCGGATCAAAAGGCAGCGCTTCCCCGGGAACGAAGGCCGGGAGTGGCTGCGTGACGGCCCTGGCCTGGTTCTTCGTGGCTGAGGCCTTGCCTTTCGTTGGCTCCTGGAACGGCAATACCTCGCGCGGCGCGATGAATCCGACGGGCAACGTCGAGCCCAGATCCAAGCCCTTCGTGTCGCCCGTGGCCAGCGTCGCTTCACGCTGGAAGGGAAGAGGATCCGCCGGAACGAACTCCGGCGCGGGGAGCGTCTGCGCGAGCCGATCCACGGGCTCCGCCTCCGCGGGCTCCGGCGCAAACGATACCAATGGCTGCGGTAGCGGGAGCTTTTGGAACGGCATCGAAGGCGCCGCCGCAAGGGAGACCGGCGGCAGCGTATCCACGGGCAGATCCGGATCGGGCGCCGAGGGTTGCGGCGGCGGCTCGATGGCCATGGGCGTGATTGGTTTTGCGTCTCCCTCGTGTGGCAGCGGCGCGAAGAAATCGGCCGGGGCCGCCTCGGGCGCATCGTCGTCCTCGCCAACGTCCTCGTCGTCGATCGGCGCCTCGTCCTCCGGAAGATCCACCATCTCCCCCAGCGGGGCCGGCGGATGCAGAATGCCTTGTCCCGGCCGAGGCGTGGGCACGTCGCCGGGCGTCGCCGCAAGCAAACGATGCGCATGCTCGCGGAGGGACGGCTCCTCCATCAATCGTTTTGACCACAAACGATGTAGCGTGAACACGTCGGCGAGGCGGAGCCCGAACCCGGCGAGCCAAGGCACGGGCTCCTCCTGCGCGGCGAAGTGCCTGGCGAAATCGAGCCACGCGCCGAGCTCCTCGTCGAGCGGCGGGATGGGCCTTCGGTAGCGTTCTGCGGCTTCCGCCTGGCACGTGTCGAAGAGATGAAGTAGCTCCTCGGCGTCGTCCTCCGCCAGGCGCTCGTCCCACGCGTCCTCGGCCTTGGCGTGCCGCGCCGGATCCACGCCCTCGTTTTGCAGCACGTCTTCGAGTGGCCAGCCCGCCGCGAGGCCCGCGCGCACGCCGGCGAGCTGCGCGAGCGCCACGCCCGCGAGCCGCGGATGCGCGCGCGGGTGCTCGCCCGAGGCGTCGACGGAGGGAGTCGTCGCGGGGGAAGGCGTTTGCACGTGGACATTCTAGACACGCCGCGCACGCGCCGACCAGCGCGAAGCACAATACGTCGTTTTATTGCGCCCGTATTGAATTCGCTCGCCGGCATTCTATCTTGTGAACACGCGAAGGATCCGCGAAGATGTGCGCCGAGGTCGACGTTGACGATCGAACTCCAGCTCGTAAGTGACGCCCTCCCCGAAGGCACCCGCATCCTGCGGGCGCGCGGCGTCGAAGCGATGAACGAGCTGCCCGCGTGGACCCTCCACCTCGTCTCTCCCGACGAGCCGATCGACATCGAAGCCATCGTCGGCACGCCCGCGACGCTCACCTGCGCCGACACGCTCGACGGCTCGACCCGCGCGATCGAGCTGCTCGTGATCGACGCCGAGGACGAGGGCGCGGATCGCGACGGGTCGCATTGCGTGCTCACGCTCTCTGCGGCGATGTTCGCCCTCGATCTCCGCAGCGGGTACCGCATCTTCCAGGAGAAGATCACCGAGGAGATCGTCCGCGAAGTGCTCACGGACGCCGGCATCCCGGCCGATCGCATCCTCACGCGCCTCGCCGGCGGAGGCTACGAAAAGCGCCTCTTCTGCGTGGCGTACGGCGAGACAAACCTCGCTTTCGTGCAGCGGCTCCTCGCCGAGGAGGGCATCAACTTCTGGATCGATCATGTCGAAGGCACGGGCAGCGTGATCGTGCTCGGCGACGCGCTCGGCTCGCACGACGGCGTCGAGCCTTCACCCGTCGTGACGTTCGACGACAAGAGCGGCCTCGCCGGCGCGCGCGGGTTCGTCGAGTTCGAGATCGAGCAGTCGATCGTGCCCACCTCCGTGCACGTGCGTGACCTCGACGTGCGCCAGCCCGACGTGCCCGTGGATGGGCATGCAGGCGAAGGCGCGCTCTCGTACTTCGAGTACCCCGCGTGCGTGCTCACGGCGCGTGGCGCGAACGATCGCGCGAAGGCGCGCCTCGAACAGCTCCGCCGCTTCGAGGTCGTGGCGAAAGGACGCAGCGAGACGATCCGCCTCACGCCCGGTCGCCTCCTCGACCTCGAGGGCGCGGCCGACGCGTGGATGAACCAGCGGTACCTCCTCGTGCGCGTGGAGCATGCGTTCGACGCTCCCTCACGCAGCGGCGCGACGCCAACGAAGTACGAGAATCGCGTGACGCTCGTCCCGGCCGCGAATCGACCGTTTCGACCCGCGCTGCCGGCGCGCCGCCCGAAGGTCGAAGGCGTCGAGCCCGCGTTCACGACGGGGCCGAGCGGCGAGGAGATCCACGTCGATGATCTCGGGCGCGTGAAGATCCGGTTCCCCTGGGATCGCGCGGGGACGCTCGACGATCGTTCGTCGTCCTGGGTTCGCACGCTCCAGATGAACATGGCCGGCGCGATGCTCCTGCCGCGCGTCGGCTGGGAGGTCCCGGTGGCGTACGTGGACGGCAACCCCGACCGACCGTTTGTCCTCGGACGTTCGTACAATACGACGGCGATCGTTCCCTATGGTTTGCCCGGCGCCGCGGCCACGACGACGTTGCAATCCGCGACCTCGCCCAGCGACGGCACCACGAACGAGCTGCGGATCGGCGACGGCGCAGGCAGCCAGGAGATGTTCCTGCATGCGTCGCGTGATCAAACCGTGGTCGTCGGCGGCAGCGCGACGACGCGCGTCTCGGCGAACGAGACGCATGATGTTACGCTCGCGTACAAACTCGCCATCAACGGCTCGCAAGCGCTCACGATCGGCGGCTCGCAGACGGTCGATGTCGGCACCGACATGGTCACGGCGGTGAAGGGCGCGCGGTCGGAGATGATCGGCGCGGTCGAGCACATCAAGGTCACCGCGAACCGCGTTGTCAGCGCGAAGGGCGCGTACAACGAGCTCATCGGCGCGGCGTACGTGATTCAGTGCAACCAGTCGAACACGAAGGTTGACGGCGCATTCACGCAGCTCGTGGGCGGAAGCATGTCGCTGAACGGCGGTCTCGGGTACGGGGCCTCCGTCGCTGCGGTCAGCAACGAGGTCGTGGGCGGTTCGCGCACGATCACATGCGCAGGCGGGTATGGCGACAACGTGCGCGGCGCGAAGACGGTGACGGCAGGCCCGACGACCGAAAAGGCCGGGAGCCACATTTCGACGGGTGGGAAAGCGACCGGGACGGTGCAAGTGGGCGGAAGCGCGACGATGAAGGCCGGCGCGGAGCTCGTGCTCGAAGCGCCTTCGATCACGATTGAAATCGGCGGCTCGCTCACGGCCGGCGCGCTCGTGATGTCGGGCGGCAAGGTGCAATCGAAGAAGGGCAAGACGAAGCTCAAAGGCACGATCACCCGGAAGTCGGGCACGAAGGTGGGGTGACATGCCGCTCGATGCATTTGCGCAACTGGAGATCGAGGGCATGGAGGGGCCCTTGCGTGTCGTGCAGCTCTCGGGGCGCGAGGCGATCTGCGCGCCGGCCTCTTTTGACGTGGTGTTGGATGTGTTCGGCGGAGATACGAATACAGTGTCCGCCGCGCCGGAGTCGCTGATCACGAAGCCCGCCAAGATTTCGTGGACGCTCCTCGACGGCGGCGAGCGTGTCTTCGAGGGGCTCGTGGATGCGGTGGAAGCGCGGGATCGGGGCTACAACGTCCGCATCGTGCAGACACTCGCGCTCCTCGCCGACACGAAGGATTATCGCGTCTTTCTCGACCAGGACGCTGTGGAGATCACGCGCGAGGTGTTCTCCGAGGCGGGAGTCGAGCTGGACGTCCGCGTTTCAAGGTCGCTCGACAAACGCGCGCAATACGTGCAGGCGTTCGAGAGCACCCTGGATTTCGTGCGGCGGATCCTCGCGGAGGAAGGAATCTCGTTTTTCGCGCCGTTCGGGAGCAGGGACAAAGTCGTCCTCGTCGATGGCCCCTCCGGCTTCGAGGATGCGCCCGTTGGCCCCTTGCCCGTCAGGGAGCGCGCGGGGCTCGACACGGGCGAGAGCGTGTACGGAGCGCGGCTGCGAAAGAAGATGGTGCCGCAGCGGGTGCGCCTTCAAGATTACGATTTCGAGAATCCCGGCCTCGATCTCACTGCGGAGACGAAGGTCGACGGCGACGCGCTCGAAGTGTACGAGTACCCGGGTCAATACCGAAATCCGGCGTCCGGTGCTGCGCTCGTGAAGCTGCGCATGGAGGAGCTTCGTGCGCGGCGAAAGGTGCTCACCGCGGCGACGTCGTGCAGGGCGCTCTCGCCGGGTCATGTCGTCGAGCTCGAAGGGCCAGAAGGATTGCAAGGGCGCTGGCTCCTCCTCGCGGTCGAGCATCGCGCGATCGATCGGGCAGCCGAGGGCAACGATCGTTATGAAGCCTTCTTCGAGGCCGTGCCGATCGACGCCCCGTTCCGGCCGGCCCGCACGCCGGCCCCGCGCGTGGGAGGAATTCAAACCGCCACGGTGACCGGACCCGGCGGCGCCGAGATTCATCCGGACAAACTCGCCCGCACGAAGGTGCTGCTGCGTTGGGATCGGCGACGGGCAGAGGACGACACGAGCTCGGCGTGGACACGCGTCGTGTATCCTCCGACCACGGGCGGGTTTTTCCTCCCACGCGTCGGCTGGGAGACGGTGGTGAGCTTTCACGCCTCCTCGGCGGACGAACCACTCGTCCTCGGGCGGCTCTACAATGGAGTGGCGCAGCCGCCGAACGGCCTTCCGGGCGAGAAGGTCGTCACCGCGTTCGGCTCCTCGACCACGCCGGGGGGCGGGAGCGCCAACGTCGTCAGCATGAATGACACGGCGGGCGCGGAGGGCCTCGCATTCAAGGCGTCGCGTGATTACAACGAACGCACGGAGAACGACAAGGTCACGGTCATCACCGCGGACGATACGTGGACCGTGGGCGCCACGCGCAAGGTGATCGTGGGCGAAGTGCACGACGTCGGCGTGGCGGGTGCGCAGAGTTCTACCGTGGGAGGGAATCGCACGGTGAGCGTCAACGCGAACATGTCCATCCAGGCGGCCAGCGAATCCGTCATGGTGGGTGCCGCACGTATCTTCGACATTGGCGGCGACTCGACGACGAGCTGCGCCACGCTCACGCGGATGGTCGGCGCGGCGAAGGCGGAGACGGCCATCGAGCACGCGAAGCGGCAAACGACCGGCGCGGCGACGGTGATGGTGGGCGGCTCGTGCAACATGCTCGCGGGCGCAAATTACGGAGTCAACGTCATGGGGGCGCGCTCCGAAATGGTGGCGGGCGCGAAGACGATCAAGGCGAGCAAGTTCGCGCAGGAGGTCAAGGGCGCGCTTGCCGAGACGCTGGCCTCCCGCAAGGTCACGGCCGGCGGGGATCGGGTCGAGGATTTCGCCGCCACGGCGCGTTACTCGATTGGGGGTTCGGCCAAGTTGCAGGGGTCGAACGTGGTCGTGAAAGCGACGGGTCAGATCAAGATCAAGGCGGGCGGGGCCACCGTGACCATCACGCCCGGATCCATCACGATTGACGGTGAATTCAAGGGGTCTGTCGATGCGCAGGACGACGGCGACGAAAACTACGAATGACAGCGCGCCTCCGGCGTCGAAAACGAAGCCCGCGGCGCGCGCGAAGAAACCCGCGCCCGCCGCGCTCGGGCCCGGCCTCTTCGTCGGCAAGATCGAGTTTGCCTCCGATGGCGCCTATCGCGTGCGTACGGCCGACGGGAGGCGGGTGACGGCGGTGCTCGCGGACGAGGTCGAGCCGGCGTTTGCCGAGGAATGCCTCCGGACGGGGCGCACGGTATTCGTCACGGACACGGAGCGGGGCCCCACGGTGCTCGGCGCGCTTCAGACGTCCCGCGGGCTCGTGCGGGAGGCGAGCGGCCTCGTGACCCTTTCTGCGCAGGATCTTCGGCTGCGGGCCGATCGGAGCATCACGATCGAATCGGGACAGGCGGCGTTGCGGCTCGAAAAGGAAGGGATTTTGCGGGCGGAGGGGGAGCGGATGGTGGTCGACATGAGTTCTCTCGTGCGATTCCTTTCGGCATTGGTGGAGTTGCCCTGAACCGAGGAGCGCGGGAATGGCCACGACCGTCAGGGGAAAAAACGTCGCGACGACCGGGAGCGGGCACGTGGCCCCGGGCCCGCCCGCGACCAGCATGATTCCTCCGCCGCCGCCCACGGGGCCAGTGGCGTCGCCGTTCCTGTACGTGGCGAAATCGTCGACGGCGAAGAGCGTTTGTCAGCAGATCACGTGCGGCGGTGATCCCGTGCTGAAAAAGGGCAGCACGATGGATATCGAGACGCCCGCGAACCTGCCGGCGAATGCGCTGCCCATCAAGGACATCGTCACGCACGCCGTGCTCAAGGTCGCGAAGACGATCTCGGGCTCGAAGAGCGCGAGAGGCTCGAACGTCGAGCTTTGCGTGACCGGCGACGACGTGGTGCTGAACCTCCTGTCGAAGGATCTCGAGGTCCACCAATCGAAAGGGAAGTTCATTTCGGGCCTCTCATTCACGAGGGCCATGAACGCGAAGAGCGAGAAACACGCGGCGAAGGTGTACGTCGCCGCGGAGCCGGTCGCCGTTGCCTCGGGGGACGTCGTCGATACGCATGTCGACTACGAGCTTCACGGCCCCATTCCGGTGCGCTTTGCTCGCCATTATGCGTCGAGCCGCGCGACGGAGGCGACACCGCTCGGGCGAGGCGGCTTCTCGTACGGGTTTCATCAGTACGTGGTGGTCGAGAAGGGGAAGACCGTCGTGCGCGGGGAGGATGGGCGAGACGTCGTTTTCCCTGCGCTGTCTCCGCGAGAAAGCGCCTTCCATCGTGGCCGGCGGAGGGAGCTCGCGCGGAGCGCGGACGGCAAGAGCTACGTGCTCCAGGTTCTCGACGATGGGTACACGCTCACGTTTTCGCCGGTCACGCGTACAGGCCCCGCCATGCTCCGGTCCATCGAGGACGCGTGGGGCAACCGCGTCGAGCTCGTATATGCGGACGAGCGGTTGCGATCGGTGGTCGATGCGATCGGGCGTGAGCTCCGGCTCTCCTGTGATTCGTCCGGGCGTATCGTGCAGCTCGACGTGGTCGCGCGGGGAGCGATTCATGCGACGATTCGGTATGCGTACACCGACGCGGGAGAGCTCGCGAGCGTCACCGACCCCCTCGGGTATACCGAGCGGTATGCCTACGATGGGCGCCACCGGCTCGTGGAGAAGAGGGCGAAAAATAACGTTTCCTGGCGATATGCGTACGACCCGCAGACCGGCCGCTGCGTCAAGGCGTGGGGGGATGGAGGGCTGCACGGCTTCGAGTTCACGTACGACCTGACGCAGGGGACGACGACGGCGCATGGAAACCCGGCGGCGAGGGTCTTCACGTGGAACGAGCATGGTGCAGTGCTCGAAGAGCGTAGCTTCGACGGTGCGTACGTCGACGCAAACGAATACGACGACGATCTCCTCGTGATCGCACGCAAGAATGGCGGAGGGGAGACGTTCTCGTATGAGTACGACGCGCGCGGGCATCTGGTCAAAGCCACGGATCCAGCGGGCAATGTCGCCACGTGGGCGTACGACGGCGATCGAATGATGGCCAAGACCGACGCCGCAGGGCTCACGACCCGGTACACGTACGATGGACGCGGCGCGCTGATTCGATACGAGGAGCCCTCGGGCATCGCCTTTTCGCTTGCGTATGATGGCCGCGGTCTTCTTACCGCCATGTACGGCCCCGATGGGACCCTCCTCGAGATTTCGCACGATGCAGAAGGAAACATCAAGCAGCTCGAAGGGCCGCTCGGGGAGGTGACGCAGTACGAGAGTGATGCGCTCGGTCGCCTCGTGCAGAAAACGGACCCGACGGGTGCGGTGACGCGGTATACGTGGGACGCTTTGGGCCGGTTGATGTCGGCCACGCTGCCCGATGGCGGCCAGGTCTCGTTTACCTACGATGCGCTCGGGTGCCCCGCGACCTATACGACGGAACGCGGGCATACCGTCGCGCTGGCATTTTGTGGCACGGGGCAGGTCGCGGGTGTCGTCGAGCCGGACGGCGGCGCATGGACGTTCACGCACGACGTCGACGAGCGGCTCCGGTTCGTCCGCAATCCCAAGGGGGAGCAACACGAATTCCTCTACGACCGTGCCTCCCGCGTCCGCGAGGAGGCGACGTTCGACGGGCGCTTGTTGCGTTATTTTCACGCGCGCACCGGTCGGATGACGCGCGTCGAGTACCCGGACGGGACCTGGCGGAGCTTCGAATACGATCCCGGCGGACGCCTGGTCGTCGAAGACTCCCCGCATGGCACGCGCACCTTCGAGCGAAACGAGCTTGGCGAAATTCTCGTAGCCGTCGTCGAGGAGACGTGGGGCAAGACGGTCGTGGAGTTCGAGCTCGACGAGCTGCACCGCATCGTGGGGACGGCGGTGAACGGGCGCGCGACGAAGTACGAATACGACAAACGGGGGAGGCTCGTGGCGCGTGTCCTGCCGCATGGGAAACGCACGTCGTATTTCTATGATCTGGCGAGTCGCGTGGTCGGCATCGATCACGACGGCCACAAGGTGCTGCTCGTGCGTGATCCGCGCGGGCGTGAGGTGCGCCGGCACGTCTACGAGGCCGGGCTCGACGTCATGACCACGTATGGCCCGCAGGGGTGGCCCATCGATCGTACGGCTGCGGTGCGATCGGGGACGGGACAGCCGAACGTCGTTTCGCGACGTGCGTGGCAAGTCGGGCTCGGCGGGTTGCCCATCGCGATATACGATCTTCACTGGGGTACCGTGCAATACGAGCACGACGCGTGTGGTCGGCTCACGTCCGTGCGTTCGGGAGCACGCGCGGAGGTGCTCGAATACGACGCCGCTGGTGCGCTTTCGCGGTGGGCCGCGAGCGGCACGCAATCGGCGCCGTGGGCCGTTCGCCAGGGGAACGTGCTTTTGCGTACGCCCGACCTCGAATTCGGCTATGACGACAACGGTCGGCGTATCGAGGAGCGAACGCTTCGCGACCATCGGCCGGACGGCCAAAAAGAGACGAAATACTACTGGGACGCGTTTCACCAGCTCCGGGAGGCCGAGCTCCCGAGCGGGGAACGGCTTCTCTTCACATACGACGCCTTCGGCCGCCGCATTCGGAAGCAGGTCATCGGTCCGGCGCCCGAGGACGGGGGCATGCCGCAGGCGCGGGTTGTCGAATACCTTTGGGACGTCAACACGCTCGCCGCGGAGGTGACCTCCGAAGGGGCGACAAAGGCGTTCGTGGGGCAGCCATTTTCGCCGGTGCCCGTGCTGCACGAGGAGGACGGCAAACCATTTTTTTACATCACCGATCACCTCGGCACGGCGAAAGACCTCATCGATACGCGGGGCGAGGTCGCGTGGACGGCGGAGCACTCGGTGTTTGGCCGTGTGCTCCAGGAGAAAGGCAATGGTGCCGGAGGGCGCCCCACGGCGAGGACCCCGTTGCGGCTCCTCGGTCAATATGCCGATGACGAGACCGGCCTCACGGCGACGCGGTATCGCATGTTCGATCCTCGCGTCGGTCGATGGCTGAGCCCCGATCCGCTCGGTTTGCACGGGTCTCCGGACCTGTTTGGTTTCGGCGGCAATCCGACGACGACCATCGACCCTTTGGGCCTTGCCCCTTGTCCGGGGCTCGGATACGTCAAGTTCACGACCGACGCCAATGGTTACATCAACGGCATGCAAGCCAGGATCACGAAAGAGATGTGTCAATCCGGGCTCGGCACCGATGCGTACGGCGCGATTCTCCCGCCCGGGTGGATCAGCCCGGGGTACGACCGCGCGCACCTCTGGCCGAACCGGATGGGCGGACCGGGCGACTGGGAGCAGAACCTTGTCACGATGAAAGCCGCAGCGAACCAGACGGACATGCGGATGTTCGAGGATCGCGTGTTTCAAGCTGCGCAGAATGGGCCGGTCGACTACAACATCTCCATCACGAACTACGGCAACGGTCGGCCCAAGTCGGTCACGCTCAGCGCCAACCCCAGCAGCGGCAGCCCGTTCAGCCTCCCGCTCCTTTGAGGACAAACATGGCAAGCTCGATGGCGTCACTCACGAAGTGGCTGCTTCCGCCGAAGAAGCCCGAGGAGGTTCCGGCGAAGAACGACTGGGCGCCCGCGGAATCGCTCCTTGGGACGGAGCTACCCGGGGATTACAAGCAGTTTGTTGGGACGTACGGCACCGGCTGGATCAACAAGTACCTGCATGTCATGAATCCGTTCTCGGCGAAGCTGCCGTGGATGGAGCGAATGCAGCTCATGCTATTCACGCTGCATCTTGTGCGCCGGAACGCGCAGGTGCCGGGCGCGCGTGATCTTCCGGTGCCGTTCGGGGAGATCAACAACCTGCCCTATCCCGTGTTTCCGGAGCCCGGGGGGTTGCTGCCGTGGGGGTATACCATCAACGGCGACGCGCTCTGCTGGCTGACGAAGGGCACGCCGGACAAGTGGACCCTCGTCGCGGATTCCCGCGGCCAGTACGCGGAGTTTGCGGGGCCGATGTCGGCGTTTCTGTATGATGTCCTTTCAGAGCGTATTTCCTGGGGGATCTTCCAGGCGGGGGTGAACGAGGAGCCGGTTCGGCCGACGTTTGCATTGCACGAGGCGGCGAGGCGCGCGGGGAAGGGGAAGTAGGCCATGTCGATCGCCAGCGTGACCAAGCTGCTCCCCAAGCCGGCGCGCCCCGAGGGCGCGTCCGCCAAGTTCGGATGGGCCGAGGTGGAGGGCCTCTTCGGGCATGGTCTTCCATCGGATTACAAGGCCTTCATCGAGGAATATGGGGCAGGTTGCCTCGGTGGTTTCGTTTGGATTCTGAGTCCATTCGCCGAGGAGCTGGGCGCGCAGCTCGGCAGGCAATCGCTCGCGCGGCTCGAACACCTCGCGCTGCTCGGGAGTGATTCGCGGTTCCAGATGGAGACGAGTGATCCGGTGGTCGCGCCGCTGCTGGCGAAGCAGGCGGAGCGGCGCGCCGCGCTCGCGGCCTATCCGCCCCGCGGGCAGAAATGGATCGCCTGGGCCGTGCTCGGGGACGGCGGCGCGCTTTATTGGCTGGGTGTCGGCGCGCCGGATCGTTGGAAGGTCGTGTATCTCGGGCCCCCGGGGGAGGATGGAGTTTGCCCGATGCCCGTGGAGCTCGGCGGATCGACGAGCGCCGTGCTCGCGGCGCTGCTTTCGGGGAAAAGCCAGCTTCCGGGGGCGCCCGAAGGGTTTCCGGGGGCGCCGCTGGGGTATGTGCCGGTCTCGAAGAAGAAGCCGCCGAAGTGGAAGGCGCCTGCGCCCGTGCCGGTGAACAAGGCCATGATCCAGGTCGTGAAGCTGAAGAAACATCGGAGGTAGGCCGTGCACAACGTGCGGTTTCTCGTCGACGGTGCCGAAACCCTCTCCTGTCGTAGCCTGCGGGGGACGGAGCGGCTCGGGCAATCCACCGAGCTGGAGTTCGACCTCTTTTCGACAGAAGGCGTCGCGCCGGCCGATGTCGTGGGCAAACCCTGCGCGGTGGTGCTGGAGGGAGGGATCGGGGCGCGCGTCGTCGGGGGAATCGTCACGCGGTTTTCTGCCGTGGCCACGGCGAATCCGAACGGGGAGCGGCGCTATCGAGCCACGGTGCATTCGCGCCTCGCGGCCGTCGAGCTCCGGACGCGGTCGCGCATTTTCCAGAAGATGACGATTCCCGACATCGTGAAGAAGGTGCTGCTCGAGGCCGGGTACGATGGGAGGCAGGTCGAGCTCCGGCTTTACGAGTCGCACATCGAACGGGAATACGTCGTCCAGTATGCCGAGAACGACGCGGCCTTCGTGCGGCGCATGTGCGAGGACGAGGGGCTCGTGTTTCGGTTCGATGCCGACGAGGAGGGCGTCGAGCGGATCGTGCTCGAAGACGCCACCACGTATTCGCTCGCGGCGCTGGAGGAGCCGCTGCCGCTGGTCGACGTGTCGGCGCTCGGCATGTTCGAGATAGCGGCCTTTGACGCGCGTATCCTCGCCAAACGCAGGCCCGGGAAAGTGACGCTGCGCGACTACAACCATGAAAAGCCGGACCTAGCGCTCTCCGCGACGTCGAAGGCCGGCACGGACGTGGAGCAATCCGTCGAAGTGTACGAGGGGCCAGGTGGATTTCGCGAGCCGGACGAGGGAGACGCGCGCGCCAGGCTTCGGCTCGAAACCCTCCGCGCGGATGCCCTGGAGCTCGTCTTTCGTACGACGGCGGTCGCCCTCACGCCCGGTTTGTCCTTCACCATCGAAGCGCAGGGCGATTATGCGGGCAGCGCAAAACCGGCTGGAAAGTATACGGTCGTCGCGGTGGAGCACCAATGGACCTTCGGGGATGCGCGCGTGGCGGTCGAGGTGCGCGCGCTTCCGCGGGATACACCGTACCGGCTGCCGCGTACGGCAGCGCGGCCCCGTCTCACCGGTGTGCAGAGCGCCTTCGTCACGGGGGCCGCTGGAGAGGAGATTCACACGGACGCGCAAGGGCGAATCAAGGTTCAATTTCCGTGGGACCTCGAAGGCAAGGGCGACGAGAAGGCAACGCTTCCGATTCGCGTGATGCAGCCGAACATGCCCGGATCCATGGCGATCCCGCGCGTGGGGTGGGAGGTGCTCGTCGCGTTCGAGGACGGTGATCCCGAAAAGCCCGTCGTGCTCGGCAGGACGTACAATGCGAAGTTCGCGCCGCCGTACCAGCTCCCCGCGAACAAGACGGTCACGGCGCTGCAGACCTACAGCTCGCCGGGCAGCGGCGGAACGAACTCGATTCGCTTCGACGACGCGGCCGGCAGACAACACGTCTTCGTTCAGGCCCAGTTCGGCAAATCCGTCAGCGTGTCGAACGACATGGTGACGCAGACGGTGAAGAACGAGAATGTCGGAATCACGGGCTCGCAGACGCGTACGGTCGGCGGCAATGAAAATGTGAGCGTCACGCAGGCGTATCGCACGGCGGTGGGTTCGCAATCGGCGACCGTCGGCGGGGAGCAGGAGATCTACGTCAAGGGCCATACGATCGTCGGCGTCGGGAGCGAGTCCGTGCTCGTCGGCGCGGCTGTGCTGGAGAAGGTGGGCAATCCGGTCAATGGACTCCTGAACCTCGCGAAGGCCGCCGCGATGTCGGGCGCCGGGGCGCTCGGGCAATATGGGCAATTTCTTGCGGCGGGCGGGGGGTTGGCGCTTTCCGGGTACGAAGGTTACAAACACGGAGGCGCGGCCGGGGCGTTGAAAGGCGTGGGGCTCGGTGCGGTTGGAATTGCGGCCGGCATGATTCCCGGCGGGGAGGCCATTTTCGCCGTGGCGCAGGGCGCGGCGCAGCCTGCACCGTGGCGCGAGGGACCTCCCCCCAGCGGCGACACGGCGGGCGGAGGCGGCGGCACGGGCGCGAGCGACAATGCGGGCGCCGGCGGCCCCGGCCCCGGGCATCGAAATACGTCAGTGAAGGGCGCGATGACCGAAATCATTGCCGGCGCGAGCGCCATCGTGACGCCCGGGGACATCGGCTGGTATACCGTGGGGCCTTCCTCATTTCTCATTGGAGGTAGCTACACGACGAAGACGGCGCGCGGCGGGGTTTCGGTGCTGGGTGCGTCCAGTGAAACCCTCGGGAGCCTGAAGATCGATGTCAAGGGCGTGCTCGCGCGGGACGTGAAAGGGCCCGTGCGCACGACGATTGCGGGGGCGCTCTCGAGTCAGGCATCCGGGAAGCACACGATCAAAGCGGGTGGCGCGCTGACGATCGAGGTGGGCGGCAGTTTGACCTTGCAAGGGGGCAAGGTGTCGTTCAATTGCGGGGGCGCTACGATCACCGCGTCGGAGAGCGGCGTGCTCATCGAGGCCGGCACGATCACCATCAACCGCTCCTCGAAGCAGAGCGGCGTGACGGGACACACATGAGCTTGGCCATCGTCGGGGCAGGCATGGTGTCACCGAGCGCAATGACGGCGCGGCAGCATGCGTTTTTCGCGGCCGCGGGCGTCCCGGCACCGTCGCCTTCGCCCTTCGTGCGGGATACGGGTGAGCGGATCGACGTGCGGTATTGTCGATGGTTGGGCGCGGTCGAGCCGCTTCCTTCCCGGCTCATGCAAATGGCGCAACGAGCCATCGAGGAGGCGACGGCGGCGCTCGTGCCCGAGGTGCAGGTTTCCCTGCTGGTGGTGACGTCCGCGCCGCGGCCGGGACTCTCGACGGAGCTTCTGGCCGATACGGCGCGGGCGATTGCGCGGCAGCGTCGCCTCGGTTCCATGCAGCGTTACGAGGGAGAAGCCGCCTTCTTCGACGCGCTCGCAGATGCGGGCAATACGCTGTCGAAGCAGGGGCCGCAGGCGGTTTGTATCGTGGCCGTGGATTCGGCGGTGAGCGTGGACCTTCTCGCGGACGCCGTCCTGCGTCCGCCGAGCCCGTGGGCGCGCGCGCCTCTGCCGCATTCGGAAGGCGCGGCCGCGGTGGTGCTCATGTCACCGCCGAACGCGCGTCGTGTCGGCATGCCTGTGATCGGCGCGCTGCAGGGCGCCACGACGGCGATGGGGAACACGCGTGATGACAACGACGAGCCGGCGGACGGCGTGGCCATGACGCAGGTGCTTTCGAGCATGCCGAGCACGGAATCGATCGCGCACGTGTTCGGGCAATCCTGCACGGACGATCTGCGGGCGCAGGACTGGTACTTTGCATCGGCGCGCGAGAGTGCCCGGTTTGGCACGGCGTGCGTGTTCGAGGGGATCGAGGACCACGTGGGACGCGTGGGCGCCGCGGCCGGCGCGATGAACCTCGTGTACGGGCTCTCGGTTTTGCGGCACGAGACGTCGGCGCTGCGCGCGCCGAGCGATTCGTTTCTGGCATGGGCCATCTCGCCGGATGGCACGCGTGGCATTGCGGCGGTCCGGGTGGGGGCGCCATGACGACGTTCGAGGAGGTCCTCCGCGGGCCGATGCAAGAAGCCCTGGACCGGGCGCTGGCGCTGCCGGACCATGCCTGGAAGGCGACGCTCGTTCGACCGTTGACGGCGGCGCTCGACGCGGCCGAGGCGACGCGGTTCGCGGAGCTCGAGCGCCTGGTGACGGCGGTGCAGACGGTCGCGCAACACGCGACCCTGCTTGCTGCCAATGGGTACGTCGACGCGGATACGTTGGACGTGTTCGCGGCGGCCCACAATGCGTGCCTCGTCGCGCGCGGGCTCGTGTATCCGCCGCAGCGTGCAGGGGCGCCGCACAGGGCGAATGCGGGCGTGCTCGTGGCTGCATGCGAGAGGCCGACGCTGCGCGAGGTCGAGCGTGATTCGTTTGATTCGAGCCTGTGGGGGGCGCAGGCTTCCGCACAGGGGGCTGCCGAGAATGTCGAGGGGCCGACGGACGAGCTTGATCTCCCTGTTCCGCCGAAGCCGCTCGTCGCCCTTGAAGAAGGCAAGGGGACGCCCATTTCGGAGGAGTCTTTCTACGCGGATGTCGTCGCGTCGTGCATGGACCGTGCGGCGATGCTGGCGCGACATCGCACAGAGAGACCGCTCGAGTTCCGCGGCGAAGTCGAAGAGCGCCTCTTGCAATGCGTGGATGCAATTGCGTCGATCGGGGGGCCGTGTGTTCGGCTCGTCCTCGACGCGTGGAAACGCTCGCTCGAATCCCCGAGTCCTTGGAGCACGTGGGCCGCGGTGTTCACGCTCGCGTGTTTGTCCGGGGGCGATACGCTCGACGCCATGGCGCACGGTTTGACGGCGCTTCCGCCGACGGCAACGGACCACGCGCGCGCGGCCGCAGAGGCTCTCCTGGTCGCGCCGCATCCCGAGCGGAATGGCGTTTGCCGGACCTTGCTCGTCTCGCCATATCCGGTCGTGCGCGCCGTGGGGGTGCTCGTGCTCGGGCGGCAAAACGTGCTCGGGGTCGACGAGATTCGCGCGTTTCTTCTCGATCCGAATTCGCCCGTCGCAGCGGCGGCCGCCGAGGTGGTGGATGCATTGTCCGCCGAGGACGCGGCGCGCCTCGTGCCGCTGCTCGGGAAGTGCCTCGGGCATCCTGCGCCCACCGTGGTATGGGCGGCTGCGCGGGCGATGCTTCGCGCGGGTCACCAGGAGCCGTATTTCGAGCTGCGTGACGGCGGGCCACGCGCGGCCCGGTTGCAGCCGTTTGGCGCGGAGATTTTCGTGCTCGCGGGCGACCTATCGGATCGCGCGGCGCTTGCAGCTTGTCTCGCGCGGACGCCTCCTTCCGCGGCGACGCTGTCGGCGCTCGCGCGATTCGGGCATGCGGGGACCTGGTCCTACCTTCTGCGGCAGCTCGCGAACGAGGAGCTGGCGGACGCTGCCGAGGCTGCGCTCGTTATGCTGTTCGGCGAGCGCGTCGCGCCTTCGCTGCGTCAGGATGCGGGGGCTTGGCGGAAGGCGATCGAGGCGATGCGCTTGGATTCGAGCATTCGATATCGCAGCGGCGAGCGATGGACGGCGGAGCGGGTCGCCGAAGCGTGCGCCTCGGGTGCGCTCGATCGGATCGCGCTCGAACGGCAGCTCGATGAGCTGGCCGTGCGCGCGGGGATTCACGCGCCCGCGAATGGAGCCGCCTGGGGGAAGGAGCTCGATCGCGCGCTCGCCGGGCTCGTGCATGCGGCGCGGGAGCGGGATCACGCGGCGATGCGGGGGACGTGGTGGCAGGTGCGGCGGGCCGTTTGAGAGGAACGCCTCGAAATCAAGAGTTCAGATCCACCTGAAGCTCCCGCAACACCCGCTGCCCGCGGCCGATGCGGAACGCCTTCCGCGCGACGATCTCGAAGCGCCGTTCGTTCGGATGCACGACGAGGGTATCGATGACGGGACGTTCGACGATCTTCTCCCCACCGTCGAAGCGCCCTCGCACGACGACGGGGAACGCAGGGATCTCGAACGACATCACGCCGTCCTCGTGCATGCCGAGAACGGAGACCGTGTCCCCCGGTGCAAGCGGCGATTCGAACTGCAAATCCGGGTGCGCCGCATTGTTGTGCCGGATGTCAAAGTCAACCGGCATGAGGGGCATTCGTGTCTTTTGCCATGCCTCATCGAACGTCCCGGCCCAGGCTCGGCGCGGGAGCCAATGTGTCATGATAGGACCGAGCCCCACGGGCGGGTGTTTGTCTCCGGCATCTGTGTGCGGGCGGAGCGGGTGCTCGATTTGTGGAGCGGGGCGGTCGAGCAGGTCTCGTTTGCGCTTGGCGACGCCCACGCCGGCCGGGTTTCGCTCTTCGATGAGCGTGAGGTCCTCGCTCATGCCCCCATAGGCGCGTTCGTAGACGATCGGCATGCGCTCGAAGGGAACGGCAGGACCCATGACCACGCCGGCGACGCCCTGGGTGAAGCGCCGCTCGCCGTGGACGCGGAGCTGGACCGTGCGGTCTTTCACCTTCACGGCGACGTCCATCGATTCGACACGGCGCTTCGAGACGGCGTCGCCAAGGACGATGACGTCGGCCCCGTGTTTCTCAATGCAGAGGTCCGATGGGAGCACGATGCTGCCGTTCGGGTTTTTGGCGTCGAGCGGAATGTCGTTCGGGCGCAACGGGATGGGGTCGTCCGAGGGGACGATACGTCCGCCGGGGAGAATGTCGAACGTCGCTTTGACGACCGCGACGACGAGGGCGTGGCCGTCCGGGCCGGTCGTGGGGACGTCAAGCGCGACATAGGGGGTGGCGTTGCTGAAGGTCATGCGCGGCGGGTCCTTGGCGCGTTCATTCTCGCACGCTCAGGGCTTTATCGTCACCTTCGTGCCGACGGGGACGAGCGCGTAGAGCACGTCGACGTCTTCATTGGCGAGCCCGATGCAGCCGTCCGTCGGGCCCCAGACCTGCCCGAGCCCGGTCGCGCTGGAGAGGCGGATCCACGCCCGCGCGAGCGCCGCGAGCTTCCGCTTCGTCCCGTGGATGCCAATGCCGCCGCCAGGTTTGTCGATCCCATTCTTCTTCGCACGCGCGAGGTCGACGGGCTCCGGATAGGAGATCCCGAGGAATCGATGGAATCGCTCGCTCTCCGATTTGCTCGTGATGCGATAGACCCCCTCGGGCGTGCGCTCGTCCCCCTCGCGCTCCTTCTGCCCGACGGGCTGCGCCCCGAATGTGGCCGAGAAGGTGTGGAACAGCTTTTCGCCGCAGTGCAGATCGAGCGCGGCGTCCTTCTTGCGGACGACGATCGCGGGCTTCTCGCAGGATGCGGGCTTCGCGAGGCTCGAAGGTGGCAGGAAAAGCACGAGGAGGGCGACCGCCGCAAGGACGAGGGCGGCGAGGAGGATCGGGCGCTTCGGGAGGGGGCGGGGGCGCGGCATGGGACGGAGCCCCAGCTTGCCACACGTCACCCGTGCGCGCCCATGCGAAAGGGGTTCTCCTGCATATACACGAGCACCACGTCGCGGCTCGGAATTCCGGCGACCCCGACGGCCTCGACGCCAAACGAGGCGGTGACATTGGCGAAGCGCGCCGCTTCCACCGGATCACCGGTCTCCTGGAAACGAATCATGAAGGCCGTCGCGAAGACGTCTCCAGCGCCGGTGGGGTCGATCTCCCGGGCGGGGCGGGGTGGGATCCGCGTCACGGAGAGCGACCCGTCGTCGCGGCGTCGGTAGAGCGTGCTCCCGTCCCGGTATTCGGTGACGACCACGAGGGGCACCTGCGCGACGATCGGGTCGAGGCGGCGGAGGTCGGCGCCGATGTCTTCGAGCGAGAGCACGACGGCATCCACGTGCGGGAGAATCTCGGGCGCGCTCTCCCATGGTTTGGCATGGACACGCCCGTGTTCGTCGAAGTGCCGCATCCATCCCTGGGGCGTGGCTATGACCAGCGTTTCCTCGGCGAGGACGTGGGCGACGTCGGGGGTGATCTCGTCGGCAATCGGCCCGAGCAGCGCGGCCCGCGGTCGGCGCAACGAGGGTTCGATATCGGCTGCGGTGATCGGTCGCGCGCGCATGCTGCAATGCTGAATGCGGCCCGCCTCGGTATAGGCATTGGCGAAGGTGGTCGTGGCCGCCGAGGGGAGGACGTGGAGCTCGACCTCGCGCGGCAGCTCGGAGACGTCGAGGCCCGGCGCCGCCGCAGTGACGATCGTGGGCCTGCGCCCGAGCTTCACGGACGTGACGGCGGCAAAACTCACCGTGCCCCCGAGGCGGTAGCCGTCGCTCGGATCGGTGCGGAGCAGATCCCGGGCGACGTGTCCGATGAGCAGGATGTCCGGCGTGGCCATTTCTTCGACCCTCCCCGCGAGCATAGCACCTCGGGGCGCGAGCCACGGACCCCGGGGCGGATGCTACGAGCTCGCTCGCCGGTACGTGAAAGGATTGCGTGCGAGACGTGCGACAGGGCAGGCGAGCGTACGGGTGTGGCGAGACAGCCGAAGGGGAGCCGTGGCCTCAAGGTGCAGGGCTTGCGACCCGGAGGCAGCGCAGGCCGATGGGCTGGCCATTCCCGAGGTAAAGCTCCGTCATCGCGGCGCCCGAGACGGGGAGCGGCACGACGTGGTCCGTCTGCGGCACGAGGTTCCCCAGCGCGAGCGAGCCGTCGTCGGCGCGCACGTAGACGTCGAGCGAATAGTAGAAGTGGAGCGGGAACGAATCCTGCCCCTGCTGGGCCGCGAGCGTCGCCTGGAAAAACGCGAAGTCGCTCTCGTCGAACGCGCCGACGTCGGCCTCGGTCGGCATGCGCCAATCTTCGCCGAGCGTCGCTACGCACACGTCGACGTCGCTCACGTGCTGCGGGACCCAATAAGGTTTGGCGCCGTAATCTTCGTACGCGCAGCGCGCCACTTCGTCGTAATTGGCGGCGATTTCCGCCTGCGTGAGGGGAGGCCCGCCTGGGACCTGCTGCTTGATGCCCGGGTGCGTGGGCGCGCAGAGCGGCACGAGCTGCGCGAAGGTGTACACGTCGTCGAGGAGTGCGGCACGCTCGGCCTCGGAGAGCGCGGGATACACGCTCGCATCCTGGAACACCTGAAAGACGCGCGCGTCAGGGAAGAGCGGGGCCGAGAGCTCGATGCCCGGCGCCCCCGCGTTTCCGGTGGCGATCGCTCCGGCATACTGGAGTCCGGGCTGAAAAGATCCAGGTTGCTCCTGCGGATCCTTCGGGTCTTCCGCGCAGCCAGCAACCAGCACGAACAGCGAGCACAAGAATCCTCTTCGCATGACGTACCTCCCTCACTCGTACAACGTGACCTTTCCATCGCGATTGCGCACGCATTTGATCGAGCCATCCTGCGAGCAAACAAAAGCCGCTCCGCGAGGGTACGCCGCGCAGAAGCGGAACGCGGATCGATGCCGCGTGCCGTAGGCCTCGACGCTCCGGGACGTCCCGTCCGGCAGGAAGATCGTTTCGAGCTCGGTCTGCGCGAGCACTTCGACGCCGAAGCCGAGCACCCGATACCGGTCCGTGAGGAGCAGCGCTCCGTCCACCGCCGTGAGGCCGGGCAGCCGTTCGAGCAGGCGGCGCGCCTTGTCCTCCGCATACTGGAACTCCATGGCGCCGCGGCCGGGGGAATCCTCGTCGAACTGGAAGACCGATTTCCGCAGGAGCGGCCAGACCGAGTCGTCCTCGCACTGGTATTTGATCTTGACGAGCTGTCGCCAGGAGAGGGACTGGCATTCACGATCGGGGATGACGAGGACCGTGCCCCCGTGACCGAGCTTGCGGATCGTCGAAAGGACGTCGTGCAGGTGCGCCGGGTAATTCACCTGAGGAGACCACGATCCCCCGGGCCATTTGACGCCGTCCCATAACGCGTCGGTCGCCTCGGCGAGCGCCTCGATCACGGATTGAAAGACGCCGAGCCGCTCGCCCTCCTCGAAGATACGCCCGTCTTCCAGGGCCACGAGGCTGCGCATGTTGCGCCCCACGGAGAGCTTTCCAGGCGCCATCACGGAGACGGTGAGCTGCATGTCCGCGCCATTGCAGAATCCCCAGATGAGCGGCACGTCCCCGCGCGCATCGACGGTCAGCATGACCTTGGCCGCGTCCGCGGCCGGCGCCAGGCGCATGATTTCGTGCGGCGTGAAGCTCCTCGGCGGATCGATCCGCAGCGGGTGATCGATCTCCGTTTCGCGCAGGTCGGGGCTGCAAACGACAGCGCGGAACTGCGTGCCGCGGCGCTCGTCCGCCGTGTAGCTCGCGTGGTATGCGACCTCGAGCAGGAGCGCGAGCTTGTCGTCGCTCGGGAGCGCCGGAGGCTCGCTCTCTTGTCGGGCCCACTCGTACCACCGCGCCTTCAGCGGCGCGATCATGTCGCGGGGATATTTGAACGAGGTCATCAAAGCGCAGGCTCGTCGGCCGATGAGACGGCGGTCACGGCCGCATGTCAAGCCAAGCCGAACGCGCAGCTCAGGCGACGTGCCCCACGAGCAGCTCGCCCATCTTGTCGATCGGCGCCTCTCCCAGCGCGAGGCCCGCCTCGCGGACACACCGCGGCATGCCGTAAACGACGCAAGACGATTCCGCTTCGACGAGGAGCCTCCCGCCGGCGGCGTGAATGGCGCGCGCGCCTTCGAGGCCGTCATCCCCCATTCCCGTCAGCACGACGCCCAGCACGCCGGCGCCGAATCCCTCGGCGGCGCTGCGGAAGAGGAGATCCACCGAGGGGCGGTGCAGCCCTCCGACGTAGCCCATTTCGAGGCGCGCGTAGGGCCGCTCCGCCCGGCGCTCGATCCGCAGGTTCGTGCCTCCGCGCGCCAGGACCACGAGACCGGGCGCGAGCTCCTGGTCATCGAGAGCTTCCTGGACCGAGACCGCGCTCGCGTCGTTGATGCGGCGGGCGAGCGCCTCGGTATACCCCGGCGGGATATGCAGGGCTGCGACGATAGGGACCGGAAAATCACGCGGCAGCGAGGTGAACAGGCGCGTGAGCGCCTGCGGGCCGCCCGTGGAGGCCCCGACGACGACGAGGCTCGTCCCGCGGGAGGGCCGCGCCACCGGCGTTTCGAGGGATGGCGCCGCGCCCCGCCGGAGAACGGCCGCCGCGAGGACCCGGCTCACGAGCTCGTTCGACACCTCGTACAGCCGATCGGTCGCGAGCGAGGTGGGCTTCTGGACGAGGTCGACCGCCCCGTACGCGAGCGCCTTTTGGCCAAGCTCGCTCTGCGCGTCCGAGATGCTGACCGCCACGACCGCGGGCGCGCCGGTCGTGGGGAGCGCGCGCAAGACGCCGATGCCGTCGAGGTTCGGCATCACGAGGTCGAGGACGACGACGTCGGGCCGGTGCTCGGCGATCTTTTCGAGCGCGTCGAGGCCGTCCCGCGCGATATCGACCACTTCGATGCCCGGCTGCTTGCTCAGGACCTCCCGCAAGACTTTGCGCGCAAAAGCCGAATCGTCGACGACGAGCACCCGGATTGGTCGTTCCATGCGTGCGCTTTCAGCCCGCCTTTCGGTAGACGAAGGCCCCGCCGCGCTCCTCGCACCGGAGCGCGGTGCCGAGCCGCAAGAGCGACTCCGACACCCCGACGAGCAGGGCGCCGCTGGGCAAGAGGGCCCCGGTGAGCATGTCGATCACGCGCCGCGCTGTCGAGTCCTGGAAGTAAATGAGCACGTTGCGACAAACAATGACATCGAAAAAACCGAGTTTTCCGATGGAATCACCGTCGAGCAAATTGATGCGCCGGAAATCGACCGCTTTGCGGATCTCCTCGCTCACCACGATGCGCTCGCCGTTCTTCTGCAGGAAGCGCCAGGCGAAGGGCGGGACCTTCACCTGGCTGCGCAGCGCCCGGGGCCCGTATGCACCCGCGCGCGCGGCCGCGAGCGAGCGCGTGCTCAGGTCGCTCGCCACGATCTCGACCTGATGGAGGAGGCCTCGATCGGCGAGGCACATGGCAATGCTGTACGGCTCCTCCCCGGTCGCGCACGCGGCCGACCAGATACGCGGCCTGCGCGGGCCGCCTGCCTCGGCGAGGGGCAAAAGCACGTCACGCACGAGGGCTTCGAGCTGATCGAACTCGCGGAAGAGATAGGTCTCGCCGACGACGAGGACGTCGGCCAGCGCGTCGAACTCGGCCTCTCCCGCGGGATCGTAACGCAGATAGTAGTAGTAATCGAGGAGGGAATCGAACCCCGCCTCGACCGCGCGCATCGCGATCTTGTCGCCGAGCAGATCCTTGTCGAGAGGCCCATAATGGATGCCGAGCTTTTCCTCGATCAAAGCGCCGAGGATGGCGAAGACCTGGGGGGACATCGGCAAGCCGTTCATGCGGCCCACTGCGCTACGACGAGGGAGCACACCCGTCGGACCTCGGGATCCGGATCCACCCGCGCCGCCTGTTCGAGCGCAACGTGGGCCTGCCGCGTGCCGAGCGCGGCGAGCGTGGTCGCCGCCGCCTTGCGCGCCGCCGGGTTCGGGAGGCCGAGCGCCGCCAGGAGCGCCTCGTTCGCGCTTTCGCGGCGCATCCGCGCCAGCGCCGAGGCGAGCTGCGCCGAGAGCTCGTCGTCCGCCGTCGCGAGCGCTTCGAGCAGGCCCTCGATCCGGCCCGGCAAGGGCGCCGAGAGCGCGGTGAAGGCGCGCGTCGTCCCCGGGTTCGCGGCGTGGAGGCCGACGAGCGCCCGCGTGGCCTCGACCCCGGGCCGCTGCGCGAGGATGCCCATGGCCGTCGCGGCGACGCTCTCGTCGTTGTCCCCCGCGGCCCGCACGAGCGCGGGCAAGACCTCGGGCGAGGGCAGGCCCGCGATCGCCGAGACGGCCACGATCCGGGTCGCGGGGTCGGGCGAGGCCAGCCCGGCCAGGAGGTGCGGGATCAACTCCGGCCGCCCCGTGAGGCCGAGGCCGATGAGGGCCGCGCGCTGCACGTCCGGATCCCGCTCCTCGGCCGCCTTCTGCAGCGCGGCGACGGCGACCTCGCCCCGCAGATGCGCGAGCGCCTCGACCGCCCCCACCCGCACGTGCCCGGCCTCGTCGTCGAGCCGCGCGGCGATCCGCGGAGCCGACGCCTCGTCCCCGAGCCGCCCGAGCGACTTGCACGCGAAGTAGCGAACCCACGCATCCGCATCCCCGAGCGCGTCCACGAGGCAGGCGACGACACGAGGCGCGGCGGTCGATTGCCCGAGGGCACGAACCGCCGCGGCGCGCGCCCGCGCGTCGGTCCCGCTCGCCAGCGCCACCAGGGCGTCGAGGGCCGAGGGGGCGTCGAGGTAGGGCAGTCCGGCGATGGCGACCTCGCGGACACGCGCATCCGCATCGCCGAGCGCGTCGAGGAACACCGGCAATGCGGCATCGTAACCGAAGTAGCCGAGGATGCGCAGCGCCGCGCGGCGGACGCCTGGGTGCTCGTTTCGAGCGGCCGCCAGCGCGAGCGCCTCGGTGTCCGCGCTGCCGAGCGACTGGATCGCCGAGCTCGCCGCGTGCACGACGCGGCCGTTCGGGTCCGCGAGGAGCGGAAAGAGCACGCGGACCGCGGAAGGATCGCCGAGCCGGGCGAGCGTATCGCACGCCGCGGCGCGCACCTCGGGGGCCTCGTCGTCAAGGCAACGGACCACCTCCGCCATCGCGGCGCTGCTCGTGACGAGCGGCAGGAGGAGCAGACGCCGAGGCCCATCGCCGTCGCGCAGCGCGTCGAGCACGCGCGCATCCGAGCTCTGACCCAGCTCGAGGAGCGCGGCGGCGGCCGCGGCCGCCACGGCGGACGGGCCATCGAGCAGCGCCCGCAGATCCGGGATCGCGGCGTCACTGCCCAGCGCCGAAAGCACCGCGCAGATCGCGATTTGTTCGGCCTGCCCCGCGCCGCGCAGGCCCTGGACGAACCGCCGCACGGTCGCCGCCACGGGCACCGAACGGCGCAAGGTCTCGTCGATCGGCGCGACCACGCCGTAAAGCTCGGCGTGCCTCTCGCGCAGCTCTGCGAGCGCGAGGGCCACGGCGCGGACGATCGCGTCGCCGGGCCGCGCGAGCAGGCGCACGAGCGGCGTGACGGCGGCCCGGTTGCCGGTGCGGCCGAGCGCACGCGCGGCTTCGAGCATGTACCTCATGTCGAGCAGCAGATCGGCGAGCGGCTCGACGGCGCGTGGATCGCCGCTGCGCCCGAGCACGTCGATGGCCGGGAAGGTGCGGAAGAAGTTGCCCCCCGTCACGACCCGCACGAGCGACTCGACCACCCGCCTGCCCCCGATGCGCCCGAGCGCCTCGATCGCCGCGACGGCCACGTTGTCGTCGGGATGCGAGGTGAGCTCGGAGAGCCTGCGCAGGGCGGCCGTGCTCTTGCGGCGGCCGAGGATCTGCGCCGCGTCCGCCAGGACCGCGGGGGAGTCGGCGTCGGCGAGCCCGAGCACCGCGGGGTCGGCGCTCCCGGTCGAGGCCGAGAGCACGTCGACGGCGGCCGCGATGCGCGCCTCGTTGTCGCGTCGCTCGCGCAGGGCGAGGCAGATCGGCTCCACCGCGACGTCGCCCATCGCGGCGAGCGAGGCGACGACCCGGCGCCTGACGGTCCAGCTCGGGTCGGCGAGCATCTCGACGAGCGCCGGCACGCCGGGTGCGCCCACCGCTTCGAGCTCGTGGATCGCCTCGATGCGTTGCTTTTCCGCTTCCGAGAACGTGAAGCCCCCCGGAGACGTGCTCATGACTCGGACGCCGCTCCTCCGGCGGTCCCGTTCAGCGCCCGCAGCCGGGAGAGCGCAGACCACAGGCTCGCCACGGTGTCTGCATGTCCCGTGCTCGCATCCCGGATGCGCGCCATCTGCCCGACGACCTGGCCCAGCGCGTCCCGCGTGGCGAGCGCATCCCGCGCCTGCACGAGCAGCGCTCCCGCGACGGCGCGCGTGCGTCCGCGCAGGTCGACGAAGGTCCTCGCGAGCTTCTCGGCGGTGCCCGTCTGCTCCGCGGAGGCGCTCGTGATCGTCTGCATCGTCGTCGTTTGCCTCACGGCGGCCGTGGCCAGCATGGCGACCGTCTCCGCTTGCTCGGCCACCGCGCGCGCGGCCTGTTTCGCGATGCGCCGCACGGCCTCGCCTTCCTTCGCGAGGGCCGCGGCGGCCTTGGTCTGCTCGACCGCCGCGCCCTTCACCGCCGCCGCCAGCGTGGCGACCTGACGCGAGGCCACGTCGAGCTGCTTGGCCGCGCGCGAACGCTCGGCCACGACGCGCGCGACCTGCCCGGCCTGCTTGCGCGCGTCATCCACCGTCCGCGCCACCTCGGCCGCGCCGGCCGCCTGCTCGGCGAGGCCCGTGACCATCCGTTGCGCGGCGCTCGTGACCTCCTGCGCGAGCGCGCCCACGCCCGTGAGCGCCCGCGTCTGCTCGTTCATCGCCGTGCTCGTCTGGTGCGTCAGCGAGCGCATTTGCATCGCCGCCTTGGCGAGCTGCGCCGCCCCGGAGGCCTGCTCGCCCATCGCGCGCGAGACCCTCTCGGCGTTGGCCGTGAGAAGCGTGTTGGCGCGGACGACGTCGCGCAGGCTGCGGGCCTGCTCGCCCGTCGCTTCCTTGGTCTGCCGTGCCATGCGGCGCATCTCGCCGCTGCCCTGCGCGAGCGCCTGGATGGCGCTGGTCTGCTCGGCGGCCGCGCGGGCGATCGCCTTGCCCTCGTCGTTCACGCGCGCGGCGATCTGGGCCATCGAGGAGACGGCCTGGACCTGATCGCCGTTCGCCCGCTCCACGTCGCGGACCGACCGGCCGAGCCCCTCGACCCCTTCGAGGATGGTGCCGAGCGCGCGCTCGGCGTCGGTGGCGAGGCGCGAGCCTTCCTCCGCGGTCTTCACGCTCTCCACGGACGCCGTGACCGCCTCGCGCGCCGTGCCCTGCAGGCCCCGGACGATCTTCGCGATGTCGGCGCTCGCCGCGGCCGCGCGATCGGACAAGGCGCGGATCTCCTCGGCGACGACGGCGAAGCCCCGCCCGTGCTCGCCGGCGCGGGCGGCCTCGATGCTGGCGTTGAGCGACAGGAGGTTCGTGCGGTCCGCGATCATGTTGATCGTCTGCACGATGTCGCCGATCTCCTCGGCGCGGCGGCCCATCTCCTTCATCACGCCCGCGGACTCGACCATCGCCTGGCGGATGCTCCCGAGGCCCGCGATCGACTTGCCCACCGTGGCGGCGCCTTCCCGCGCGATGACCACGCTCTGGTCGGCCGTCTTCCGCGCATGATCGACGATCTCGACGATCCGCCGCGTCGACGTCTCGACCTGCGCGGACGCGGCGGTGCTCGTCGCGCCGAGCTGGTTGATCTGCTCGGCGCTTTGCGCCATCACCTGCGCCGAGCGCGCGAGTTGCTCCGCGGCCGTCGCGTTCGTCTCGATCACCACGGCGTTCCGCTCGGCCGTCACGGCGACCTGCTCCACCGACGCCGCGATCTCGGTGACCATGCTCGTCGTGGAGGCCGCTGCCTCCTCGAGGGCCTTCGCGTTCTCGGCGACGCTCTTGATGGATCGCGCCATTTGCTCGGCCGTGGCGGACGTCTCCTCGACGGCGGTCGCCATCTCGGTGGCGTCGCGCGTCACGCGCTCGAGCGTCGTGCCCGCGCTCGTCACGGCCGTGGACATGCCGAGGATCCGCTCGCCGACGCCCTTGGCATCCGCGGAGAGCCTCCCGATGCCCTTGGCCATCTGCTCGATCGTCGTCGCGACCTCCTCCATCGAAGCCGCGTTCGACTCGCCCCGCTCGGCGAGATCGGTGAGGTCCTTCGTGTTCGAGACCGCGGTCGCGAGCAGCTCCTCGCTCGCGGTCGCGAGCTCCTCGGCGTTCTGACCGACCCCTTTGATGGAGCGGGCGATCTCTTCCGTACCGGCCGCCGTCCCCTCCGCCGAGGCCGCGAGCGCTTCGGTGTCGTTCTTGATCCCGTGGATGCTCGGCGCGAGCTGTTGGAGGCCGCTCGCCGTGGATTCGAGGCCCCGGAGCACCTCGCCCGCGTCCTCGCGGATGCGCTGCTGCGCGCGCGCGAGCGTTTGCAGGGTGATGCTCGTCCCCTCGACTTCGTCCGCGAGCTCCTCCAGCGATGCGCGGAGCTCCTGGCCCGAGGACGCCCGCCCTTCGCTCCCCTCGGCGAGGCGCGACGCGGCCTGCTCGATCGCGTCGGCCTGCGTGGCCGTCCGGCGCAGGTCCCGCTCGGCCTCCGCAGCTTTCGAGAGCGCCAGATCGATCTCAGCCGTTCCGTTCGTCGCCATAAATGCCTTCCTGCCCGATGATTTTTTCGAAATTGACCAGCATCACGAGGCGCTTCTCGCCTGGCCTGCGCTCGACGTGGGCCACACTCCTCACGAAGCCGGCGCCGTCGCCCCCCATCCACGCCGGCGGCGCTTGCAGCCCCTCCGGCGGGATCTTCATGATCTCTCGCGCGCTGTCGACGAGCAGCCCCACCGTGCGCTCGCCGCTCTGGACCACGATGACCCGTGAATCCAGGGTCGGTTCGATGCTCGAAAGCCCGAAGCGCCGTCGCACGTCGATGACCGGCACCACGCGGCCCCGAATGTGGATCAGCCCCGCGACGTAGGGCGGCGTCCCCGGCACCTTCGTCGCGCCGCCGAACGACTCCATCTGGAGCACGTCCGCGGCCTGGAGGACGTATTCTCCGTCGTCGACTTTGAAGACCACGTAGAGCTCGCTCATACGGGCACCTCCGTGCGGTTCTGGGAAAGCGCCCCGCTCAGCGCAACCAGGTCGAGCACCAGCGTCGGCCGGCCGTCGCCGAGATCGGTCGAGCCGGAGACGCCGGTCACCTTCACGAGTGGATCCTCGAGCGGCCGGATGACGACCTCCTGCTGCCCGACCATCCGCTGGATCCCGAACGCCAGGGGCGCCCCATTGCGCCGCACGACGAGCGCCTTCGGCTCCTCTCGGGACGCGAGCGAAAAGACGGACGCGAGGTTCACGAGCGGCACGATCTCGCCGCGCCGCTCCATGAACCTCACCTCGCCGAACCTTGTATGCCGCGAAGGCCCGCGCACGAGCGCCTCCGGCACGACCTCGACGACCTCCTCGATCGCCGCGACGGGCGCCACGAAGGTCTGCTCGCCGCAGACGAAGGAGAAGGCGTCGACGATGGTGATCGTGAGGGGAATGCAGAGCGTGAACGTCGTCCCCGCGCCGGGCGTGGTCCCGAGCGACAGCTCGCCGCCGAGCTCGACCACGGCGCGCTTCACGATGTCCATCCCGAGCCCGCGTCCGCTCGTCTTCGTCGCGTGGTCGAGCGTCGTCAGCCCGGGGAGGGTGATCAGATCGAGCAACCCCGCGTCGTCCGCGGGCACCGGGCGCGAAGCCCGGTGGGCGACGGCCTCGCGGTCGATGCCGCGCCCGTCGTCGCTGATGCCGAGCTCGAGCTGGTTCGTGGAGCGCTCGAAGCACGTCACCCGCACGAGCCCCTCTTCCGGCTTGCCGAGGCGCCGCCGCTCGGCCGGGGGCTCGATCGCGTGGTCGACCGCGTTGCGGATGAGGTGCACGATCGCCGGAAAGACCCGATCCGCCACGGCCTTGTCGAGCTCGGCCTTGCCGGCGTCGATCACGACGCGGACCGGCTTTTTCGTGGCGCGGCTCAGGCCTCGTACGATGAGCGGCACGCGGTCGAGCAGCTCGGCCACGGGGACCATCCGGGCCCGCATGATCGCGCCGCGCAGATCCCGCACCTGCCGGCCGTAGCCCTTCACGATCTCGCCGAGCTCGCCCACGTTCACGCCTTGCGCGGCGAGCGCGTCCACGGCGCGCGCCAGGCGGAAGCGGGTGATCACGAGCGCCGAGAGCCGTTCGAGCGCGTCGTCGAGGCGCGCCACCTCGACACGCACGATCCCGCGCTTTCGCCCCTCGCCGACGTCCTCCTCGGCGGCCTCGGGCTCGGCGAGCGGATCGGCCCCGTCGATGCGCCGCGTGTGCAGCACCTGGACGTGCTCCGGCTGGGTCGCGGCTGCGGCCGCGAGCGCCTCGTTGGTCGCGTCCGTGAGCACGAGGAGGGCGAAGGCGAGCCCCCCGGGCGCCGTGTCGCTCGCGGGGATCGAGAGCGGCACGACCTTCACGATCTCCGCGAAGGCGCCGATGCGCTCGCGCACGCTCGTGATGGTCGTCCCCTCGGCCGCGCGGGCAGGCGACGGCACGAAATCGACCCGCAGCGCGCGGCGCCCGCTCTCCGCGCCCTGGAGGAGCTGGGCTTTTTCCGTGGCCGAGAGCTTGGCGGAGAGGCCGGCGTCGAGGACGAGCTCGACCGTGGCGGGCGACGCGTCCTGCGTGATTTCCAGCGCCGCGAGCGCGTCGAGGAGCTGCGGGGGGACAGGCGCCACGGGCGCGCTCGTCGACAACGCGCGCACCCGCTCGCCAATGGCGCGCAGTCCCGCGAGCAGGGCCTCGACGGCATTCGCCGAGAGCGCCCCGGCCGCTCGGTCGGCCTTTCGCAGGACCGTCTCCATGGCGTGGGCGACGTCCACGATGGGCTCGATCCCCACCATGGCCGAGAGCCCCTTGATGGTGTGGAGCGAGCGAAAAAGCTCGCGCACGGCCCGCGGGTTGTTCTCGCCTTTGCGCAGGGAGGTTTCGACGGCGAGCAGGTTCGTCGTCGAGGCCGAGAGGTGCTCCTCGGCTTCGACCAGAAACCCGGCTAAAAATTCGCTCGCGTCGAACGCGTTACCCATAAAACGCGTTACTCATGGAATCCCGCCGCATCCAGGTGCAGCATCGACTGCACGTTCGCCAGGATTGCATCGGGCGTGAATGGCTTCGTCATGAACTGGGAGGCGCCTGCGGCGAGGGCGCGCGCGCGTGATCCTTCGTCGCCTCGGGTGGTTACCACGAGGACGGGCAGGCGCTGCAGTTTGTCCTGACCACGGATGAACTCGATGACCTCGAAACCGCCGATGTCGGGCATGTTCAGGTCGAGCACGACGAGATCGAAGGCCTTGAGCGCCAGCTTTTCGATGGCCTCGAGGCCACTCGCGGCGTGGGTGAACGTAAAGTCCTCCCCCACCCGAAGGCAGGCGACGATCATTTCGCGCATCACTTTGCTGTCATCGACGACGAGAATTTCCGTCACGCGACCCCCTCGGAGGACCCGGTCCATTAGCTCCCTCGTCCAAGCCCGTCAAGCACGCTCATGCACAATGAACGACAGCTTTTTGCTGTACTTCCGCCGTCGCGACGCAATGCTGCGTGTGCGTGTTCGTCTCGACGCAGAATTCGGCCGCTGCACCTTTGACAGGGGGGAGGTCGCAGTGTAGCGAACGATGAACATGCCTGCTGCAAGCCGCGCTTCCCAGAGACGGGTCGTCTGGATTGTCGATGACTCCGCGCTCGACGCCGAGCGCGCTCGCCGTGCCCTGGAAAATCATTACGCCGTTCAGGTTTTTCCTGATGGGACGGCTGTCCTGGAGGCCTTGGGGAGCCAACCAGCGCCGGACGTGCTCGTGCTCGATTGGGTGATGCCCGGTGTTTCCGGCATCGAGGTTTGTCGTTTTGTTCGTTCGAGCGGTGCGCACGCTCGCATGGGCATTCTTTTGCTGACGGTCCGACAGCAGACCGAGCAGGTGGTCGAGGGGCTCTCGGCCGGCGCCAACGATTACTTGTCGAAGCCGTACGCGACGAACGAGCTCGGGGCCCGGGTCGATGCGCTCGTGCGCTCGATAACGCTGCTCGACCGCGCCGAGAAAGCGGAGGCGACCGTACGTCATTTGCTGGCGAACGTTCCGGACGCGCTGCTCGTCCTGGGGGAGGGGCAGCGGATCACGTATGCAAACCCGGAGGCGCAGAAGGCGCTCGGCCGATGGGCGCCGGCGCGGCTCCTCGGCCAGTCGATCTGCGAGCTCTTGCCGGAGCTTTCTGCCGAGCTCTTCGCGGCCGCCACGGGCGTGGAGGCATTCGCGCTGCCGGACATCACCATCGACAATGAGGTCTACGCGCCCACGGTCCGCGTGTTTCCTGTCGACCTCGGCGGGGGCTCGACGATCCTGGCGCTGCGCAACGTCACCGCCCGGCGGATGGCCGAGGTGCGGCGGCTGGATTTTTATTCGATCATCGCGCACGACCTGCGCTCGCCGCTGAGCGCGATGCTGATGCGCTCCGAGCTCATCCTGCTGGGCAAACACGGGCCCCTGCCGCGCGAGGCCGTCGTGGATTTGCACAAGATGCAGGGCTCGATCCGGATGCTCGTGGGCATGATCAACGATTTCCTCGACCTCGCGAGCATCGAGGGCGGGCATTTCAAGCTCATCAAGGAAGAGATCGACCTCGTGTCGCTCGTCGACGGCGTGGCCGACGTCCTGCGCCCGCTGCTCGTCTCGGGCGAGCTCTCGTTCGAGGTGCATGCCCTGCCGCGGCCCACGGTGCTGGCCGATCGCCGGCGGCTCGGGCAGGTCGTCGCCAACCTCCTTTCGAACGCCATCAAATTCACCCCGCGCGGCGGCAAGATCACGGCCACGCTCGCGGAGACGGAGACGTACATCGAGGCGGGCGTCGAGGATACCGGCAGCGGCATCCCGCCGCATGAAATCCCGAAGCTGTTTCAGCGTTATGCGCGGGCAAACAGCGGGATGGCAGGCACGGGCCTCGGGCTCATGATCGTCCGCGAAGTGGTGGAGGCCCACGGCGGCACCGTCGGCGTCGACAGCGTCGTCGGCTGCGGGAGCCGATTCTGGTTCCGCCTGCCGAAGATCGGCGGGCATGGCCATCCCATCACGCACGCGTCGCCCGCCGGCTGACGTTCCACGAGGCGTCTCCCCGTTCGTTTCGTCCCGTTGCACGCGCGACGGAAGAGCCCACGCAGGACCCGCAGGTTTCGGGCGCGCGAGGGTGCTCGGACGTTCGAAGGGTCGCGGGAGACGGTGACGCGTGGGTGTTCGAAGCTTCGAACGGGCACGCGTCACGGCGACGCGTGGGGGATCGAACGTTTGGAGACCCGAGGGAGACGGTGACGCGAGGGGGATCGGTCGTTCGAGCGGGCCCGGGTCAACGTGACGCGAGGGTGTTCGAAGCTTCGGAGAGCCGGAGGCGAGCGTGACGCGAGGGTGTTCGAAGACTTGAACACCCGCGCGTCACGGTGACGCGTGGGGGTCGGGACGTTTGGAGACGCGAGGGCAACGGTTGCAAGCTTTGGGCGGAGCAGGATCACGGCGACACACGAGCCGCCGGTACGTCGGCCGCTACCCGCCCTGCTCCTCCCCGATCGGCAGCGCACACCAGAACGTCGCGCCTTCCCCGGGGTTGTTCTCGGCCCACAACCTCCCCCCGTGCGCCTCCACGATGGACCGGCTGATCGGAAGCCCCACGCCGAGCCCCTCGGCCTTCGTCGTGTAAAACGCCTCGAAGACCCGCTCCATCTCGGCCGGCGCGATTCCCTTGCCCGAATCCTCCACCGACAGCAAAACCCGATCCTTGCCATTGCCGCGCGTCCGCACGACCACGAGGCGCGCGCCGGCCGGGCGATCCGCGACCGCGTCGAGCGCATTGACCACCAGGTTCAGCACGACCTGCTGGAGCTGAATGCCGTCGCCGCGCACCTCGGGCAGCCGCGGCGTGAGGTCGAGCCGCAACGCCACGCCCCGGAGGAGCGCGTCATTGCCCACGAGCCGCGCCACCTCGCTCGCGAGCTCGTTCAGGTTCTGCCCCTCCGCGCGCGGCGTCCCCTTCTTCAACATCGCCCGCATGCGCTGGATGATCGTCGCCGCGCGCCGGTCGTCGTCCACGATGTCGGCGAGCGCCGAGAGCGCTTCATTCACGTCCGGCGTTGCCCGCTGGAGCAGGCGCCGCGCGGCCTGCGCGTTGCTCAGGATCGCGGCGAGCGGCTGGTTCAATTCGTGCGCGATCGAGGCCGCGAGCTCGCTCATCGCCGCCACGCGGTTCATGTGCGTGAGGCGCTGGTTCGTGGCCATGAGCTCGTCGGTCCGGCGTATGACCTCGGCTTCGAGGGTATCCCTCGCGCGGGCGAGCTCGGCGGCGGCCCGTTCGAGCTCGGCGTTTTTCTCCGCGAGCGCCCGCGCCCCGGCGCGCACGGCGATCTGCGCGCGCACGCGGGCCGCGAGCTCGGCGCGCACGAACGGCTTGGTGACGTAGTCGACCGCGCCGAGCTCGAGCCCACGCACCCGGCTCGCCGTGTCCGCGAGCGACGTCATGAAGATGATCGGGATGTCGCGCGTCGCCGGGTCCGCCTGCAGGCGCCGGCAGACCTCGAACCCGTCCATGCCGGGCATGATCGCGTCGAGCAGCACGAGGTCGGGCTCCTCGCGCTGGATTTGCCGGAGCGCCATCGCCCCGTCGAGCGCCACCGCGAGGGCGAAGGGCTGGCCCGCGAGCGCGTCGGAGAGGAGCTTCAAGCTCTGGGGGTCGTCGTCGACGAGCAGGACGAGGGGCGCGCGCATCGTTGACAGGGTCGGAGAACTGGGGGAGGAATGCCAGCGACGTAACGTCATGATCGCAGGACCAGGAAGCGATGACACAAACGGAGCGCACCATATTCGTCGTGGATGATGATCCCTCCGTGCTGCGCAGCCTGGAGCGGCTCCTGCGTTCGGCGGGGTATGCGGTCGAGGCGCACGCCTCGCCCCGCGGGTTCCTCGACCACGCGCCCGCGGATCGGCCGGGGTGCGTGGTCGTGGACCTGCGCATGCCCGAGATCGGCGGCCTCGACCTGCAGGAGGAGCTCGCGCGGCGGGGCTTCGAGCTGCCCTTGGTGTTCTTGACCGGGCACGGCGACGTGCCGAGCTCGGTGCGCGCCATGAAGGGCGGCGCGGTCGATTTTCTCGCCAAACCCTGCGACGACACCGAGCTGCTCGCGGCGGTGGAGCGGGCGCTCGCGCGGGACGCCGAGGCGCGCGCGGCGCGGGCGGAGAAGGAGGCCCTTCGAGCGCGGTTCGCGGCGCTCACGCCGCGCGAGCGGGAAGTGTGCTTGCTCGTCGCGCGGGGCCTGCTGAACAAGCAGATCGCGGTGGAGCTCGGCACCGCCGAGAAGACGATCAAGGTGCATCGGGGCCGGGTCATGGAAAAACTCGGCGCGGAATCGGTGGCCGACCTCGTGCGTCTCGTGGATCGCGTTCAGGACGCCTGACGCCTGTCCGAGCGCGCGCCCCTCCGCGGCAGCCGGGCCTTGCTCACGCATGCGCTGGGTGTACCAGGCCGCCGCTCGACGCAATATGGGACCAAGGTCCTATCCGCGGGGCGCGAGCGCGGCAGAAAGCTCGTGGAGGCGGAATTCTTCAGCCAGCGCCCGCACCTCGCCCGCCCACGCGGCGAGCCGTTCGTCCGCGGCTTGGATTTCCTGGAGTTCCTGCAAGAGCTCCGGGATCCGCCCCCGTTCGGCGAGGTCGAGCAGGCGCGCGAGGACGTCCGCGGGCGGCTCGAGCCGGGGCGCGGGCGCGGGATCGTCCGCGGCCTCGGTCGTGGCGGGGGCGGCGTGGATCCAGGTGAGGGCGAGGTGGCGCGCGAGCACGTCGAAGAGCTCCGGGAGGCGCACGGGTTTGGGGAGGAACGCGTCGCAGCCGGCGTCCTTGGCGCGCTGCTGTTGCGCCTGGTCCACGCTCGCGGAGGAGGCCACGAGGGGCAAACCGGCGCGTTCAGGAAGGCGGCGCAGGCGGCGCGCGATTTCGTCGCCGGGGAGGTCGGGCAAGGCGAGGTCCAGGATCACGAGATCGGGCCGCTCGGCCTCGATCCGCGCGAGGGCCTGCGCGCCGTCCTCGGCCAGGGCGACCTCGAACCCGAGGGGGCCGAGGGCGTCCCGCAAGAACGTTCGATTGCCCTCGTTGTCGTCGACGACGAGCACCACCCGCCGCGCGCCCTCGTAGCCGGTGATCACCTCGCCGGGGCCCGCATCGCTTGCCGACGCGTGTTCCGCGAGGACCGGAAGACGGAGCGCCACCGTGAAGGTGCTGCCCTCGCCGAGCGTGCTCTCCACGTCGATCCGGCCTCCCATTGGCTCCACGATCTTCCGGCTGATCGAGAGGCCGAGCCCGGCGCCCTCGGCGCGCGCCCCTCGGTCGCCGGCCTGCTCGAACGGATCGAAGATCCGCGCGAGATCATCGGGCGAGATCCCCGGGCCTGTATCTTCCACGCGGAAGATGAATTCCCCGTCCTTTGCCTCGACGCGGAGCGTGACGCTCCCTTCGCGGGTGAACTTGACCGCATTGCCGAGCAAGTTCAGGAGGACCTGCGTCAAGCGCTTCGCGTCGACCTCGACGAACGTGGGTCCGCCTTCGGCTTTCGCGTAATGAAACACGAGCCCCTTCGCCTCCGCGCGCACCCGGCAAAGATCGGCGACGCTTTGCAGCAATGCCGGGAGGTGGACCTCGGCCGGGACGAGCTCCATCTTGCCGGCCTCGATCCGGGCGAGATCGAGGACATCGTCGATGAGCCCGAGCAGGTGCTCGCCCGAGCGCTGCACGACGCCGAGCCCCGCGAGGTCTTCCCGCGAGAGCCGCGGGGACCGGCCGAGGAGCTGCGTATACCCGAGGATGCCATTGAGCGGCGTGCGCAGCTCGTGGCTCATGCTGGCGAGGAAGCTCGATTTCGCGCGGTTCGCCGCGTCGGCGGCCTCTTTGGCCGCTTTCAGCTCGGCCGTCCGCTCCTCCACCTGCTGTTCGAGCTCCACATTGCGCCGCGCGAGCGCCCGGACCCGCATCCGCACGCCTCCGTACACGAGCGCCGAGAGCGTGAGGGCATACCCGAAATAAGCCCACCACGTCCGCCAGGGCGCGGGTTTGACCTGGAACGCGATCGACACGGGCCCCGCCACGTTGCCGGCATAGTCGCGGCCCCAGGCCTGGAAGGTGTACGTCCCCGCGGAGAGGTTCGTGTACCGGGCCTTCGTGTCCGTGGTCCAATCGCTCGGCGAAGGATCGAAGCCCAGGAGTTGCATGCGGTATCGCGTGTCACGCGCGCGAAAAAAGGAGAGGAGCGAGAAGTCGAAGGCGAGGGTGTTCTGATCCCAGGGGAGCGCCGTGTCCGGCAAGAGCACCCCGCCCGGCGCGCGGTTCGCGGAGAGGACGAGGGGCTTCGGCGTGACGTCCTCGATTTCGCCCGCCGGATCAAAGACGGCCGCGCCGCCCGCGGTGCTGACCCAGATGCGGCCGCGGCTGTCGACGAGCGAGCCATTCTGCTGGCAATCATTGCTCGGCAGCCCGTCGTCCATCGTGTAGGTGTACAGGGAAAACGCCGCCGGGTCGTCCGGCGTGGGCGCGCGGGGCGTGAGGCGCGCGACGCCGCGTACCGTGAAGAGATAGGGGCGCCCCCGGCTGTCGGCGCGCACCTGCGCGATGTCGTCGCTCGGCAGCGCCGGACGGCTCTTCGTGTCGAGCCGGTCGAGCCAAACCTCGGCGTCGAGGTCATACCGCGCGACGCCGGCGCCCATGGTGCCGATCCAGAGCACGCGCGCCCCGCGCGCGTCGCGCAGCTCGGCGAGGGTCATCAGATAATCGGAGCCGAGCGGCGCGTTCGCCGTGGTGTAACTCTTCCACGCGCCATGTTCCAGGCGCGAGAGGCCCTTGGCCGTGGCAAACCACGTGCTCGTCCCGCCGCCCGGGCGCGTGGTCTCCAGAAGGGCGTGCACCTGGTTGTCGAGGAGCGGGCAGCTCGTCTTCTGGAAGACCTGCCAGGTGCCATTCTCGTCGAGGCGCCCGACGCCGCCGAGCGTCGCGACCCAAAGGCCACGCCCGTCGATCGATTCCCGGATGTCGTAGACCGCACCCTGCAGGAACGGCGCGTCCTTTGCGCCGTACGTTTTCAGCCGACCGGCCTCCCAGCGGTGGAACTCGCTGCGGTCGCTTCCGATCCAGACCACCCCGGGCTCGCGTCGAGAGGGCACGAGGGCCGTGAGCATCGTTCCGAGCTTGTCCGACACGTCGGGGGGAAGGACTGGAGAGAGCCCCTGCTCCGAGAGCCGGAGCAGCTTGTTGTCCGCGCCAAGCCAGATCTCGCTCTCGCCGCCCGCGCTGCGCACCTCGGCGAGACCCATGGCCGAGCCCGTGAGAGGGGAATTGCGCGGGGTGAACGCCACCCACGCGTCGTGCCGGAGGTGCGCGAGCCCGCCTGCGCCGATCCACAACGCGCGGCCGTTCGCCGCGACCGAAAGGACGTAATTGTCGGTCAGATTGGAGTTCGCCGTCGTGAGCGTCGCCCATTCCCCTTTCGCGAAGCGGGCGAGGCCGCCGCCGTAGGTGCCGGCCCAGATCGTACGTCCTCCCGAGCCATCTGCCGTCTCGGCGAGCGCGCGGATTGGCAAACGAGACGCGGGCGAGGCGTCCGGCGCGACGCGCTCCCAGAGGCCGTCCGCATGGCGGAGCAGGCCGGAACGCGTGCCCGCCCATAACTCGCTCCGGCCCTTCCCATCGGTGGTCTGCAAGAGCGAAGAGACGCGGTCTGTTTTCGGTGCCTCGCCGCCCATCTCGATGCGCGCGCAGCGTCCCTCCTCGCAATGAAAGAGCCCGTGGGCGCCGATCCAGAGCGTCGGCTCGCCGGACGGCAAGGTCCCTTCGAGGAGGGAGGCGATGTCCGGGTGCTCGGCGCCCGGCCCGAGCTCGACGCGGTGGAAACGCCCGTCCTCGAACCGATAAAGCCCATCGATGGTGCCCACCCAGACCGCGGGCCCACGGCGTGATCCGAGCAGGGTACGGATCGGAGTCCCGTTCGGGAGGCCCTCGGCGGCCCCGAACCGCTGAAAAACCCCGTCGGCGAACCGGAAGACGGCGCCGTCGATCATGCCGAACCAGACCGAGCCGTCCTGCGCTTCGGTGATTGCCTGGACCCAGCTCGGCGAGCCTCCCGTCGGGATGGGCAAGGGCGTGATGCGCTGGCCATCGTGGTACGCCGCGCCGGCCTGCGTACCGATCCACAGGTGGCCGCGGCTGTCGAAGGTCACGACATTGACGACGCTGTGGGGGAGGCCCTGGTCGACGCCAAAGACGCGGACCGTGGGGGCGCCGAGCGTGGTCGCATCGGCAGCGAAGGCGGGGGAGGGGAGGAGGGGCGCCGCAACGAGGACGGCGAGGAGCGCGGGAAGTGCGAGGCGGCTCACGGGGCCGGAGGATACATGGAGCGCGGCGTCATCGTGAAGCCACGTTCGATTTCCGGAGCCGCTGTGAGGGGTGCTGTCCTCGGGCGTCGAGGCAGGCAGGCATCAGCCTCGCCTGCCTTGAACGAAGCTACAGAAGGCCGATGCCGAGGACGTTGAGGTGCAGGATGCACAGGTCGCTCTCCTCGAGCGAGGTCTGGATGGCCGGTTTGCCGTTGCAGGTGAAGCTCCCGTCCGAGCCGGTGCAAGCCGTGGCGCGATCGTAACGAACCTGCACGCCGCAGGTGTTGAGGGCCGTACCGCAAATGCGCGTGACCCAGGAAAGCGTCGTGACCAGCCCGCAGGTGTTGAGCAGGTCCGTGCGGGGCCAGGCGTAGTAGACCGGGGTCTCGCTCGGGCCCTGGAGCTTCACCTGCCAGATCGCCTCCTCGATGGTGAACCCTTGCGCGTCCCCGCTCTCCGTCCCGGCGATGCTGGGCCCCGAGAGGAAAAACGGCACGTGGGCGCCGAAGGGGTTGAGGTGCGTCACCATGCACGTGAGCGCGTCTTCCTTCTGCGAGGTCGTGAGGCTCGCGCTCAGCCATGAGCCGGTCGTGCTGAGGATCCCGCCGCCCGTGTAGACGCGGTTCCCGCTCGTGAGCTGCGTCCCTGCCGGGAGCGTGCATCGCGCGGCGTACGAGAAGACCTCTCGCCCGCCTTCGGTGGCGAGCAGCCCGCTCGACACGATCGCAGGGTTGACAACCGACGGGTTCTGTGGATCCGCAGCGGCTCCACCCAACGCAGCCACGAGCGCGGCGACGTTGGCGTGGTAGTCGGCCGGGAGCAGGCCGTTCATCCCCCCCGAACCCTTGATGGGACCGCCTTGGGGGTCGAACTCCGGAGCCTGCGCAAAATCATCCGGATCCACCGCGGTAGCGCAGCCGGTGAGTGTGAGCACGGTTCCAAGAACAACCCCCGTGAGCAAGCGAAATGACAGCATGATTTCCTTCTCTCTGCGCTCGGCGCTGAGTGCCCTGGTCGGCGCCTCCATCGGTCAGTGTCCTGACGATTTTGCGAGCGCATGTGGCCTGGGTCTCAGCCGTGACCGAACGTTACGGTAGGCTTCTTGCAACCGTTACACCATGGGACCTTGGTCCCATGGCGAGCCCCTCCTGATAGGTCATGGTGTCCGTGTGCGCCCTGTGACTCCTGTTACATTGGTGGAGACCCCACAGCCGGACGTCACGCCTTCGAGCACGCCGTCGAGCCCGTCGAGTCCGTCGAGCATTCCGCTGGGGCTCCTCACGCGTTTCGGGGAGTTCCATTTCCTCGGCTCCGGTGGGATGGGGGCCGTCTATCGCGCCAGGGATCGGCACCTCGGCCGCGACGTCGCCGTCAAATTTCTTCACCAGGCGGACCCGGAGACGAACCGGACGCTCCTCCGCGAGGCGCGGGCGCAGGCGCGGATCGAGCACGAGCACGCGTGCAAGGTCTACGAGGTGGGGACGGACGGCGACCGGCCCTATATCGTGATGCAATACATCGCGGGCGAGCCGCTCGATCTTGCTGGCGAATGGATGACCCGCGAGCAGAAGGTGCGCGCGGTTCAGCAAGTATCGATGGCGCTCCACGAGGCGCACCGGCTCGGAATCATCCACCGCGACGTCAAGCCCGGCAACATCATGATCGAGCAGGGCGAGGACGGGGCCTACAAGCCCTACATCATGGATTTCGGCATTGCCCGCGAGATGGGGAAGTCAATCCAGATGACGGCCTCGCTCGCCGGGACACCCGCCTACATGGCGCCCGAGCAAGCGAGCGGAGATGCCGAGGCGCTGGACCGGCGAACCGACGTGTATGGGCTGGGCGCGACGCTTTATGACCTGCTCGCGGGTCGGCCTCCTTTTGATGGCCCCCATGCGCTCGCGGTCATGCAGCAGCTCCTGACCGAGGATCCGCCGCCGCTCGGGAAGGTTCGTCCGGACGTCCCAGAGGACCTCCAGGCCATCGTCATGAAATGCCTCGAAAAGGAGCAGGGGCGGCGATACGAGTCGGCGCTGGCCCTTGGTGAGGATCTGCAGCGGTTTCTCGACGGCAAGCCCGTGCTGGCACGCCCGGCGTCGCTCGGATACGTCCTGCTCAAGGCCGCGAGGCGGCACAAGGTGCGCGTCGCGCTCGGGGCGGCGCTGTTTGCGGTGACCTTGGTGTTCGGCGTCTTCGGGATCCGGCAGCGCCAAGCCCTGGCCGAGCAGACGGCCCTCGCGCGGGAGCTCGGCGAGGACGTGAAGGAGATGGAGCTCTTCCTGTCACGCGCGTACAGCCTCCCGCTGCATGATATTGAGCGGGAGCAGAGCATCGTGCGGCAGCAGTTGCGGGATATCGAGGCGCGCATGGCGACCCTCGGGCGGGCGGGGGAGGGGCCGGGTCATTACGCGATCGGGCGGGGGTTCCTCGCGCTTCAGGAGCCCGAGGAGGCGCTCTCCCATCTGCGCCGCGCCGAGGCCGCCGGATATACGCCGCCGGAGCTCCGTTATGCCATGGGCCTCGCGCTCGTGGAGCTCTACCGCGAGGCCCTCGAAGAGACGAAGCGGATCCAGGACGAGGCGCGCAAAAAGGCAAGGCTCACAGCGCTCGACGCCGAGTACAAATTGCCCGCCCTCGCCCACCTGCGCGCGGCGCTCGGGGCACGGCTCTCGTCGCCGGCCTACGTGGAGGGCCTCATCGCGCTCCACGAGGGGCAAAACGACGTCGCGCTCGCGAAGGCGCACGAAGCGTTCGCGCAATCACCGTGGCTCCACGAGGCGAAGAAGCTCGAAGGGGACGCGCATTTCGCCGAAGGCAAGCGTTTCGGGCGGGACGCTGCGTTCGATTACGACAAGATGATGCAGTCGTTCGAGCCGGCGGCAGCAGCCTATGCGGAGGCCGCTTCTATCGCGCGGAGTGATCCCGCCGTGCACGAGGCCGAATGTGAGCTCTGGACCCAGATCGTGCTCGCGTCGGACGCCCGGCCCGAGCTCTTGCGACCGAGCTTCGAGAAAGCGACGAGCGCGTGCGGAAAGGCGTTGGTGGCAGACCCGCAGCGCGGCTCGGCGCGCCTGACGATGGCCTTCGCCCACAACGCGTTCGCCTGGCAAACGATGAATGGCCCCGGGAAGGAGGATCCGGAACCGATCCTCCGGGCCGCCATCGAGCGCGCCGAGGAGGCGGCTCGCCTTCGGGCGGGCGACCCGATGGCGCATTACCTCCGCGGCGCCGCATACCGGGTCGAGCTCCTTTACCTCATGAGCCGAGGGCTGGACGCGCGGGCCGCGACGGACCGCACCATCGCGGCGTACGAGGAGGCCATCCGGCTCGATCCAGGCTTCCTTTGGCCCTACAGCGAGGTATGCGCGTCGTACCTCGAGCGCGTCCGGAGCGAGCTCTGGCGCGGCGTCGATCCCGGTGCTTCCGTCGAGCGCGCGACGTCCCGCTGCGATCAAGCCTTCGCACAGAACCCGACCTTCACGTACCCAGCCATATACAAGGCGCACGCCCATTTGCAGGAGGCGCAGCATCTCATGGAGAAAGGGCGCTCGCCGGATACGTGGGTGTCGAGCGCGCTCGCGGCCGTCGCCGCCGTCAAGGAGCAAAATACGCTGGACGCGGCGCATGTCTCGGCCTGGGCATTCTGGCTCGGTGCGTCTCATGCATGCAATGCCGGCCAGGATCCGAGCGCCTCCCTGGAACGCGCCGAGGCGTTTCTTCGTGAAAAGGAGCAGCTCGCGCCGGACTCCGCGAACGACGAGCTCCACGGGCTCCTTTCCATGACGCAGGCGCTTTACCTGTTGCGACAAGGAAAGGACCCGACGAAGGCGATCGAGGCGGCGCGCGCGTTTTTCCGCAAGAGCGCGGAGGCGTCGCCCTGGGACGTGGATTACCGCGTCGAGCGAACGCGCACCGAGACCCTTGCGCTGCGCTGGGCCCTGGCGAAGGAAAAGGCTGATGCCGCGATGTTCGACGCGGCCTTCGCGCCGCTCCTGCCCGTCATTGCAAAGGAGCGCGCCAATCCGCAGGTCTACGAGGCGCTGGCCGAGGTGTACGAGCTGCGCGCCGGCTGGCTCCTGGAACGGAAGAAAAACGCCGAAAACGACCTGACCCTGGGGCTGGTGATGGCGAAAAAGGCGCTCGCCATCCATCCGACCCTGGCGCCGGCGCTCGCGTCGAAGGGCGCCCTCCACCTCCTGCGCGCCCGCGCCACCGCGCGAGACGCAAAGGCAAGGAGGCAAGCGGCGCGGGAGGCCAAGGCTTCCTTGGAAGCGGCGCTCAAAGAGAATCCGCTGCTCGCGCGGGAGCGGGGCGCGGCGCTGAAAGAGGCGGAGCGGCTGCTCTCGCTGGCGCGTTCCGAATAACCGCCTTGTTTTCTCGAGCCTCGTTGTGGCAGTCTCTCGACGGCGTGTGGTCATGAAAAACTCGCGATGGCTCATGGGCGCGACGCTGCTCGGCGCGGCACTGGTGGGAGCATGCGACGGAGGGACGGCGAAAGGCGGCGGCGCTGGGGCCGCCGACGTATCGAGAATCGCCCGCAGGACCTCTGCAATTTCCCTCGACATCGTCGAGCTCAGCGCCGCGGACGCGCGTGATCGCATGGCCGAGGGCACGCTCACCGCGCGGGAGCTCACCCAGGCGTACCTCGATCGAATCGCGCGCATCGACGATGCCGGCCCCCGGCTCGACGCGATCGTCGAGCTGAACCCGCGCGCGCTCCTGGACGCCGCGGCGCTCGACGCGGAGCGCAGGGCCGGGATGCGGAGCGGGCCTCTGCACGGCATTCCCGTGCTCATCAAGGACAACATCGACGTCGCTGGAATGGTGAATTCGGCCGGGTCGCTCGCGCTCGCCGCCCATCGGCCGAAAGAGGACGCTTTCCTCGTCGCTCGCCTTCGCGCGGCGGGCGCCGTGATCCTCGGAAAAACCAACCTCAGCGAGTGGGCGAATTTCCGGTCGACGCGCGCGACCTCCGGGTGGAGCTCACGCGGGGGCCAGACGAAAAACCCGTACGTGCTCGATCGCAATCCTTGTGGATCGAGCTCGGGCACGGGCGCGGCCATCGCCGCGAGCCTCGGCGCGATCGGGGTCGGCACCGAGACCGACGGCAGCATCCTTTGCCCTTCGTCCGTGAATGGCCTCGTGGGGCTCAAGCCCACGGTGGGGCTCATCAGCCGCAGCGGCATCATTCCGATCTCGATATCGCAGGACACCGCAGGGCCGATGGCCCGCACCGTCACCGACGCCGCGATCTTGCTCGGCGCCCTCGCGGCCGTCGATCCGGCTGATCCGGCCGCGTGGAAGCAAGGCGCGCTCCCGCGCGATTACACGATCTACTTGAAGCCGGGCGCGCTCCGGGGCAAACGGCTCGGCGTGCTCCGGCAGGCCATGGGAACCCATCCCGATGTCGATAGGGCCGCGGAGGCGTCGATGGCGACGTTGCGGGCGCAGGGCGCCGAGCTGGTCGACGTCGAGATGGACACGTACAATCGCTGGAACGAGCCCGAGTTCACGCTCATGTTGTACGAATTCAAGGACGGCCTGAATATGTACCTCCGCCGGAGCGGCGCGCCGCACGCGTCGCTGGAGGCCCTGATTGCGTGGAACAAAGCGCACGCCGACACGGTGATGCCGTTCTTCGGCCAGGAGCTCTTCGAGAAGGCGCAGGCGCTCGGGCCGCTCACGGATGCGGCGTATCTCGACGCGCGCGAGGCTGCACGGCGCCTCGCCGGGAAGGAGGGCCTGCTCGCGGTCCTCGACGGCGAAAGGCTCGACGCCGTCGTCGCGCCGAGCATGGCCCCGGCGTGGCTCACGGACCATGTCCTCGGGGATCATTTCATGGGCACGAGTCATGGAGTCGCGGCGGTCGCCGGCACGCCGAGCATCACGGTGCCGATGGGCGAAAGCCACGGCCTCCCGCTCGGCTTCGTATTCATGGGCCGCGCGTATGCCGAGGGAGAGCTCCTCGGAATGGCATTTGCATTCGAGCAGGCCGCGAGGGCACGACGAGCGCCGGCGTTCGCGCCGACGCTGCGGCGGTGAACGCATGCGTCGACCGTCGCGCCTTCCTCAACAACGCACTCGCGCCAGCAACGCACTCGCGCCAGCGTTTGTGCTCGTGCGTACGGTCTGCTGTGCGCTGCGGAGTCAGCTCGTCCTTAAGATTCCTTCATAATTCGCGTGAATGTACGAAAAAATGCTTTCAAACGAAAGCATCAGCGACAAAACCACCCCGATGACATCGGAAAAATTTGCGTCATCGGGGTCATGGCCAAACCCCGTGGCCAAACACCGCAGCGTGGAAGTCCATGAAGATCAAGCAGATTCACCCGCCCGCCCGGTTCGAGTGAGGTACGAGCAAGATATTAACGTGACGGACGGTGAGATTTCAATTTACTTGAGCGAACGTACTGACTAGATCCGCCCTGTCCGGAAGATCCTGAACGGCTTGTATGGTCCAATCCCAATAACGCATCACCACACGTTCGCGTGTGGGTCGGCCGAGGTGCGTCTGGATCATCCACCGCCAGGACAATCGGGTCACCGTCGCCCGCGTCATGGTCGTGACGACGCGAGAGAAGTCAGCGAACATGCAACCTTTTACGCTGCCCGACTTCTACATGCCGTATCCGGCGCGCATCAATCCGCACCTCGAAGGTGCACGCGCGCACACCAAGGCCTGGTCCTACGACATGGGCATCCTGGAGAAGAATCCCCAGGGAAAGCCTATCTGGGACGAGAGTGATCTCGACGCGCACGACTACGCGCTGCTCTGTGCGTACACGCATCCCGATGCGCCCGCGTCCGAGCTCGACCTGATCACGGATTGGTATGTCTGGGTGTTCTTCTTCGACGACCATTTCCTCGAGATCTACAAGCGCACCAAGGACATGCGCGGCGCGAAGGCGTACCTCGATCGCCTGCCGCTCTTCATGCCCGTCGTGCCCACGGGCACGCCTCCGGAGCCGACGAACGTGGTCGAGCGCGCGCTCGCGGATCTGTGGGCGCGGACCGTCCCGCTCACCTCGGTCGACTGGCGCAAGCGCTTCCTCGAAGCGACGAAGAACCTGCTCCTCGAGTGCATGTGGGAGCTCGCCAATATCCAGGAGAACCGCGTCGCGAACCCGGTCGAATACATCGAGATGCGCCGCAAGGTCGGCGGCGCGCCCTGGTCCGCGGGCCTCGTCGAGATCGCCGTCGGCGCCGAGGTCCCGGCCGCCGTCGCCGCGACGCGACCCCTCGAGGTCCTGCGCGACACGTTCTCGGACGGCGTCCACCTGCGCAATGACCTGTTCTCGTACCAGCGCGAGGTCGAGGACGAAGGGGAGAACGCGAACTGCGTGCTCGTCCTCGAGCGTTTCCTCGGCGTCCCCACGCAAAAAGCGGCCGATTTGACGAACGAGATCCTGACGTCGCGGCTCCAGCAATTCGAGAACACGGCGCTCGTCGAGGTGCCGGCGCTCTGCGTGGAGTACGGGCTTTCGCCGGCGCAAGCCCTCGACGTCGCCAAGTACGTCAAGGGCCTGCAGGACTGGCAATCCGGCGGCCACGAATGGCACATGCGGTCGAGCCGCTACATGAACGAACACGCGGACAAGTCCGCGTCGGTGCCCGATTTCCTCGGCGCGCCGACGGGGCTCGGCACCTCCGCGTTCCGCATCCGGCTCACGCCCGGCGCCCTGGGATTGCAGCGGATCAAGACGCTGACCCACACCCCATTCCGGCCTGTGGGCCGGATGCCGCTGCCGAAGATCCACATGCCGTTCAAGCTCCGCTTGAGCCCGCATCTGCCCGCGTCGCGCCGGAACACCGTCGAATGGGCCCGCAAGTTCGGGATGATCGACGTCGTGCCGGGCGTCTTCGGCTCGGGGCTCTGGGACGAGCGCAGGCTCATCGGCTTCGATTTCCCCCTCTGCGCCGCGGGCATTCACCCGGACGCGACCCCGCACGCGCTCGATCTGAGCTCGGGCTGGCTCACCTGGGGGACGTACGGCGACGATTATTTCCCCCTCGTCTTCGGCGCGACGCGGGACATGGCTGGCGCGAAGCGGTTCAATGCCCGGCTCTCGTTGTTCATGCCCCTCGACTGCACGGGCGCCCCGGTGCCCGAGAACCCCATCGAGAGCAGCCTCCTGGATCTCTGGATTCGCACGGCGACCCCCATGTCGATGAACGCGCGGCAGACACTCCGCCGCGCCATCGAGAGCATGACCGAGAGCTGGCTCTGGGAGCTTTTGAACCAGACCCAGAACCGGATCCCGGATCCGGTCGATTACGTCGAGATGCGCCGCCGGACGTTCGGCGCCGATCTCACGATGGGCCTGTCCAAGCTCACGCTCGGCGACGTGGTCCCGGCCGAGGTCTTCCGCACGCGGACGATGCGCAGCCTCGACAACACCACGGCCGACGTCGGCGGGTGGACCAACGACCTCTATTCGTACCGCAAGGAGATCGAGTTCGAGGGCGAGCTCTCGAACCTCGTGCTGGTCGTCGAGCGGTTCCTCGAATGCGACGCGCTGCACGCCAAGGAGGTCGTCAATGACCTGCTCACGGCGCGCATCGTAGAGTTCGAGCACATCGTCGCGACCGAGCTGCCCCGCATCCTCGACGAATTCAACCTCGAGAAGGAGGCCCGCGAGGCCGTGCTCGGGTACGTCGAGAAGCAGCGATTGTACATGGCCGGCGTTCTCCACTGGCACGTCATGACGAGCCGGTATGTGGACGCGGAGCTCGAGCGCCACCCGATCGAACGGGCGATCGAGGGCGCGCGTGGGTTTGGCGCCTCTGCGGCGCGTATCAGCAGTTTCTTCGGTGCCGGAAAGGCCGGGGCCGTGGCTCCTGCTGCGAAGGCGGATCTTTCGATGGGTACGGCGCGGTCCGTGCCGGTGAAGCACGGGCGGTCCTAGCCGTCCGGGAAAGAGGGACTCATGTCTATCTCAGGGAAGTCGGGTTCGATCGATCAGCAGCTCACGAGCCTCGCGACGGCGGCCGCGAGGCAGCTCGCGACGACGACGAAGTCGGCGCCGCAGATGCAGGGCATCTCGTCGCGGTGGCTGCTCAAGCTCTTGCCGTGGGTGCACGTCAACGGCGTGTACCGCGTGAACCGCCGCCTGAGCTACGCCGTGGGCGACGGGCGCGTGGAGTTCACGAACACCGGCGCCAAGATCCAGGTCATCCCGCAGGAGCTCTGCGAGCTGCCGCTCCTCCGCGGGTACGAGGACATCGAGGTCCTCACCGCGCTGGCGAACCGCTTCGTGCAGCGTGAATACAAGCCCGGCGAGGTCATCACCGAGCGCGGCAAGGAGGCCGATCACATCGCCCTCATCGCGCACGGCAAGATCAACAAGATCGGCGCGGGCAAGTACGGCGACGAGACGGTCCTCGCGGTCCTCGCGGACGGCGACCATTACAGCTACCAGGCGCTCCTCGAGACGCAGGATTACTGGACGTTCACGGCCAAGGCGGTCACGGCGTGCACCATCCTGACGCTCCAGCAGAACGTCTTCGAGGAGCTCGTCGCGCAGTACCCGTCGCTGAAGAAGCACATCGAGAGCTTCAAGGCGCTCTCTTCGAAGAAGCAGGACACCACGGGCGAGGCCGCGATCGAGATCTCGGCGGGCCACTCCGGTGAGCCTGTCCTCCCCGGCACGTTCGTCGATTACGAGACCTCGCCCCGCGAGTACGAGCTCAGCGTGGCGCAGACCGTGCTCCAGATCCACACGCGCGTCGCGGACCTGTTCAACGAGCCGATGAACCAGACCGAGCAGCAGCTCCGTCTGACCATCGAGGCCCTGAAGGAGCGCCAGGAGCACGAGCTCATCAACAACCACGAGTTCGGCCTCCTGCACAACGCCGACCTCAAGCAGCGCATCCACACCCGCGGTGGCCCGCCCACGCCGGACGACATGGACGAGCTCCTCGCCACCGTCTGGCGCGAGCCGACGTTCTTCCTCGCGCACCCGCGCGCCATTGCGGCGTTCGGCCAGGAGTGCAGCCGCCTCGGCATCTATCCGCAGAGCGTCGAGGTGAACGGCAATCACGTCCCGGCGTGGCGTGGCGTGCCGATCTTCCCCTGCAACAAGATCCCGGTCTCCGATACGCGGACGACCTCGATCCTGCTCATGCGCGCCGGCGAGAAGAACCAGGGCGTCATCGGCCTGCACCACGCCGGCATCCCGGACGAGGTCGAGCCGAGCCTCAACGTGCGCTTCATGGGGATCAACGAGAAGGCCATCATCTCGTACCTCGTCAGCCTCTATTACTCGGCGGCCGTGCTGGTCCCCGACGCGCTCGGCGTCCTGGAGAGCGTCGAGATCGGTCGCGCCCACGAATGAGCCGCGAGCGGTAGGCGCTCCGCGTGTGCCCCGCCTACGAGGCAGGGGATACGCGGAGCGCTCTGCCCTCCGAAGCGCGTAGAAGGAAAGGTACGTCATGGCAAACGCCGAAAAACCTGGGAACGGGAACGAGGGCGAGCGTTCGAGCCTCGGCACGCTCGGGGCGCGGAAGCTCGCGACGACGACCAAGTCGCATCCGCAGATGCAGGGCATCACGCCCCGCTGGCTCTTGCGGATGTTGCCCTGGGTCGAGGTCACGGGCGGCACGTATCGCGTGAACCGCCGGCTGAGTTATGCGGTCGGCGACGGGCGGCTGAGCTTCGGCAACATCGGGGCGAAGGTGCAGGTGATCCCGCAGGAGCTCTGCGAGTTGCCTCTCCTGCAAGGCTTCTCGGACGATGCCGTGCTCGACGCCCTGGCGAGCCGGTTCATCCAGCGGGAGTACAAGCCCGGCGCGCTGATCGCCGAGCGCGGAAAGCCCGCGGAGACCATCTTCCTGCTCGCGCACGGGAAGGCCCAGAAGCTCGGCGTGGGCAAGTACGGCGACGACACGATCCTCGACGTGCTCGGGGACGGCGATCACTTCGGAGATCAGTCCGTCGTCGAGTCGAACGATGTCTGGACGTATTCGGTCCGGGCCGTCACGCCGTGCATCGTGCTCGAGCTCCCGCAGCGCGTGTTCGAGGAGATGATCACACGCTCCCCGGCGCTCCACGCGCATGTCGAGTCGCTCAAGGAGCGGCTCAAGAAGCCCCAGGACAAACTCGGGCAGGCGGCGATCGCGATCACGGCCGGTCACAGCGGCGAGCACACGCTCCCGGGGACGTTCGTCGATTACGAGACCGCGCCGCGTGAATACGAGCTCAGCGTCGCGCAGACGGTCCTCCGGCTGCACTCGCGTGTCTCGGATCTCTTCAACGATCCGATGAATCAGCTCGAAGAGCAGCTCCGCCTGACCGTCAACGCTCTGCGCGAGCGGCAGGAATTCGAGCTCCTCAACAATCGCGATTTCGGCCTCCTGCACAACGCCGACCTCAAGCAGCGCCTTCATACGCGCAGCGGCCCCCCGACGCCCGACGACATGGACGAGATCCTGTGCCGGCGCCGCAAATCGCAGTTCTTCCTGGCGCACCCGCGCACGATCGCCGCCTTCCACCGGGAGTGCAATCGCCGCGGGGTCCTCGCGACCAGCGTCGAGCTCGCCGGCGCCAAGGTCGCGGCGTGGCGTGGCGTCCCGATCTTGCCGAGCGACAAGATCCCCATCCACGCGGACGACACGAGCTCCATCCTGGTCATGCGCACCGGGCAGGAGCATCAGGGCGTCATCGGCCTCCACCGCACGGGCCTGCCCGAGGAAATCGAGCCCGGCGTCTCGGCCCGCAAGATGGGCACCGACGAGAAGGCCATTGCTTCGTACCTCGTGAGCACGTATTTCTCTGCGGCGGTTCTCGTCCCTGACGCGCTCGGCATCCTGGAGAACGTCCAGATCGGGCGATAGCCGCGGCGACCCCGATGACCCTGCAACTCGACCTGCTGCTCCACAACCTCGTCGCCCTGTGCATCGCGATCGTGATGCTCATGCTCCTCTCGGAGCTCGTGGTCAGGGTGATTCATCGGGCTTACGCCTTCGTCTTGCGCTCGCCGACGCTCGAGAGTGTCACGGCGGACGAGCGCAAGGCGTTCCGGAGCCGCGTGCGTCGTCGCGCGCTCGTGTGGGTCGCGCTCGTCGGGGCCGGGCTCATGGCGGGCGCGTTTTTCGCCACGTATCGCGGGATCCGCGCCCTCGACGTGGCGAAGAACGCGCTCGTCGCGCTCGCCGGGGACGATCCTGCGCTCGCCAAGATGCGGCTGCTCACCGCGGCCGGCATTGCCCTCGGCGCGCTCTTCGTCGACGCCCTCGCCCGTGGGCTCGCCGACGGGCTGGGGCAGGCGGTCGCGCGCTCGGAGTGGCTCGACAAGCGGCGCGAGCCGGTCGCCGAGGTCACGGTACGCCTGCGCAAAGCGTTGCGCGTGGTCGTCCTCGGCGCTTCCGCGGTCCTCATCGCCGCGAAGCTCGAGCTCGCGCCGGGCACGCAGCGCACCGTCCTGCTCGCCACCTACACGCTGGGCGCGTTTTACCTCAGCCGCCTCGCGACGGGCATCGGATACCTCCTCCTCGACGTCATCTTCGACAACTCCACGCGGCTCGCCCGCCTCGAGAGCCCGCTCCGGTACCTCGGGAACCTCTCGCACCTGCTCGGGATCACGAAGCGGGTCGTCGATTATTGCGTCTACCTGACGGCGGCGACGTGGGTCGCGGATGCGCTCACCCCGGATACGTGGCTCTCCCAGGCGGGTCGGGTCGGGATCCGGATCATCGCGATCTTTTATGCGAGCCGGGTCCTCGTCGAGCTCGCCGTCCTGCTCATCAACGACCTCTTCCTCGGCAAGGTGGCCGAGGCGAACCCGCAGACGCTCCAGCAACGAAAGACCCTGGTCCCTGTGGCCCTGGGCTTCGTGCGGTATGCGATCTATTTCTCGGCGCTCGTGATGGGCCTCCGCGAGGCCTCGATCGACCCCACGCCGCTGCTCGCCGGCGCCGGCGTCATCGGCGTCGCCATTGGTTTTGGCGCGCAGACGTTCGTGGGTGACATCGTGGCCGGCTTTTTCATCCTCTTCGAGAACCTGCTTCTCGTCGGGGATCTCGTGGAGATCGGCGGCATCCAGGGGCGCGTGGAGGAGATCGGCGTTCGGATCACGAAGATCCGCGACGAGCTCGGCGTGCTTCATTCGATTCCGAACGGCGAGGTGCGCAAGGTCGCGAACCATTCACGCTCGTACGTGAATGCGGTCGTCGACGTGCACGTGCCTTATGAAGAGGACGTGTCGCGGGTGCGTGCGCTCCTCACGAGCATCGCCGAAAAGGAGGTCGAGGCGCGGACGGGCGCTCCTGCGAACGTGGAGGTCGGCGTGGAGGAGCTGAACGAGGGCTCGATCGTCCTGCGTATCAGCGCGCGCGTGCCGCCCGGCGAGAACAAGGAGACGAACGACGCGCTGCGAAACCGCGTCGTGGAGGCGCTCTGCAAGGCCCAGGTCAGCGCGCCGCGCCCGCGTCGGGCTGTCCTGATCGACTCGAACCTCCGCGTGGGCCCCCCGCCCAAGCGAGAGATCGAGGAGTCCACGCCCATCACGCCTTTCTCTCCGTCGCAGGACGACTGACCCCCCCCAGCCGCAGGCTCCGTCGGCGCTCAGCCCGCGATGGCGGGATTGCCCGTCCACACCGGCGGCGTGTACCCGACCGGTTTGTCGCCCACGGCAGCCCCGCCGTGGAGTTGCTTCTGATACGCGTCCCCGAACATCTTGTAGGGGAACGGCAGCGGCTGCGCGCTCGCTTGATCGAGCTCCTTGCGCAGCTCGGCCGGAATCTCGAAATCGAGCGCGGCGAGGTTGTCCTCGAGCTGCGCGAGCTTGGTCGCGCCCAGGATCACCGAGCCGATGCCCGGCTGTGTCGCCGTCCAGTTCAAGGCCACCTGCGCCATGCTGCGGCCGAGCTCCTTCGCCGTCTTCTCGACGGCCGCGACGATCTGCCAATTCTGCTCCGTGAACAATCCGAGCTTGCTGCCGGCCTCGTCCTTCGTCAGCCGCCCCTCGCCCTCGCCGCGCCCCTGGCTCGGCCGGTATTTGCCGGAGAGCAGGCCCCCGCCGAGCGGGCTCCACGCGGTGATGCCCATTCCGAGCGTCTGCGCGAGCGGCACGAACTCGTGCTCGATGTGGCGCTCCACGAGCGAATACTGGAGCTGCAGGTTGATGAACGGCGTGAGCGCGTGCGCCTCGGCGAACGTCTGCGCGCGCGCGGCATACCAGGCAGGCACGTCGGACAGCCCGGCATAACGGATCTTCCCGGCGCGCACGAGGTCGTCGAACGTGCGCACCACCTCCTCGGCGGGCGTGAGGCGGTCCCACGTGTGCAGGAGGTACAGATCGATGTAATCGGTCCCGAGCCGCCGGAGCGACGCCTCCACCGCGCGTATCATGTTCTTGCGGCCATTTCCGCCGGCGTTCGGGTTTCCCGGGTCGAGGCCGTACGTGTACTTGGTGGTCAAAACGACCCGATCCCGCGCCCCGCGCTCGGCGATGAACTTGCCGAGCAGGGTCTCGCTCGTCCCGCGCGTGTAGAGATCCGCGGTGTCGAGGAAGTTGCCGCCTGCGTCGAGATAGCGGTCGAAGACGGCGCGGGCGGCTTTTTCCGTCGAACCCCACGCGCCCCAGGCCCCGTCGGTGCCGAACGTCATGGTCCCGAGGGCCAGGCGGCTGACACGAAGGCCCGAGCGGCCCAGCAGATAGTAGCGATCGAGAGACATCAGCGGACTCCTTGGTTGACTGAACTGTCCAGAATGAAGCGAACGAACACGCGGACGCGCGCCTCCGCGCGCGCCCGCAGGGACTACCGAGCTTTCAGGGAGGTGAGCGCGACGGCGGCGATGTCGCGGAGGGTTTCCGGTGTGGATCCGGCTTTCGCCATGACCCGCAGGCCTTGCACCGTGGCGAGCAGGAACCGCCCGGCTTTCCGCTCGTCGACGCAGGGAGTGATCTCGCCCTTGCGCTTTCCTTCACGCACGATCCGTTCGAACGCGGTCTCGCAGAGGATCGTGCCGGACCTCGCCAGCGACGCGACCTCCGGATCCTTCTGCGCGAGCTCCACGATGGAGCTCACGTACATGCATCCCCGCGCGCGTTCGGCGGGCGTCTCGGCGGCGACGGCCATCAAGACCTGCTCGATCGCAGTGAGCGGTGATTCCTCGGCCTGCAGGCGCTCGATGAGCTGCGCGCCGCTCTCCGCCTGATACCGCTGCAACGCTTCGAGGTAGAGCCGGCGTTTGTCACCGAACGTGTCGTACATGCTCTGGCGCCCGATGCCCATCGCGCGCAGCAGATCCTCCGTCGACGTCGCCTCGTACCCCTTCTCCCAGAAGACGGCCATGGCCCGCTTCACCACCTCGTCGCGGTCGAACTCCTTCGGGCGGGCCATGCGTGTCCTCACCCTCTACACGTTCTGGACTGATCTGTCAAACATCGGGCCGCTAGGGCGTTTTTCCCCGCGAGCGAACCAACCCGAGTTCGAGTTGCTCCTGCGGCTGCCCGGGATACATGCGCGCATCGATCTCCACCCGGTGGCGCGCCACGTCCCAATCGAACACGTTCTCGGCTTCCTTTTCGAGCTCCGCGTCGCCCGCGAGGCGCGCGAGGATCCAGTCCGCGAGCTCCGGCCGCCCGTCGAGCTTGCCTCGCCGCAGCGTCGCCGCCTCGGCGAATTCAGGCTGCTTGCGCAACGCCGCGAGCACCTCCGCCGCGTCCGGTCCGAGGCTCGCGCGGTGAGCGATCAGCAGGGTCGAGAACTGCCGGCGCTCGGTCTCCCACGCCTTCGCGAGGGCAGGGGAGGCGGCCCGCGCCTTGCCGATCGCCACGGCGGCGAGGCCGGCGCTGAACGACCGCGCCGGAATGCCCTCGGGCCAGAGCTCGTGCGCGCGCCGGTAGGCCTTCGCCATCTCGTCGACGTTCTCCACGGAGCTGTCGACCATCGTCCGCAACCACAAGAGGTCCCCGAGCGTGAACCACGCCGCCGCCGCGGTGGGCGCCTTTCGGGACTTCTCCAGCTCCTGGATGCGGCTGCGCCAGACCTCTGCCTCGCGCTTCGTGGCGTTGGCGAGCTCCGCGTCTTGCTCCTCCGCGAGCCACGTCGCCCGCGCCGCCGCCGTGTTTTGCGCGTCGAACGGCGGCAACGCCTGGAGCCGCGCCGAGAGCTCCCCGAGGCCCTTGCCGTCCCCGCGCAGGCTGAGCCAATCGAGCTCGCGACGATACGCCGAGGCCTTTTGCGGCGCGAGGACCTGCTCCGTTCGCGAGACCGAGAGCGCGCGCCGCTCGTTCGCGTCCTTCTCGAGCGCCGCGAGGATCTCCGCGCGGAGTGGTCCTTCGAGCATCGCCCGCGCGAGCTGCCACGCGTCGCTGGCGTCGAGCCGCAAGGCCCGCGTGTCCACCCATCGATCGAGCACGCTCAGGATCGCCAGTTGATCCAGCGCGTCCGCCAGGTGCCCGAGCAAGATCGCGCTGTCGCCTTCGAGCCGCACGGCGGTCTCCAAGCCCTTCACGGCCGCGCGCAGGTGGGCGACGTCGCCCGTCGCCTGGTAACGCCCGGCGTGCGCGATGGCCGCGTTGTTCGCCGAGGACGCGTCCCGCGCCGCGTCCTTCTCGTGGAACGCCGCTTCCTCGGCGAAGGCCCGATCGGCCTCCGCGAGGTTGCCCTGCGAAACCGCGCGCGCGCCCTTCACCTGCAGGAGCTGCGCCTTGACGTACGGCGAGTTCGGATCGGCGAGACCTAGCCACTTCGCGCGATCTTCGAAGCTCGTCGAGATGTTCGCGCGGAGCGAGGCTGCGACGTAGCGTTTGTCCTGCTCCACGCTGGTGTCGTTGTACACGGCCTCCACCACCTGCCGCGCTTTGGGCTCCAGGCCGAGCTCGCGATAGGCGTTCGCGACGCGAATGGACAGCGTGGGGTCCTTCTTCTGGAGGAGCCCTTCGAGCTCCGCGTCGCCGTCCGCGGCGCGCCCGAGCCGGTGATAGACCTGCCCGAGGCCGAGGTGATAGAGCGGATCCCCTGCCGCCTCGCCGCGCAACGCGAGGAACGCGCGCTCTGCCTGTTCGAGCAGCGCCCGCTGCGTGTCGCCCGTCGTCGTCGAGGCCCGCCGCAGCTTGATCATGCCGAGCGAGATCGACGCGGGGATCACCGCCTCGTGCCGCAGGAGCGTGTCCTGCATGGACGCGAGCGTGGGGTCCTTGCGGAATTGCTCGGCGACGTAGGCCTGGATGAGCTCTCGCTCCCGCGCCTCGGTCGCGCCTTGAAGCTTCGATAGAAGCTCGCTCGGCACCTTCCCGGCGCGCAGATCGGCCTCGATGCGGCCCTGGACCTTCAAGCTCGCCGCGCGAAACGCGCGTTGTGCTTCCTGAAAGTCGGAGAGGCGCTCGTTCACGAGGGCCGTGAGGATCTCGTCGGCCTTGTCGAGCGCCCCCGCCTCGGCGTGTGTATCGGCGAGCGCCTGCTGCGCCAGCGCCGTGAGCCGGCCGGGCGCACCGAGCCCGCCGAGCAGCTTCAATGCGGACTTCGTCTCGCCGCGGCTCCGCTGCCCCGCGGCCATCCCCACGGCGAGCTCCTGGTGCCCCTTTCGCTGCACGATCGCCACCACGAGCGCCACTTCGTCGTTCGCTTCGAGGATCGCCCGATCCTCCGCGAGCTTCTTCCGAGCTTCTTCGAGGCGCGCCCTCACGTCGGCCGCGCCGTCCGCCTGGCCTTGTTTCGAGGCCAGCTCCGCCCACGCCTCGACTTCGGTCTCCGCCTCGATCCAGAGCGACGGCGCCGGCCCGAAGCTGTCGAGGATCTTCTTCGCCGCCTCGATCGAGGCCGCATCCCCGAGCGCCACGTAATGGCGCAGGGCGCCGAGCGGCCGGCTCTCCGCCATTCCGTCGGCGAGGTTTTTCCGGAGACGCGCGCGCCGCGCCGTGATCGCCGCCGCCTCTGCGCGCCCCTCGCTCACGCGCGCGGCCATGTCGAGCACGGTGAGCGCTGCGGCCGCTTTCTCCGGCGTATCCTCGCCGATCTGATCCGCGAACGCCGAGAGCCGCTCTGCGAGCAAGACCGCGGCCTTGCCGTCCCGCGCGTCGGCCGGCAGCTCGTAGAAGGCGTTCATCACCCGGCTGATCGCTTCGAGGGACGCCACCGTCGCCGGCTCGTGCACGTCTTCCGCCGTCACGAGGCGCACGATCGACGCGGCGACCTCGTCCACGTCGACCTCGCCGGGATAGGTCCCGAGCACGAGCCGGTATTGCGAGAGCGCGCCCTCGGGATCCCCCTTCGCCTCGGCCTCGCGCGCCTCCGCGAGCGCGACGGACGCCTTGCGCGTGGGCGAGTCGAGGTAACTCGTCACGGCCACCGAGGCCACCACGCCGAGCGTCCCGAGCAGGGCGACGCCCCGCCAAACCTTCGCGATCGGCCCGAGCGGTTCTTTCGCGAGGAACTGGTAGCTCATCGTGCTCACCTGCCGGACGCGGTAGGCGGCGACGGGCACGATCGGGATGAACACCACGCAAAAGCAGTACGTCGCGACGTACGAGCCGTCGGGCCAGGGGTCGCGCTCGCCGTAGAGCCGGAAGCCGATGCCGTTCAGCGTGAAGAGCGTCGGCGCGCGTTCGAGTGGTCGTGGGGCCTTCTCCACCTCGCGGAGGGCATCCCGCAGCGCCCGGCTTTTCACCTGCCGGCGGGCTTGCGCGAGGGCTCGATCGGCCCGCTTGAAATGGCCCGCGCGCTGGAGCCACCGCGCATGCGTGAGCCGCGCGAAGACCGGGAGCTCCTCCGCGGCTGCTTCGAGCTCGGCCCGCGCCTCGGGCGTCTGCGCGAGCGGGGCCGCCTTGCCGAGCAGGCGCCGCGCCCCGTCCAGATCGCCGCTCGCGGCTTTCAGGCCCGCGACGTCGCCGAGCAGGACGGCCACGCGGCCTTTGATGCGCGGGGCGAGTTCGTCGTCGGCGGCGAAGAGCGCGTCGTCGAGCTGCGAGAGCACGTCCCGCTCCACCGCGTCGCGGACGAACACGACACGCGGGCGCGCTTGGGCCCAATCTTCACGTTCAGGATCCGGCTCCAGGAGCGGCTCGGCGAGGAGCTCGTCGACCGTGCTGACGCCCTCTGCGAGTTGTTCGATCGCGGCCATGGCGCCTAGGAGAGACAAACGGCGCCCCGCCGTCAACCAGGATGCTTGGCCCGCTCACACGTTTCCGGCGTTCACGCCTTCACGCGCTTCGCCTCCGGATCGTAGAGCGGCTTGAGCGAGGCGACGGCCGGGTACGACTTGCCGGCGATCTCGACCTCCCACGTGGCGTTTTCGAGGTACTTCGCGTCGACGGGCTCGCCGGCCTCCACCATGACGAGGCCGACGGCGCCCCCGACCGTGTGTCCGTACGAAGCGGCGCGCACGTAGCCGATGGGCTTGCCATTGCGACGCACGACCTCGGCGTGGAACATCAAGGGCTCGGGATCCTTCACGAGCACCTGCACGATCCGGCGCGTGAGCGGCCCAGCGGCCTTCTTCGCGAGCACCGCGTCCCGACCGAGGAAATCCGCCTTTTTCAGATCGACCGCGAAGCCGAGCCCCGCCTCCAGCACCGAATCGGTGTTGTCGATGTCGTGGCCGTAATCGCGGTAGCCCTTTTCCATGCGGAGGCTCGCCAGCGCCTTGAGCCCGGCGTGCTTCAGGTCCACGTGTTTGCCCGCCTCGACGAGGCGATCGTAGACGTGCGTGGCTTGCTCCGTGGGGATGTAGAGCTCATAGCCGAGCTCGCCCAGGTACGTGATACGCACGCAGAGCGCGCGGGCGAACCCGATGTCGATCTCCCGCGCGGCGCGGAACGGGAACGCCTCGTTCGACATGTCCTCGGAGGTCACCCTTTGCATGAGCTCACGCGAGCGCGGCCCCTGGATGTTGATCTGCGCATAGCCCGAGGTCACGTCCGTCACGAACGCGTGCATGTCCGGCTTCGTGTGCCGGCGCATCCAGGTGAGCGCGTGCCGGTGCGCCGTGTCCGAGGCGACGACCCAGTAACGCTCGTCGTCGAGCTTCGTGACCGTGAGGTCCGCCTCGATCGTCCCGCCGGCGTTCAGCCATTGCGTGTACGTGATGACGCCCGGCGCGCCGTCGACGCTGTTCGCGGAGATGTAATCGAGCAGCTTCCCCGCGTCCCGGCCCTGCACCAGGAATTTCGCCATGAACGACATGTCCATGAGGATCACGCCCTCGCGGCAGGCGCGGTGCTCGGCTTCCCAGGACGGGAACCAGCTCTGCCGGCCCCACGAGAGGCGCTCCACCTTGGGGAGCGTGCCGGGCGGCGCATACCAGTCCGCGCCTTCCCACCCGCTCACGTCCTTGAAATAGGCGCCCTGGGCTGCGAGTCGATCGTGAATGGCCGAGGTCTTCGCGCCGCGCGCCGTCTGCATCGAGCGTGTCGGGTAATGGCATTGATAGACCATCCCGAGCGACTCCACCGTGCGCGTGCGGCGGTATTCGGGGTTCGCCTGGTAGGTGTGCAGCCGGTCGATGTTCATCCCCGTGACGTCCACGTCGGGCCGGCCGTTGATGATCCAGTGCGCGAGCACGCGCCCGAGCCCGCCGCCCGTCAGGATGCCGATCGAGTTCAGGCCCGCGGCGACGAAGTAATTCTTGATCTCCGGCGCCTCGCCGACGACAGGCGCGAGGTCGGGCGTGAAGCTCTCGGGGCCGCAGAAGAACTTGCGGACGCCCACCTCCAGCGTGACCGGCACGCGCCGCATCGCCCTCTCGACATAAGGACCCATCCGGTCCCAGTCCGGGGTGATCTCGCCGAAGGAAAAATCATCCGGCACGCCCTCGATTTTCCACGGCGCGCAGAGGGGCTCGAAGAGGCCCACCATCATGCCGCCGACCTCCTCGCGGTAATACCCGTACGAGCCCGGGTCTTCGAGCACGGGCATCGATTTCGGCAGGTCGGGGATCTTGGCGGTGATGAGGTAATAATGCTCGGCCGATTGCAGCGGGATGTTGACGCCCGATTTCGCGCCGAGCTGCCGCGCCCACATGCCCGCGCAGTTCACCACGTACTCGGCCTCGATGTCGCCGAACGGCGTCTGCACGCCCGCGACGGCGCCGCGCTTCGTGATCACGCCCGTGCAGGGCACGTTCTCCAGGATCGTCGCGCCTTGCATCTTGGCGCCCTTCGCGAGCGCCATCGTGATGTCGACCGGGTTCGCCTGGCCGTCCTCCTTCACGTAGAAGCCGGCGAGGATGTCGTCCGTCCGCGCGAGCGGGAAGAGCTCCTTCACCTGCGAGGGCGAGATTTCGTGCACGTCCACGCCGCAGTGGCGGTTGAACGCCGAGACGCGCCGGTACTCTTCGAGCCTGTCCGGATCCGCCGCGACCTCGATGAATCCGACCGGCTTGAACCCGGTGCCGAGGCCCGTCTCCGCTTCGAGGCGGGTGTAGAGATCACGCGTGTACTTGCGCATCTCCGTCGACGTCTCCGACGTCGAGCCGAACGTCACGATGAGCCCGGCGGCGTGCCAGGTCGTGCCGGAGGTCAGGCGGTCCCGTTCGAGCAGGACCACGTCCTTCCAGCCCATGTGAGCCAGGTGGTAAGCGACGGAGCAGCCAATGACGCCGCCACCGACGACGACGACACGCGCGCGCTTCGGCAGAACCGGTACGGACATGGCGTGCCTCATGCCTGAAACCGTCGTCCGCGTCCAAGCCCATCGATACGGAACGTGACGATTCTCACCCGGAGGCAGCGTCAATAATGTGGTGTCGCCCACGTGCGTGTGCCGAAGTCGGCTGACGGCTCACGCGGGCGACGAGCCGGCAAGTGGGACCGGTCCGTGACCTCGACGCGGCCCGGAATCGCAGGACGTACCGTTCCGACGATTCTGTGCTCGGCGCGCCAATCCGTTGACGTACGCGCATCGTGTTCGTAGGGTGATTCAATTGGCGCTCGGATCCGCCTGGTCAGAAGGGGGAGGACAGCGTGTATCTTCCGATGGAAAACGAGTGCGCGGCGCTCCGCGCGCGGGTCGCCGAGCTCGAGGCGAGCCTCTCCGTTCGATCGCCCGTGGTGATGAATGGCCACCGTCGTGAAGCCGTCCCTTCCGACCCCGATGCCGAGGCGCGCCTCCTGCGCGCAGCGATCCATAACATCGCCGACGCCATCGTGATCTGCAACCGCGATGGCCGGACCATCCACTTCAACGCCGCGGCGACGCAGATCTTCGGCGAGCGGTCGAGTGATGTCCCCTCCGAGGAGCTGTCCACGCGATACGGCCTTTTTCTCCCGGACGGCGTCACCCTCGTCCCCACGAACGATTTGCCTTCCCATCGCGCGCTTCGGGGGGAGAACGTCGACCGCATCGAGCTCTTCGTGCGACGAGAGAGCCTGCCGGCGGGCATGTACATCGAATGCTCCGCGCGTTGCATTCGCGACGCGGACGGCGTCATCTGCGGCGCCGTCGTCGTGTGCCGCGACCTCGGCGAGCGCAGGCGTTACGAGGTCGAGCGCGAGCGGCGGCTCCGCGCCGAGGAGCAGCGGCTCGCCGCCGAGAAGGAGCGGCTTCGCATGGCGCGCATCCTGAAGAGCCTGCTCGAGCACCTCGACATCGTGGTATGGGCGACCGACGAAAAAGGCGTCTTCACGTTTCACGACGGCCGCGGCGCCGAAGCGGCGGGGCTCGCGCGGGGCGCGCTCGTCGGAAAGGACGCCCGCGACGTATACCCCGACGACTTGCTCATCCACCGCGCCCTCGCGGGCGTCCCCCAGCACGATCGCAACGGCGCGCATGGGGTCGCCTGGGAGCATTGGGCCATTCCGGTGAACGATGACGGCAGGCCCGCGGGCGTCATCGGCATGAGCCTGAACATCACCGAGGCGCACCAGGCCAAGCTCGAGCTCGAGGCGAAGCTCGCCCTCATTCAACGACAGCAAGAGGTCATCTTCAACCTGGAGACCCCGATCATCCAGGTATGGGACCGCGTCCTCACGCTGCCGATGGTGGGCGTCGTCGACAGCCGGCGCGCCGCGCGGGTCACGGACAACGTCCTCGCCGAAGTCTCGCGCACGCAGGCGCGCTTCGCCATCCTCGATCTGACGGGCGTCGACGTCGTCGACACGGCCACGGCGGGCCACATGCTGAATATCATCTCCGCCGTTCGCCTCCTCGGCGCCGAAGGGATCATCACGGGGATTCGCCCGAACGTCGCGCAGACCATGATCTCCCTCGGCCTCGACCTTTCGCGTGTGCGCACGCTGGCGACCTTGCGCGACGGCCTCTCGTTCGCGATTCGAGAACTCGCTGGATCCTCCGGCGCCGCGCATGGAGCCGGATCGCTTCCCCGGCCGACCCGCAGCCCGAAGGCCCTCTGAATCCCGCTCCCTCGCATTCCTCCCGTCGTCGCAGGTATCGTTGAATCAGGCTTCTCCCGACTTGCGGGCCGCGCATGAATGTCGGGGTAGGCTCATCTTTGGCACGTCAGTCCGTTGACGCAGCGACATAATTCGCAGATAACGTGAACGACAGTCTGCTCCACGACGCGTTTCGTGTGGGACAGAGGGGGGAGGACAGCGTGTCGTTGATTGCCTATGAACAGGAGTGCGCGGAATTGCGCGCGCGGGTCGCCGAGCTCGAAGCTCGTCTGGCTCTACCGGCGTCGGCCGAGACGAATGGATACCACCACGAGGCGAGCCCTTTCGACCAGGACGGCGAAACACGCCTCCTCCGCGCGGCGATTCAAAGCCTCGCGGACGGCGTGGTGATCTGCGACCGCGATGGGCGCCTCATCCATTTTAATGCCGCCGCGACCGCGATCTTCGGGGAACGGTCGAGCGAGGCGGCCCCCGGGGAGTGGTCGTTGCGATATGGTCTTTATCAGCCGGACGGCATGACCCTCGTCCCGGCGCACGAAATGCCCCTCGTCCGGGCCTTGCAGGGCGACAGCGCCGACGCCATCGAGCTCTTCGTGCGGAGCGAGCGGCTGCCGGGGGGCAGGTTCGTCGAATGCGTGGCGCGCGGAATCCGCGACGCTGACGGGGACATCTGCGGCGCCGTGGTCGTCTGCCGTGACCTCGGGGAGAGAAGGCGCTACGAGGCCGAGCGCGAGCAAAGGCTCCGCGCCGAGGAGGAGCGGCTCGCCGCCGAGAAGGAGATGCTTCGCATGGCGCGGATCCTCCAGAGCCTCCTCGATCACCTCGACGTCGTCGTATGGGCGACCGACGAGACAGGAGCATTCACGTTTCACGACGGCCAGGGCTGCGCGTCGGCCGGGTTCGAACGGGGCACGCTCCTCGGAAAAAACATCTTCGACATCTCCCCGGGCGATCACCTCGTGCAGCGCGCCCTCCTGGGCAGCGCGGCGCACGATCGTTCGCACATGAACGGCGCCGTCTGGGACAACTGGGTCATTCCGTTCGGCGAGGACGACAAAAAGGCCTCGGGTGTCCTTGGCCTGAGCCTGAATGTCACCGAGGCGCACCAGGCCAAGGTGGAGCTCGAAGCGAAGCTCGCCCTCATTCAACGGCAGCAGGAGGTCATCTTCAACCTGGAGACCCCGATCATCCAGGTATGGGACCATGTCCTCACGCTGCCGATGGTCGGCGTCGTCGACAGCAAGCGCGCGGCGCGGGTCACGGACGACCTCCTCGCCGAGGTCTCGCGCACGCAGGCGCGCTTCGCCATCCTCGATCTGACGGGCGTTGACATCGTCGACACGGCGACGGCCGGCCATATGCTCAATATCATCACCGCGGTCCGCCTCCTCGGGGCAGAAGGAATCATCACGGGGATTCGCCCGAACGTCGCGCAGACCATGGTCTCCCTCGGCCTCGACATCTCGCGCGTGCGCACGCTGGCGACCTTGCGCGACGGCCTCGCCTTCGCGATTCGAAAGCTCACCGAGGACGGCAGCGCCGCGCGCCGAGCCGCCTTGCTGCCCCGCCCGACACGCAGTGTCGAGTCGGGGTGACGTGCACCATCGAAACCCTATTTGCTCGCATACATCGGGTGGATGTGGTACGCGAGGTCATGGACTCATCGTTTCAGAACGATCCCGACATCGCCGCGCTCGAGCAAGCGGCGGCGAAGGAACGCCGGAAGAAACTCCTCATTGCAGGCGGCGTGATCTTGTGCGTCCCGCTCTACTGGGCCATGGGGTTTTCGAGCGTGCGTGGTTCCCTCGCGGAGGAGGGCTATACCGACCTCCACGTCTCGCCGTCGGGGCTCTTCGACTGGAGTTTCGAGGGGAAAAAAGGCGCCTCGACCTGCAAGGGCAGCGTGACCCGCATGCCCTTCTCCTCCTCGAAAAACACCTTCTGTTATTCGGTCGACGCCTCGGGGCGCGCGAGCGGCTCCCTCGACACGAGCTCGAACTGACCACGGGGACACGAGCCGATGATCGTCGCGACCTCCCGTTCGTCCCGTGAACCCCTGCGCCTCGTCGAGCTGCCTTCGCGCCCGCTCCGCGCGGACGAACTCCGCGTCCGCGTCCGCTCCATCGGCGTCAACCCCGTCGACTGGAAAATGCGCGAGGGCGGCCCGCTCGGCACGGCGCAGCGAATCATCGGCCCGTCCGGCCCGCTCGTCGTCGGCATTGATTTCGCCGGCGAGGTCGTCGAGGTCGGGAGCGGCGTCGAGACACCCAAGGTCGGCGACCGTATCGTCGGCGGCACCGATTTCTCGCGCAACCAGCGCGGCAGTTATGCCGACGAGGTTGTCGTGCGCGCCGATCAATGCGCCGAGCTGCCCGCGTCGGTCTCCTTCGACGCGGCCGCGAGCCTCCCCGTCGCCGGCGTGACGGCGTGGCGCTGGCTCGAGGAGGCCGGCATTTCGTCGCAGCCCGACGCGCGGGTCCTCGTGCTCGGCGGCTCGGGCGGCGTGGGGCTGTTTGCTTTGCAGCTCGCCCGCTCGTATGGCGCGACCGTGGCCGCCGTGTGCTCGGCGCGGAACGTGCCGCTCGTCACGCGGCTCGGCGCCACGGCCATCGACTACAATGCAGGCGACCCGCTCGAAGCCGCTGCCCGCCTCGGCCCCTTCGATCTCGTGCTCAATGCCATCGGCTCTGCGGTGTACTCCTCGTCCGCGTGCCGAAAGCTCTTGAACGCGACGGGGCTCCTCGGCCTCGTGGTCATCCGGCCCGCCGACTATCCTTCGCTCTTGTTCTCGCGCCGGACGAAGACGCTCCTCGGCAAACCCACGCGCGCGAGCCTCACGCCGCTCGTCGCGGCGCTCGCGAAGGGCGAGATCGAGACCATCATCGAGGCGAAACTCCCGCTCGCGGAGGCCGAGGAGGCGCATGTCCGATCACGCGCCGGCAAGGTCGTCGGCAAGCTCCTGCTCGTCCCCTGAATCGATTTTAGGGTTCTGGTTCGTCCTGCGCCAACAATGCGCAGAGACGCGCGACATGCCAGGCGTACTCCTCGCAGCGGGCCTGCTCGGCCCGAGCGCGGGCCGCCACGGGATCGGGCGAGGGGGTCCGCGGCGTCCACAGGGATCGAAACCACGACGTGAAGCCGGCCGAGGTTTCCTCGGGAATCGACGTTGCCGCGTCCTCGGCCGCGCGGGTCGCGGCGAGGCGCGACACTTCCACGGCCGCGCGGCTCGCCGCTGCCTTCCGTCGTCGAGACAACCGGGCCGCGATGGCCCCCGAATCCATTTCTGATTTCGCAGCCCAGGCGCCCGGTCCCCGGGCCGCGGCCGCTTGCATGGCGGCATCGAGCTCGACGTTCGTCCAGCTCTCCTCGGCCTTCCACGCGTGCTCGGCCTCGGCCTCGGCCTCGGCCATTTCGGCGGCCGCCTCCGCGACGAGCGCGGCTGCCTCGGCAGCGGCCGCCGGCGCGCGGGCCTCCCATGCCTCGACGACCCGGCGCGCCTCTGCGCCGACGCCCGCGAGGACCCGCGCCGGGGACAGATTGCGCGCCAGCATGGCGTCGGCCATGGCGATGCTGCCGAAGGGCCCGCCGGGGGAAGGTTTGTCTTCGTTCGGCGTCGGCTTCCAGGGCCATTGACCCTCGATCCATTGCCGCGTCCGCCGGACCGCCTCCACGCTCGACACCTCGGGCTCGCGCCGCGCTTCCCGCTCCTTCTCCAGGGCTCGGTCGGCACAATCGCAGGCGAAACGCAGGAGCACGGAGGCAGGAATGCTCCCCGCGCCGATTGCCTGCGTGAGGCGCTCGTCCGCCGGGATCGAGCCATCGGCGAGCACGGTGAGCAGATCGAGTACGGCTTGGGGATTCAAGGGATCAGTTGCAATGATCCGGCGGCAGCGGATGGGGAGCGCTGCCCGGGGCGAACGGATACCACACGACGGCGACTGTGTTCACGTGGCCTTGGCCGCACATGAGGGTTACGTCGAGGAACAGGTCCTTCTCGTAATGCTTGCAGGTCGTATAACCGCCCACGACATCGGTGAAATCGAGCGCGTCGGCGGCCTCCTCGCAGGTTTTTCCCCAGATGGATAGCGGCCCGTCTGCGTACCGTTTCACCCAGTCCGCCGCGGCCAGATGGACGTCGATCATCAATCCCCCCGAGGGCATGACCGACACCGTGGGCCCGTCCTTGTACCGGATCTTGTCCTTCGTCCGTTCCCCCTTGCCCCAGGCCGCCTCGATGTCGTCGAGCGTGGCTCCCGCGCGCACGCCTGCAATGGACAGAAAATCCCGGAACCCGAAGACCTTCGGCTTGGCCGCGGGGGGCGGAGGCGGCGGCGAGGGCTCGACCGTTGGGTTTTCCTGCACAGCCGTCGCATTCGCAGGCGGTGGGGAAGCGACGGGCGGCGGCGACGGTGGCGCGCTCGCGCAGCCCGAGGCAGCGAACATCAGAACGACGGGGATGGATGTTATCGAGGGCTTCACGCGTCCTCCTGCCACGAAGCGGCGGCGCAGTGTTCCACGAGCCCGCTCGTCCCTGCAAGACCCACAGGGGCCCCCGCGGTTCCGTCAGCGCGCGCCCGGCCACGGAAAAACGCCCGCCTCATCGAGCGCGAGCAAGAATTCCCCGACCATCCGGCCCTGCTCCGCCACCCCGCGGGGGCTCGCGATGGCCCCGAGGGTCCTCTTCGCGCGCGCGCCAAACGTTTGATCCCCCGTGATCCGGCCGAGCCCCGCGAGGAACCGCGCGGCGAGCGTATTGCTCGCGAACGGACGCTCGCGCCGCGCGAACACCCCCACGGCGGAAGGATCGTTCGTGTGCGCGAAAAACGCCCCCGTCGTGGTGTCGAGGAGCGTCTTCTCCATGGCGTCCGCGATCCGCAGCGCCGCCTCGCGGTACGCCGCGTTTTGCGTGACCTCGAAGAGCCGCACGAGCGCCCGGCCCAACCCGGCGGCGTCCGCGAGGTAATGCACGGGCGACCGCGCCTTTGCGTCATGCTCGACCGCGCCGTCGGTCCCCACGTGGCTCGCCGTCACGAGGGCCGCGGCCCGCTCCGCCCGTGCGAGCACGTCCTTGTCGCCTGACGCCTCGAACAGCATGCACATCGCCGCGATGGCGAGCCCATTCTCGTAGGCGTACACGTGGTCGTCGACGCGCGGAACCCCGAGATTGCGCCGCCCTGCGTCGTCGAGGCGATAATACACGTCCCCGTCGATGAACGGTTTTCCCGGTTCGTGCGCGCCCACGTCCGCGTCCTGGCTCACGAGGAACGCGCCTTCGGCGTTCGACAGGAAGGTCGACAGGTACCGCGCGATCCCGCGGGCGTCCTCCAGCAACTCCTTGCGGCCGGTGGCCTTGTGCGCGGCGGCGTAGGCTTCGAGGTTCGCCGCCTGGTACGGCATCAGCTTCTCGTAATGGGGCTCGGCCCACGTCGAGCCCGCGGAATACTGGTAGATGCCGCCCCAGACCGGGTCGAGGATCGCGCGCTGCTTCTCCAGGGTAAACACGGCGCGCCTGCGCGCGAGGTCGTCCCCGTGCCCCGCGCGCCGGAGCTCGAAGAGCACGTTCGCGCCGAGCGGGGACTTTTGAAAGTCGCCCCAGCTCCCCTCTTCCCGGTCGAAATAACGATCCATGTCGATCGAGACGCGCGCGGCGATCCACGGCATGGCCTCGGGCGAGGGCACGATTCGCGCTGGATCCGGTGCTTTGCCGCTGCCCTCCGCGTCTGCCTGGGCAATCGCTTCGAGGATGGGCAAGAGCTCGTCCGCCGGCAGGTATCCGCGGTATTTGCCGATCTCCTCGGCGTCGGGCGAGAGCAGGATCGTCGCCGGCCAGCCCCAGTCGACATACCGTTCGCCGATGTCCGGGCGCTCGTCGATGTCGACCCGAATGGCGACGAACTTCTCGTTCAGGAGACGGCCCACGCGTTCGTCGTGGTACGTCGTCTCGTCCATCACGTGGCACCAATGGCACCACGAGGCCGCGCCGTCGAGGAGGATGAATTTCCGCTCGGCGCGGGCGCGCGCGAAGGTCTCCGGCGAAAACGAATGCCACGTGAAGAGCTGGTTCTTTTCCTTGGCCCGCGCGAGCGCGAGGTTCACCGCGTCCGGCGTCCCTGCGCGCACGAGCCCGCGCGGGGCGACCTGGGGTGCCTGGGGCGTCGCGCTACAGCCGAGGACGAGCACGAGGGCGGGAAGCAAAAGACGTCGCATCACGCCCCACGTACGCGCGGCCCCGCGTGGCGGATCCGCCGGGGCCTTCACGGATCGCCCGTGGGCTGAATGGCCGTCGTCTCGACCATGAGCATGACGGTCCTCCCCGGGGCCCGCGGCCGATGCATCACGCCCTTCGTGATCGTCACGCCCTGCTGCGGCCCGAGCTCGATTGTCCGATCTTCCAGATCGATGAGGAGCTTGCCTTCGAGGACGAAAAAAAACTCGTCATCGTCGTCGTGCTTGTGCCAGTGGAAATCGCCCTCGATCACCCCGAGCCGCACCACGCTGCCATTGACCTGCGTCAGCGTTCGGTTTTGCCACGTCTCCGTGCACGCGGCGACGACGGCGGGAACGTCGATGCGTTCGAGATGCTGGAATTTCACGTCGAGGTTGATGTTGTACTTGGCTTGGTCCGTCATGCGAGGGCTTCCTCCTGGGGCGGGATGCTACTGTCGTTCGTCGGACAGCGCTAGAGGTTCAGCATGTAGAGCGCGAGGGCCGCCGTGCGATCCGTTTTGCGTTCTTCGAGGTACGCCGTGACCTCCGGGACGAGCCCGACGAGCTTCCCGTACTCGCCGAGCGCGCGCATGCGTGCCCTCGATACCTCGCCGAAGTAGATGTGGGAGATCTTTTTCTGATCCGCCGGGTCGATCGGCTGCATGTAGCCGCGTAGAATCGCGCGCGCCGTATCCATCGACGCGCCCGGCGCGCCGGAGGCGTGGAACGTGATCACACGCTCGAACGAGGGCTGGAAGTATGTCCACACCTCTGCCGTCGCAGCGTCGAGCGGGATGGGCGCGAGGGCCTTTTCTTCGAGCCAGGCGCGCACCTCGGCGTGCCGCTCGATCCATTCCGGGTGCGCGAGCAGCTCGCCCGCCGCGGCCATCCACAAGGGCTGCTCGTTGGCAGGGTAGGCGATGGCCGGGCCATGTTCGTCGCGGCTCCGATCCCGCGGGCCGACTTGCGCGGGCTTCGCTGTGAGGAGCTTTTCGAGGAGCGCGACCCGTCGCGCCTCGTCCACCCCGTGGAGGCCGAGCGCGACCCGCATGCGGCAAACGGTCTCGGTATCGAGGCGAATCCGCTCCCCCTCGAAGATGGGCGCGATGAAGGCGTCGAAGCGCCGCGACGCCTCGGCCGCCGGCATCCAGTGGCCCAGCTCTTTGAGCACGTAGCAGCGCGGCGCGTTGAAGCGCAGCGTTTCGAGCTCCTTGTCGAGCTCGCGCACGCGGGCGAGCGCGGCGGCCTCCGGGACCCTGCCGCCCGCGGGCTCGACGGAGCGCGCCTCTGCATGGGCATCGAATTGTTCTCGTCGCGGACGCGGCAGATCCGCCGCGCTGGTCGATTTCTGGGGGGTGTCGAGATCAAAAAGCGCCGCGCGCGCCGCCTCCGCGAGATCACGCGTCGCGCCCGGAATGCCTCGCGTCAGCGGCACCTCGCCTTTCGCCGCGAGGATCCCGTTCACGAGCGCCCGCGCCTCCCGCTCCAGGCCAAACCGCACGCCGAAGGCGCCCAGATCGTTGATTTGCAGGATCACGAGCTCCAGCGAGTCCGCCTCCGCCGGCCCTTCGAGCCTCCGCTTCACTTCGGGGAGCAGGCCGCGGAAGATCACCGGCCCCTCGTCGCCCACCGCGCGCTCGGGATGTCCCCATAACATCTGCGAATAGACGGCGGAGGCCGCGCCGTGCAAGAGGAGCTGCTCGCGCGCGTCCTTGCTCGTACGCACCCGATCGAGCAGGAGCCGCCGGCCCTCCGGGACGTTGTCGACGACCCAATAGGCGGGAATGCTGGCGAGCGCGAGATACCGAACGAAGGATTTCGGCGGGCGCGGCCCGGGTTCGTCCGGGCCGAGCTCATACGCGGTGATGCTTGCCTCGTCCCGCTTGGCGAGCGCCATCAGGATCTCGGCGTCGTGCACGGTGCGGATGCGCGCGACGAGCGAACGCGAAAACACGAGGGGTTTTTCGTCGAACGTCGCCGCGCTCTCCGCCTCGAGCTCCTCGGCACAGGGCGGCGCGAGGAGGAGGTCGCTGACGTCGGGGAAAAGCGTGGGAATCGTCTCGCGGATGTGGGCCTGCATGAGCAGCGGCGCGCGCGCGGCTCGGTCCCGCTCGCGCCGCATCAGGGCGAACATCTCGTCGGGGACGGGACGCCCGACCTCAGGGACCGAACCGCTGAGGCACGGCGGAGCGCTCCTCCACTGCGTGGGCGCGCAGGCCGCGAGCACGAGGGCGACGGCGAAGGGGAGGGCGGCGCGGCGCTTCATCGGGGCAGCATACTTCGACAGACCCGCTCCGTCCCAGGTACTTTCGTCCCTCCCGGCTCGTGCACGATCGCGACACGCGCGTCACGCTCTGCGCATGGAACGTTTCTCCCTCCTGCTCGCCGGCGTCGTCGGCTTCGTCGGGGTCGCGCTCGGCGCGTTCGGGGCGCACGGGCTCAAGAAATGGGTCACGCAGTTCCCGGACGCCGAGCAGCGCCTCACCTGGTGGCAAACCGGATCCCAATATCACCTCCTCCACGCCCTCGCGATAGGCCTCACGGCCTTGCACCCCACGCCCACGAAGGAAGGCAGCGCCCTCGCGCCCTGGTTCTTCCTCGGCGGTATCATTCTTTTCTCAGGCAGTCTTTACGTCATGACGCTGACCGGCCGCCGCGTGCTCGGCGCCGTCACGCCCCTCGGCGGCCTCCTGCTGCTCGCCGGCTGGCTCGCCATTGCGTTGAATGCTCTTTTTGCGACGGCATGACTCCTGCTAGACGCGGCGGCGCCGGGCGCGGATGGGCGCCCCGAAGGAGCTAGAATGATCTTCGCTTTGACCTCCACGTCTCGTCGCTCGTCTCCCGCTGCCCGCCGGCGTGCCACGCTGCGCCACGGGCGTTCCCCGCTCGCCAGGGAGAAAGCGCGCCTCGTCGCCCATTTTCGCGCGGTCCTCGCCGAGCTCCGCGCGCGCGACACGAGCCACCTGTCCCCCGACCAACGCGCGGCCCGCGCGGGCCTGATCGCCGAGCTCCAGCGGTACGCCCGCACCGGGCGTTTCCCGCGGAACCTCGATTTCCCCGGGATCCGCATGCCCTATTTCGTCGACGCTTTCGGGACGCGTTGCGCGATGGCGCACCTCATCGAGGCGACCGGCGAGGCCGATCTCGTCGCGCGCGTGGCCCGGTCGGCGAACAACGCCTTCGTCCGCGAGATCGAGGGGGACGCCGTGCTTCGCGCCTGGCTCGATCGGGCCGGGCTTACGGCGGCCGAGGCGGCCCGGATCCAGCCGTCGTATTGCTTCGTCAGCAAGGCCGACGCCTGCTTCTGCCAGAGCAACGGTTTCTATGTCGTCGCCGTGGCCGAGGCGACCCTGACGACCGTCATGGGGGATGGAAGTGGAAGGGCCACCGCGAAGGTCGACGCCCTCCATGGTGCTGCCTCCACCTCCCCGATGGTGGGCGATACGATCGAGGTCTACAACGCAGGTACCAAAGTCGGTGTTCCGGTGCTCGTCGGGATCACGGAAAACACCTCCTCGTACGCGGCGGTGCAGCTCGACACGGCTGGATCCGTCGAGCTCTCCTGCGGGCTCGACGTGCCCAAGATCTCGAAGCAGGACGCGATCAACGCAATGCTCGCGTCGACCAGCAGCAGCGAGCATTTTGCCTGCTCGGACTATCTCGAGAAGAAGGACGCCGTCTGGGGCGAGTCGCAGTGCGGATCGGACGAGAGCGGTGACGATGTCGACGGCGGCTGTTCGCTCACGGCCGCAGGCGGCGCCTCCCCGCTGCTCCTCGGCTCGCTCGTGCTCGCCGCCGCGACGTTCGCGCGGCGGAGGCGCGTGGCCCGGAAGCGGAAGGCGTCCACGATTCGCTAGCACACGCGCCGCCGTGTGAAGGAGCCTCCGGGGCGTCCGGTCTGGACAGGCCCCGGGGGCTTCTGTATATCCGCTTCGAGGAACGGATGAAGCGGCACGCACCCACGAGCGCCGCCGGAGAGGGCAAGGCGCGGAAACTCGTGAAGGTCGGTCCGAACGGGAAAGCCCGCGTCGCGCCGATGCCCGAGCGCGCCCCCGTGGGGATGGCGAGGCCTCACGCGCCCGCCGAGCGCCATTCTCTCCCCACGCTCGCCTCCCGGCGGAGCGGGGCGGTCCGCGGCGTGGGCGCTTGTCATACCTGCGCGGTGCTCGGGGAGGTTCGCCTGTACGAAGCGGTCGACGTGGGCAAGGTGCTGCTCTGCGGCCCTTGCGCGGACAAGGCGCGCGCCGAGACGTTCGGCCGCGCCGAGCCGCTCGACCACGCCATCATGGTCGGCGGGTTCGAGACGAACCGAAGGCGGCACTGATCACGTCGTCGCCCCTTGGAGGACATCCATCGCCTCCCGGAGCATACCCTGGGGGACGGAATGCCCCCCGTCGAATTCGCGGTACGTCACGGTGTATCCCGCGGATTCGAGGGTGGGGACGAGGGTCCGGCTGCATCGAATGGGCAGGACGCGGTCGTTCACGCCGTGGCTGATGAAGATCTCGGGCGACCCCACCTGCGTGAGCGGCCGCATGAATCCGGGGGAAAACGCGAAGACGAACCGGAAGAGGTCGCCGTTCGTGAGGCCGAGGGAGAGGGCATACGAGGCTCCATCGGAGAACCCCTCGATCGCGATCCGCGTCGGGTCGACGGCGAGGCAATGGAAGGCGGCGGTGAGCGCGCGATCGATGCGGGCGACGTCGGGGCCGTAGCCGCCGCGCAAGAGGTCCCAGGTCGAGCCCATCGAATCGGGTGCGACGAGGATGACGCCGTCGCGCTCCGCCTCCGGGCGAATGGGATCGATGCGATGACGGGCCTCGCCGCCCGCGCCGTGCAGGCAGAGCATCAGCGGAGCCGGGCGGGCGGGATCGTAGCTCGACGGGAGGAAGAGGATCCCGTCGCGTTTGTCGCCGAGGCCGAGCGGCCTGTCGCCGCGCTGGGCCTCGTCGCGGGGGCCGGGCGTGGGGCGGGCTTGCAATCGGCCGAGGTCACGCGGATCGAGCTTCCGTGCAGCGCGCGTCATGGGGATCTCCCCGAAGGCATGTGGTGCATGCGCCGCGACCCGCAAGAGGCACGGCCGCTCCGCCCGAGCACGCGTGGCGGGCGCGCCTTCGGCCGTTATCCGTGTGTGGAGGACGTCCGCCCACGCCCGAGCTTTGCGACTTCGGTCGATTCGAGGCGTTCTCGATCCGTCCGCCGCACGCGCACCGGGGTGGCGCAGCCCCTGCGCCACGCGTGGTCCCCACTACGCGCCGCCAAACTTTCGTTTGTCGCCGGAGCGATGTTGTGGCATCGTAACATCATGCCCAGACGCACCATACCTTCTCCCGCCGCAGCCAAGGTCGGCGCGCGCATCCGCGCGCTGCGCCTCGAACGCGGTCTGTCCCTTCAGCACGTTGCCGATGTCGGTCAACTGTCGAAGGGGCACCTCTCCAGCATCGAGCACGGGCTCGCGGCGATCACGATCGAGACGCTCGTGCGCATCGCGCAAGGGCTGGACGTATTGCCGATGGATCTGCTCACGTTCCCGGAGGACGACGAGCGTGGTCGCATCGCCGACATCATCCGCACCAAGATCGGAAAGAAAGAGCTGCCCAAGCTCCGGCGGGAGCTCTCGGCGCGCGGCGCGGGCAAGGCCTGAAGCCGCCCCGGGGGGGGCTGCTCCGTTCTCCTCGACGCTCCTCGCGCCCGCTCTCCGTGCTAACGTCCTCCGCATGCAGGACGCCCTCGACGCGCTCACGGACGATGTGCGGTCCACGCACCCCGAACAGATCTTGATCGTCACCGGCGCGGGCGTCAGCCACGCCAGCGGAATTCCCACGTTCCGCGGAAACGATCCCGACGCCATCTGGAAGCGCGACGTCACCGAGCTCGGCACCCGCGCGTTTTTCAGCGAGAATCCCGCGGGCTCGTGGCAATGGTATCTGTCGCGATTCGACAAGGTCTCCGGCGCGAAGCCAAACCCCGGGCACCACGCCATCGCGGCGCTCGAGCGATTCCAGACAGAGAGGGGCGGCGACTTCCTCCTCGTCACGCAGAACGTCGACACCCTGCACGAGCAGGCCGGATCGAAGCGCATGGTCAAGGTCCACGGCACGAGCGATCGGTATCGGTGCTCCCGGAGCGGCTGCGAGCTCGGCGCGCTCGAGGGATCGATCGCCGCGAGCGAGGTCGACCTCACGGCGTTCCGGGCAAACCCCGTGGAGGCGAATGTGCCGCGTTGCCCTTCGTGTGGCGCGTTTCTACGGATGCACGTCCTCTGGTTCGACGAGGTGTATGCCGGGCACGACGACTACCAGTGGAGCCGCGTGCTCGACGCCGCGAAGGTGCAGGCGCGGCTCGTGATCTTCGCGGGCACGTCCTTTTCGGTCGGCGTGACCGAGCTCGTGACGCAATCCGCGCGCGCGCGGCGCGTGCCCGTCTTCAACATCGATCCCACGCCGCGCATCAGCAAGCCGGGTATCATGCCCATCGCCGCCGGCGCGGAGGTGGCGCTCGTCGAGGTGTGCAAGCGGCTCGGCTTGGCCGAGGGCGCGGCATGGGCGTGACGACACCGCAACTCTCTTGCCTCCGCGCGACGAAGCTCGTACATGGGCGCCACCTTGGGTGCGCTCCGCGGTAGCCTCACGTTCTCGCGCTTCTACGTCACCGGTGACATTCCCGACGATGTTCCCGGAACGACCTTGAAGCGCATCCGTGCCAACGCTTTCCAGCCCCTCTCGCCCGATGACGAGAAGAACGAGGGCGCGGGCTGGGCCAGCATCGAGGATCCCTTCATCACGGACCTCGATCACGAAAAGGTCTTCTACAACGAGTACGTTTGTCTCGGCTTGCGCCTGGATCGGTGGGTCATCCCCGGCCCCCTGCTCAAGGCCCACCTGCGCGACGCCGAGCAGGCGCTGCTCGCCAAGAGGGGGCTCGAGCGCCTCGGCCGGCAGGCGAAGACCGAGTTGAAGACGATGGTCGTGCGCAAGCTGCGGCGCCAGCTCGTGCCTTCGCTCAAGAGTTACGACGTCGTCTGGAATCTGCGGACGAACATCCTCCACCTGTACAGCCAATCCGAGCGTATCGCGGCCCTGCTCGACGACCTCTTCAAGCGCACGTTCAAGGTCGACCTCGTGCCCGAGAGCCCGGGCACGGCCGCCGATCGCCTCGGCCTCGACGCCAAGGAGGCGCGGGCCATGGCCGGGCTCGAACCGACGATCCTTGCCCGATTGGAAGAGGAGGCGCGCTGATGGAGCTCTTGGATCTCATCGAAGGGCGCCGCTTCATGGGGCGTGAATTCGTGGTCTGGCTCTGGTTCGAGAGCGAGATGCAGGAGACGAACCTGCAGCCCACGGGCGCCGACCCGGTCTCGATGTGGCTGGAGGCGCAGATCACGCTCGTCCTGGAGAAAGAAGAGAGCCGGCTCAAGGGCGCGATTCCGGCCTCGTCGCCGGAGGCGAAAGAGGCGCTCCGGCAGGGCAAGCTCCCGAAGGAGGCGAAGATGCGCCTCGTGCGCGGGGAGCGCGAGTATGCCTGGACGCTCAAGGCCGATTCGCTGGCGCTCTCGGGCCTCAAGTTGCCCACGCAGCTCAAGAAGAACGACGAGAAACACGAGGTCTTTTACGAGCGCATGATGCTGCTCGAAGACCTCGAGACCTCACTCTCGGCGCTCTACGCGGACTTCGTGCGCCTGCGCCTCGCGGACCCGTGGGACGACGAGATCGTACCGCTCATGAAGAGCTGGGCGTACGGCGAGAAGGCAGACGCGGGAGCGTACCTCGCCACGAAACGCGCGGTGCTCGGCGAGAAGCGGAAACGCAAGCGGTAACCAGCCCTCGGTTCCTGCTCCTTGACAGGGAATGGCATAGACCGTTAGGACTCAAACGAGTCGTTACGGTTCTTGCTTTTTCTGGAGGAGATCATGAATCATCGTGGATGGAGGAGCCCGTGGATTGCGCTCGTGCTGGCGGGCGTGGCTGCCGTGGTCGCGGCGTCCGGATGCTCGGATGACCCGTCGTCGTCGAATACGGGCGGTGCCGGCGGGACCGGCGCGGGCGGGAATGGTGGTGCAGGCGGCGGCGCAGGCGGCGGCGGGGTGGGCGGCACCGGCGGGATGGGCAGCGGCGGCGGGGGCGGGGACTTCCCGGAGCGCATGTCGGCGCGCATGTTCCTGTCCGGGCACAGCCTCACGGACAATCCATTGCCGGACCACGTCCTGACCATCGCGCAGAGCCTCGGCAAGGACTTCAATTTCAACGAGCAGATCGGCATCGGCTCGCCCATCCGCGTGAGGACCAAAGGCGGGAGCTTCGACGCGCCGGGCTGGCCCGGATACAGCACGGGGAAGAACCGCGAAGGCAGCGACATGAACGTGATCGAAGAGCTCCTCTCCCCGAAGACGCTCGGGCCCGGCGAGCTCTACGATACGCTCGTGATCACGGAGCGACACGACATCCTGGGCACGATCTGGTGGGAGGATACGTTCGGCTTCCTGCGCCATTTCCACGACCGATTGATCGACGGCAACCCGGCCGGGCGTACGCTGTTTTACCATAGCTGGCTCGATGTCGACAAGAATGCCCCGACGACGTGGATCAACCACGAGAAGAACGCGCTCTACGCGTGGGAATGCGTGGCGACGAAGGTGAACCTCTCGCTCGCGGGCCATGCGGGGGGGAGGGTCGAGGTGCTCCCCGCGGGCGCGGCGCTCGTTGATCTCGTGGAGCGGATCCTGAACGACGAAGTGCAAGGCATCACGGGCACGACGCCGCAGAAGCTCGACAGGATCTTCAGCGACAACGTGCACATGACGCCGCTCGGCGCCTATTACCTCGCGCTCGTCACGTACGCGTCGATCTTCCGCGCCTCGCCGGTCGGCGCGGCCGTCCCCGCGGGCATCGACGCCGCGCCTGTGGCCGACATGCAGAAGATCGCATGGGACTTCGTGCGCAACTATTACAGCCAGCCGACGCCGGGCGAGCACACGATGGAGGAATGCCGGACCTTCATCTCAGAGAACGTCTGCGCCTCGTTCTGGACCTTGACAAACCAGCCCAACAACATCGCCTCCTGCCAGACGGATTTCGCGAACGCGAACGCGGCGCAGAATCCCTTCCGCTGGCCGGATCCGCAGATGAAGTTGTGGCCGGATCCGTAGTCGTCCCGGGGATGCTGTCCCCCCCACCGCGCGTTTTTCACGCAGGCCCATCTTGACATCGGGACGATTTGCCTGGTACGGGGCGCCACCCTCGGTTCCACCGGGTCTGATCATTCCCCTTCGAGAGGATTCATGCGCCTGCGAAACTCCCTGGTTCTCGTGCTCGCTCTCACCACGGCCGGCTACGGATGCAGCAAGTCGGATTCGACGGGCGGCGCTGCTGCCGATTCGAAGAACGCCTCCGCAGGCAAGGAGGCCTCGGCGAGCGCCGCGGAGGAGCGCCTGAAGAAGGCGGGCTGGACGATCGAGTCGAGCGAGGATCAGGGCGAGAACTGGCGTTCGTTGTACCTGAAGATCACGAAGGGCAAGGACGACGACCAGCGCTCGGCCCGCGTCTGGATCGACGCATTCGCGGAGGCGTCCGAAGGCGCGCCGAAGCCGGCGATCACGACGGGCAAGGGCGCGCTGATCCGGTTCGGCTGGGAGCCGCAGGACAAGAAGCCCGCGCCGGATCTCGCGCCCTTCGCGAAGGACGTCGCCGCGATTTGCCCCCCGGAGAAGGCCACCGACGAGCTCTTCAACGACACGAAATTCGACGATGCCGTGAAGAAGTGGGGCCTGACGAACAGCGGCAGCCGTTCGGGGGGCCGGCTCTCGGCGAGCGGCGTCGTGTACAACCACCGGTTCCTCTCGGGGGAAGCAGGCACGCTCGCGATCGAGATCGTCCATTTTGACAAGGCGGTCGCCGATGGCGACACGCGGCTCGTCGGGACGACGCTCGTCGCCGTGGATGCGGACGACGAGGCGACGAAGAAGGAGCTGTACGGCATTCTCAGCGGGAGCTGAGAGAGGCCGTCAGGAAAACCCACGCAAGGGCAGGTCCGGCCGCTGGAGCCAGTTGTCCGCGGCGTAATGCGCGTCGGCCTCGACGACGTGCACCGTATACGCGTGCCGTGATTGTGCCGAGCGGTTCTCCTCGCTTCGATGGGGCAAGAGCCCGTGCAGCACGACCAGCGTGCCTGCCGGGACTTCGAGGGGGAAGGCGCCGTCCTCGACGAGGGGGACCGGATCCAGCACCTCGAATCGCGTGTTCCCACGCGCATCCCGCAAAAAACGTTTCTTGAGCCCCTGCCGGTGCCCGCCGGGCACCACCCACAAGCAGCCATTCTCGATCGTCGCGTCCTCCAGCGCGAACCACAGGCCCGTGACGGTCATGGGCTCGGTATAGAGGAACGTCGCGTCCTGGTGGCAAACCACCTCGCCGCCGATGTGCGGCTGCTTGAAGATGTACATCGATTGCACCAGGACCGGACGGGCGAGCCCGAGCTCGGCCGTCAGCGCCGCGAGGGCAGGCGTGCGCGAGAATCGATCGAAGACCGGATCGAGATCGTGCATCGCGTGGGCGATCTTGTTGAGCGCGCGCTCCTTGGGCACGCGCAGGCGCCCGTCCGGGCCGAGCGCGCCCTCCTCGTAGAAAAATCGGACCTTGTCGCCCGATGCGAGGAAATAGTCGTCGGAGGTGCGCGTCTGCTCGTGGGTGCTGAAGATCGAGCGGTGCGCCTCCGGGTCGAAGGCGTCGACGAGCTCCTCGGCGCGGCGCTTCAGCGCGAGGCACGATGCGGCCGAGACGAATCCGGGCAAGACGAGGAAACCGTCGCGCTCGAAGGCGTCGCGGCGCGCGGACGGGGCGATGGGCCGGGGCATGGCTCGATTCTCGTAGCCCTCCCGGACCCGGCTGTCCACGGCTCCGCGGGGAAGCCCGCGCAGGCCGAGCCGTCGCGCGCAGCGGGTGTTGCGCCGGGGCGACGCTCGCCTTAGGCTCCGCCCATGCATCCGCACCCCTGGCGAATCGTGCGCGCGCTCCGCGTGCTCCTCGCCTGCCTCATGCTGATGCTACCGGCGGCGCCGGCGCGCTCCGCGCAGGTCGTTCCGGACACGGTGGTGCTCCTCGCGTACGCGGGGGCGGCGGCACAGTACGCCGCGGCGGCGCGCGAGGTCGCGTCGCAAAACGCCGAGGCGCCAGAGGCCGCGGTCGAGGTCGAGGCCCGGCCCGCGCAGGCAGCCCCGTTCGTCCGTGCGACGACTGCGCGCCCGGCGGATTCGAGCGCCTCGTTCGTCCCCGCGGATCGCTGGCTCCTCCATTGCGCGCTCCTTTGCTGAATTCGACGGCCATTCCCGCGGCCTTCGATTCCACAGCAAGGAGAAAGCGATGTCGCCTTTGGTGCAAAGCCCTCGGAGAAGGGCCTGGCGGCGCTTCGTCCGTCGCCTGCTTCATTCGTTTCGCTCGATGGGCCGGATTGCCCTCGTGCTCGGCTCGGCCATGTTCCCCGGGATGCCGCCCCCGCCTCCGCCGCCACCTCCGCCGATCGAGGAGCAGGCGTCCGGCGGGAAAAAACTGTCCGAGCTTTAGATCGCGCGGCGGCATAACGAGGGGCCCGTCCACGCGGCCGTCGTTCTGTGCTACTTCACGCCGCATGTTGCTCACCCGCGCCGAGTCCACCTCCTTCCGCGAGACCTCCCTCCACGCCGACGTGATGCGTTTCGTGCGCGCGCTCGAAGCACGGAACGACCCGCGCCTCCACGTCACGACCTTCGGCACCTCGCCCGGCGGCCGCGATTTGCCGCTCCTGATCCTCTCGAAGGACCACGTGCGCACCCCCGAGGAGGCCCGGCGCAAAGAGCGCCCCGTCGTGCTCATGCTCGACGGCATTCACCCCGGCGAGGTCGAGGGCAAGGAGGCGAGCCTCGCGCTCGTCCGCGACCTGCTCGACGGCCGCCATCCCGATTGGCTCGACACGATCACGCTGCTCGTCGCCCCGCTCTTCAATCCGGACGGCAACGACGCGCTCGACCCCGTCAATCGACGGCTCGATTTGAAGAAGCTCAGCGGCCAGATCGGCCCCGTGGTCGGGACGCGCACGCAGAGCCATGGCATCAACCTGAACCGCGATTACATGCGCCAGGCCGCGCCCGAGATGCGGGCCTTGCAGGACAACGTCTGCCTTCCGTGGGCGCCCGACCTCACGATCGACAACCACGCGACGAACGGCTCGGTGCATCGCTTCCACATGACCGTCGACGTGCCGCACACCGTCGCGTCCGGGCGACGCGAGCCGATCGATTTCATGCGCGAGCGCCTCGTGCCGGAGGTCATCGCCGCCGTGCGCGCCCGCGGGTTCGAGAGCGGATGGTATGGCAATTTCGTCGAGGACGAGCGCGTGCTCGACGCGGGCGGTGAGGTCGACGCGGGGACGGACGTGGGCCTCGGTTGGATGACGTATCCGCACCATCCGCGCTTCGGCTCGAATTACCGCGGCCTCACGAACCGGCTCGATTTGCTCCTCGAATGTTATAGCTACCTGCCGTTCGAGGAGCGCGTCCGCACCGCGACGGCGTGGCAGATCGAGACGCTCTCCTGGGCCGCGAAGCACGCGGACGACATTCGCCAGGTCGTCGCGTCGAGCGCCGCGCCGCCGGATCGGGTCGCCGTGCGTTATCGCCTCGATCGCATGGAGGCGCCCGTTTCGGTCCTCACGCGCTCGCCCCGCACCTTGGAAGGTGCGCCCGTCGCGGTGCAGATCCCTTATTTGGGGCGTTTCGAGGGCACCGTCGTCGTCGATCGGCCCCGCGCCTACCTCGTCCCGCCCGCCGTGGCCGAGCACCTGCGCCGCCACGGATTGCGCGTCGGGGCGGCCGAGGGCGTGTACGACGTCGAGGTCGCGCGCGTGACGTCGCTCGGGACGGAGGGAGGGCGCGGGATCCTGGAAGCGGCGGCCGTCGGCGAGGTGGCCGTGGAATGGCGGAAGGACCGCCGGACCGCGCCCGCGGGATGGTCGCGCGTCGATACGGACCAGCCGCTCGGCGCGATCGCGGTGTACCTCTGCGAGCCGGAGAGCGACGACGGCGCCGTCGAAAACGGGCTCTTGCCGGTGCCCGCCGTCGGCGACGAGCACCCGGTGCTGCGCGTCCGCTGAGCGCCCGCGCGGGGGTGACCCGTGCTCGTGAGGGCGGCGCCGGGCAGGGGCGGGCCTGCACCTGCTGCCTGCTCGGGCCTGCACCTGCTGCCTGCTCGGGCCTGCACCTGCTGTGTCCAGGTGGCAGGTTTTCCACGCCCCGATCGCATTTCTGCGAAAAATGCCCTCGTCCCCCTCCGTGTCAGGCATGGCTCGCCCCTTGGCACGGCTGTTGATGAGTCGCTCCACGACACGTATTCGGCCTTCTTTCAAGTGGAGCATTCATCATGATCGACCAACACGCGCGTTTCGTCCCCGTCGTTGCTTGTATGGCGCTTGCCGGGTGTGCTTTTTCGACGGAGGAATCACCGCAGGAGGACGGGGAGATCGGGGCCGTGAGCGCGTCGATCGTCGACGGGACCGCGGTCTCTTCGGGCAGCGCCCTGGCGAAGTCGACGGTGGGCCTGGCCGCGCCCGGGTACACGGGGTATTGCACGGGCGTCATCATCGGCGCGAAACACGTGCTCACGGCGGCCCATTGCATGCCTGTGGCCGGCAACGTCGTCCGGTTCTACGACGGCCCGCTCCCGACCGGGACCACGCGCACCATCGTCGACGTGGACATCCGACCGGGCGTCTCCCCGTCCAGCAACGATTTCGACGACGTCAACGGCAAGTTCGCCGACATCGCGCTCGTCACGCTCGATGCGAACATCCCCTCCGGCGCGCTCGCCGCGGAACTCCCGCTCGTGTATCCGGGCAACAACGTGACGGGGCACATCGTCGGGCGGGGCCGGCACGATAGCTGCAATCCAGCCTGGACCTGCTTGGAGGGCCAGCCGAACCCCGACGAGGACCTCCGCTATTTCATCAGCCACACCTATTCGTCCGACAACAACGATGGACACATGATCGTCGACGATCCGAACGTCAACGAGGGCGACTCGGGCGGACCGTTTTATACGTGGAACGCGACCACGGGGCGGAGGGTCGTCCACGGCGTACTTTATGGCACCACGTTCGAATGGGGCGCGCACGCCAAGTACACGAGCGTCGAGTACCACCTCTCGTGGATCCTCGAGACGATGAAGTATACGGGCGGGTTGATCTCCGAGACCGGCACCGACCGGCCGGGGGGCACCTATGACTCGTTCCTCACCACGGACTGGCGGTACTGCGCCCTCGCGTGCGCGCAGGACACGGCGTGCCTCACGTACAGCCATTACGATATGGGGACGGGGAGCGTCTGCAACCTCAAGAACAGCCTGACGGCGAAGATCGCCTCGAGTTACGCGCGGATCGGGACGAAGTTCTCGCTTTAATCCCCCGGAAACCTACGCGAAAGCCAGGCCTCCACCTCCTCCGGGTGGAACTCGAACGGGCCCATGCCGCCCTTGTAAACGACCTGCCCCTTCTCGTCGATCACGTACAGCCGCTCCGGCCACGCCGCATACGCCGCGTTCGCGGGGTTCTCGAGCGGGTCCACGAGGAGCGGGATGTCGTACTTGAATCGCTTCACGAAATCGGCGGCGATGGCGACGCGCGCCTCCGTGCTCCGCGGCTGCGGGTAGCAGACGCTCTGCTCCTCGTTCACGTCCATCTGCCATTCGTCGGTCGGGTGGGCCTCCTTGATGTACACCGTAAGGAATCGGGCGCTCTTGCCATAACGCCCGGCCATCGCCTTCAGACGCTCGACCGAGCGCCGGAACGGCGGTCATGTGAAGCTGCCGAAGATCAAGACGAGCGGCTTGTCCCCGAGGTACGCCGAGAGCTTCTCCCGCCGCCCCTCCGCGAGCGCGACCATCTCCACGTCCGGCGCCGCTTCGCCGACCTTGAGCTGCCCCTCCTCGCGCTGGTCGTATCGCAACATGCCGATCACGTTGCGCGGGCCCATCCACCCCACGAACGCCGCGCCCCCCGCCACGAGGAGCGCGCCGACCGCGATCAGAGCTTTTTTCGTTCGCGTCATGGCCCCTTCCTTTACCACGCCCACGAAGGGGGTGAAAGGGCCACGAATCGAGCGTTTGTCGGGCGCGAGGAGCTAAAACGGATTCTGCTGCGGTTCGTTCCGACGGCGCGGCGCCGCCGGGCCCGCCGAGGCCGAGGCCGAGGCGGGCGGCGGCGCCGCCGCGAGCGCCGTGATCCGGCTCTGCGCCTGTCGCTGCAGGTCCGCGACCATGCCGCCGGGGCCGCTCGCCGGGAGCCCGAGGAGCTTTTGATAAAAGGCGAGGGCCTGCTCCTTTTGCCCGAGGTCCTCGCTCGCGACGCCGGCCCCGAGGAGCGCGGGCGCCGAGGCCACGTCGTCCGCGAGCACGCCACGAAAGACGTCGAGCGCGGCCGCCGCCTTCTTCTGCCGCACGAGCGCGAAGCCGAGCGCATTGCGCGTCTCCGGATCCGGGCGTTTCATCGCCGCGGCCCGGAGCGCGCGCTCCGCTTCTTCGAGCCTGCCCGCGCCGAGCAAGGCCTGGCCGAGCGAACCCACGGCCTCGGCGCTCTTCGGGTCGAGCTCCGCCGCGCGCTGAAAATGCGGGATCGCCTCGCCGCTCTTCTGCTGCGTGGCCCGCGCGCGCCCGAGGGCCAAACGCGCGTCGAAGCTGTCCGTGATCCGGAGCGCCGCTTCCAGGTGCTCGGCCGCGCCCGCGATGTTGCCCTCGGCGAGCTCGATCTGGCCGAGCCCCACGAGCGCCCCGGCGTTTTCCGGCTTCACCTTCAGCGCGAGCTGGAATTCGGACTTTGCGCGCGCCGCGTCCTCCTTGCGGCTCATGAACACGAGCCCGAGCGCGGTATGCGCGAGCGTCGAGCTCGGGTCGATCGCGAGGGCCTCGGCGAACTTCATTTTCGCCCCCTCGGCGTCGCCCTGCCGGGAAAGGATGTTGCCGAGCGCGGTCAGATACACGGGCGCGCGTGGTTTGTCGGTCTCGAGGAGCAGCTCGGCCTCGTACCGAGCGTCGTCGATGGCCTCGGGCGCGATGCGCGCGGCGCTCTCCGCGATGAGGTGGACCCGCGCGCGCATGAGGGCGCGTTGCACGTCCGGGTCCGTGGGCGCGAGCTCGCGGGCGTGGCCGTACGCCGCGAGCGCCTGCGGGTAACGGCCCGCTGCGAGGGCGACGTCGCCCTGCGCGAGGTGCTCCCGCGCGAGCTCGGGGGTGCGGTTGCAGGCCCAGAACATCGCGACGCAGAGGAGGAGCGAAGGCAGCCGCAGGGCGCGGGCGAGGGGCCTCGGGATCATCGGGGCCGTTCTACGCCCGAGGCGGCCGGGAGAAAAGGCCGCTCGGCGCCCTTGGTTCAGGGTTCGTGGGTCGCAGGCGGGAGTTCGAGGACCCGAGGTGTGAGCGGCTCCGTCGTCACGGCGTCGCGGGAGCCGACCTCGGCGTTCACCTCGAGGACACGCGGGGCGAGCGGCTCGGCCGTCAGCGCGCCGCGGGGGGAGACCTCGACCTCGACCCGGAGCTCGCGCGGCACGAGGGGCTCCTTGGAGCCATTGCGCACGTAGTCGCTCGGATCGAGCGGCTCCCGTGTTTCCTCGGGCGCGGCGATCGCCGGCTCCGGGGTCGCCGTGTTCGTCGCGGCTCTCCCCGTGGGCCCTGTCGTCGCGATGGGCCCTGTCGTCGCCGGGGACGTGACCGGCGCGTGCTCGACGCCCACGGGGCTCGCCGTCGGACCGCGCGCCGCCGGCGCCTCGCCGAGGCGCGCGTGGAGGAACAGGGCCGCCCCGACGACGAGGCCCGCGAGCGCGACGATCGAGGCGACCCTCGCGCGTCCGGCCTTGTCACTCATTGTAGTTGGAGCTGTTGACGCAGCGGAACCAGTGGTTTGCGCCTTTGTCGCAATGCCCTTCGAAGTTGTTGATGTCGCTCGTGTTGTTGATGCAGTAGGCGTTGTCGTCGTTGGCGCGATTGCCGAGCCAGTCGCCGTTGGCCTGTGCAATGAGGCCGTACGTCTGCAGGAAACGGTAATGCTCGTTGTAGGTCTCGATATGCCCGCCGAGCGCGGCGCAGACGTTCTGCGCGTTGTTGAAGTTCTGCGGCGCGAAATACGGCGTAAAGCAGATCGTATTGGAGCGCGTGATGCCTCCGAGGCTCGTCGTGGTGGTGACGCCGTAGGAGTTGAACGGCGCGGTGCATTGCCTCGGGCCGGCGCCGATGAGCTGGAGCCAGGTCGTGGCGCCGGAGTTGTTCGTCTTGCGATACCAGAGGTCCTGGTCGAAGAAGCTGCCGCCGATCTGCATCGCGTAGTTGTTGCCGCCGTTCGAATGCCGCACGTCGATGAGGTGCTGCCAGCCCGACGCGTTCGGATAATAATTCGACGGCGCGGAGGTCTCGAAGAAGCCGCTCCGCGAGCCCGTCGCGTCGGCGTTGTCCTTCGTCTCGGTCCGCGTGAGGCCATTGCCCCAGTACACGATCCCGTCGGATCGGATGTTGCCGGTCGCGTGGACCTGCTCGGCCGGGTTCGCCGTGCCGACGCCGATGGTGCCGGGGAAGTAGTTGATGCCTGACGTGCCGCCGTCGATGCGGAGCGCCGCGCCCGTGTCGTTGTGGATGCCGCCGCGGAACTGCGCCTGCGCCGTGAAGTAGACGGTGCCGGCGTTGAAATAGGCGCCGCCGGGAACGATGACGTACGAGCTCGCGACGATGTACGGGTTCGCCGCCGTGAACCGGATGTTGCCGCCGCCGTCGGGGTCGGAGGCGATGCGCAGGTAGCCGTTCGCGTGGATGTTCGACGCGGCGAACTGCTCGTAGGCCGTGCCGGGGTTGTTGTACGTGCGAATGATGCCGTCGCTGCCCATGCCGAGCTGCGAGGCGACGACGCCCGGCCAGTGGAAGGCGATGCGCGGTGTCGCGGTCGTGCGAACCTCGATGGGAGCCGTGTCGTAGACCGTGCCCACGCCGCCGGTGACGTCGAATCGACCGGTGGTGGTCACCGTGGTGGCGTCGTCGGTGATGCTCGAATTGCCGCCGGTCGTGGCGCCGGTGAATTTGATGACGGTATTGACCGTGCCATTGATGTTGGCCGAGCCGGCCGGGCCTTGCGGACCTTGCGCGCCTTGTGGACCTTGCGCGCCTTGTGGGCCTTGTGCGCCGGTGGCGCCGACAGGACCGGCGGGGCCCTGGGCGCCGGTGGCGCCAGCGGTACCTGCGGGGCCTTGCGGACCCATGGCGCCTGCGGGGCCGATCGGGCCCTGGGTACCCTGGGGGCCTTGCGTGCCGGTGGGACCGATGGGGCCTTGGGGACCCACGGCGCCGGTGGCGCCTGCGGGGCCGATCGGGCCCTGGGTACCCTGGGGGCCTTGCGTGCCGGTGGGACCGATGGGGCCTTGGGGACCCACGGCGCCGGTGGCGCCTGCGGGGCCGATCGGGCCCTGGGTACCCTGGGGGCCTTGCGTGCCGGTGGGACCGATGGGGCCTTGGGGACCCACGGCGCCGGTCGCACCCACGGGACCCACGGCGCCGGTCGCGCCGACGGGACCCTGGGGGCCCACGGCGCCGGTCGCGCCTTGCGGACCGATGGGTCCAACCGCGCCGGTGGGGCCTGCGACCCCTTGCGGACCCATCGCACCCGTCGGGCCCATGGGTCCGATGCCTCCTTGAGCACCGGTGGCACCCTGTGGACCGATGGGTCCAACCGCGCCGGTGGGGCCAGCGACCCCTTGCGGACCCATCGCACCCGTCGGGCCCATGGGTCCGACGTCTCCCTGAGCACCGGTGGCACCCTGTGGACCGATGGGTCCCACCGCGCCGGTGGGGCCTGCGACCCCCTGCGGACCCATCGCACCCGTCGGGCCCATGGGTCCGACGTCTCCCTGAGCACCGGTGGCACCCTGTGGACCGATGGGTCCAACCGCGCCGGTGGGGCCTACGTCCCCTTGCAAGCCCATCGCGCCCGTCGGGCCCATCGGACCCACGGCGCCGGTCACGCCAGTCGCGCCGGTCGCGCCGGCCGGACCCATCGGGCCCATCGGACCCGCCGGACCCATCACGCCCGCCGGCCCCATGGGTCCCATCGGCCCGACCGGACCCGCGGGACCCATGGGCCCCATCGCACCTGCCGGACCCACCGCGCCCGCCGCGCCCGTCGGACCCATCGGCCCGACCGGACCCATCACGCCCGTCGCACCCACGGGCCCCGCCGCGCCCTCCGCGCCTGTCGGGCCTTGTGGACCCGTCGGACCCACGAGCCCCGTCGGCGGACCCACCCACTCGCCGTTGTTGTTGATGACCTCGGTCCCGTTGACCGTCACGCTCGTCGGGTGGATGTCCCCGTTCACGTCGTTCGCCAAGAGTGCATACGGCACGCTCTGGATCGGCGCGCGCGGCTCGAGTTCAGGATCGTCGGCGATCGTGATTCCCAGGTACCGCACCGACCCGTCGAACAGTTTGTCGAACGGCACGAGCGAGCCGAGCGAGACCGAGTAAAACCCCTCGTCGAAGTCGACCTTGTGCTCTTCGCTCCAGAGCGGCGTCTGCGCGTTCGGCGCGTCGTAGATCGCGAACCTCACCGTCAGCGAGCCGTGGATCGGCGCGTCGTCCGCGTCGAAGAGCCGCCCTTGGTTGGTGATCGTCAGGGGAACGGCCGCGTCCGCGCTCGAGGTGGCGCAGAGGCCACCCACCAGAACCGTGGCCGCGAGCAGACGGCGAATCGTGCGAAACCTCATGGGCGTCTCGTCCTCGCGGAGGCCGCCGGGGAAAACCCGCGCGAGATCCCCCTCGACATAGTCACGCTACGCGTGTCCAGGGAGTCGCGTCAATGGTGTCGCGTGATGGCGCGCGCGCCTGAGATCGACGCCCCGCGTCAGCATGCCGCCGGCGGTTTGGCGTCCGCGGTCAGCCCACCACCAGGCTCATCCCATCCGCGAGCTTTTCGAGCGCCTCGCGCCTCGTCATGGTGACGCGCGCGATGGCGCGGGCGAGCGCGGCGATCGGCGGGCAAGCCTGCGTGTTCAGCCAATCTCGCGCCGGGACCCGCCCGCGGATCCACGGGCGCGTGGATTCGAGCCGCTCCATCAGCGCGCGCTCGCCGAACGCTCGGTAAAGGAACGCGGTATACGGGGAGGCGCCGAGGTCGAAGCTCGAAGGGCTCGCGCGCCCCTCTTCGAGCAGGCGGAGCAGGACGGGATCGAGGTCCGAGGAGGAATCCGGCGCCGGCTGCAGGAAGAGCTCGGCCCGCACGGGGTTCGTGTTGTTCTCGTCCGGAATGCCGCCGAGGAAAAGCTCGATGGGGGCGTCGCCGCCCGTGGCGCAGGCGAACGCCTCGATGAGCGCGATCGTATAAAGCTTCGCCCGCAGGTATCGCACGGCGAGCGAGATGTTGCGGCGGGCCTGGGCGATCCTCCGGGCATGGACCTCCGGCGAGGGTTCGCCGCGGAACGCGTGGAAGACGCGCTCGGCGGCGAGGGTCGAGAGGAAGCCCTCCATGCGCTGCAAGGCGAGCCGATACTCCCCGTTTCGATAGACGTTCGGCATGTGGAGCGCGGGGTTGTTCTCGGGCAGCAGCCGCCAGGTATTGTCGAGGAACCGCGCCGGATCGGCCTCGGCGAAGTTCTCGACGTCGCGGTTCGCGAGCCGCACCGCCGCGCGCACCGCGTCCTCGCAGGCATTCGCGTCGAGCCCGGGGATGCCGAGGTCCCGCAGGCGCCCGGTCAGGCGATCGAACGTGGCCGTCTCGCGGAACGGCATCGTCGCCTCGATGGCGGCGGCGATCTCGGCGAGGTGGCGCGGCGGCAGGAAGGGCGCGAGGCACTTGGCCGCGACGAACGCGCTCGCGAGCTCGTTCAGGCCGGTCAGCGGCGTCAGCTCGTCGCCGGGCTCGCGGCCGAAGATCCGCGCGACGAGCGTCGCGGCCGGGTCTTCCAGCACGCCGAGCCCGATCCGATACCCCGTCCCATCCACGGGCGTGAGCAGCGGGCGGAGCAGATCGCTGATCATCCGAGGAAATCCCTGATCCACCTGCACGTACACGACATCGTGGAAGATGCCCGCGAGGGTCTCGATCGGGCCCATCCCCTCCGTGAGGGTCAGCACGTGCGCGTGGCTGTGGAATTCGCGGGACTGCCCCGACAGGGCCTCATGGACGAGGAACGTGGGGCGCTCGAGCTCCAGCGCGCTCGGGCGACCGCCGAGCCGCGTGAGTGCCTCGTCGAACCGGACGAGGAGCCGGTGGATCGTGGGGAGCGCGGCGTCCACGGACGGCAGAGGGAGCATGCCGTCCCATAACACACGTGTCCCTGCGCGTGGACCGTTTCTTTACATCCACATGCGAACGACCACTCCATACGTGCCCGGCCCCGGGCTCATCCCCACATCGGCGCCGCCAAGCAGGACCCGATCGTCCGCGTCGCGCCGGACGGTATGCAGGACCCCGCTCTCCCCCAGGTAAACCCGCAGGATGCCGTGCACCCCGAACGTGGTGTCGACCTTCCCGTCGCACGTGTAGCGCACGAGGACGGGCTCGACGATTGTTTCGATTTCCGGGGAATTGCCGACGACGAGGATACCCCCCCCGGGCAATACCACCATGTCCTCGGCTCGCATGTTGCCCGCGTGGCGTGGCCCTTCCGCGCGGCCCTCGGAGCCGAACGAGAGGTCGGGGCTGCCGTCTGCGAGGAAGCGGCGGACCACGAAAGCTGGGTCGTCCCCGCCGGTGTCGCCGGCCACGACCATGGTGCCGTCGGCAGAAGGCGCGACGGACACCGCGCGCTCGCGGCTCGTGTCACGGCCGGCTTCGATCACGCCATCACCGCCGAACGAGGGATCGAGCACGCCGTCCGCCGTCAGGCGAAGCACGACCATGATGGTTCCCCCCTGGTCGAGGTCCGCGGTGCCGGCCACGAGAATGCGGCCGCTCGCGTCGAGGGCGACCGATTGGGCGTGCGCGGAGACGCCCACGGGGACGGTCACGTATCCCTTCGGTGCAGCGAACGTGGTATCGAGCGCGCCGGTCCGGGTGGCGCGGGCAATGAGAATCTCCCGGCTGCCGCGCCCACCGACCACGAGGATCTTGTCGTCCGGAAGAACCAGGCCATCCGTGACGGACTCCTCGCCGCCGAGGTCGATCAGGCTTTTCCCGTCGGTGCCGAACCCGGAGCCCCCGATCGACCCGTCCGGCTCGAAACGCACGAGCGCGATGTTCGCGGATTCGCCGTGGAACTTGTCACGGTGGCCCATCGCGACGATGCCGCCGTCGCTCTGGTGCCCGACGGCGACGGCATATGCGGCGTCGGCGGTCGAAGACGCGAACCCGGTGCCAGCCGTGCCATTCGTGCCGAACGTAGGATCGAGCCTCCCGGACGGGGTGAACCGGGTCAGGCGGAAACGAACGCCGCCGAGCCCGCCCGCGCCCCAGCCTGCCGCGAGGATGCGATCCCCCGCGACATCCAGACCGAAATACCCGCCGTCGTCATCGGCCCCAAAGCTCACGCGGGCCATTCCGTTCTCGCCGAACGTATCGTCGAGCCTGCCCGCCCGCGGGCTGGTCGCGGGGCACGAGGCAAAGGCCTCGCTCCCGACGCGAGGCTCGTGGTTGTCGTTGGGCGAGGGATCCGCGCCGCATCCGACAAAGGCTGCGAGGGACGAAACGACCAGACCGGAAATCGCTTTGCGGGACCACGTCATGCACGGGAACGTCGAGCCGCTCCGCGTGCACGTCAAAGTCGCATCCATGTCCTCCCGTGTTTTCCTCTTCAGGCGCGCCTCGCGAGGCCGCTACGGGTTTTTTCGTTCGACCCGCAACCGATAGGGCCCCGCGTCCTTCTCTCTGGGCCCGTCGACGATAATCTTGTATTTTCGGGCCATGAGGTACTGTTCTTTGATCAACGGGCGACGCGGCGTGCGCTCCACGAAGCACGCATGCGTGTCCGTCTCGTCCTCGACGAGGATGTACAACACCGGCGTCCAGCCCGACGTCTCGACGCGGAAGAGGTAATCGCCGGCCTCCTTGATTTCGAGGAGCCATTCGTCGTCGTTGCCGTAGGCTGCGCAGACCGCGGAGTCGTCGGTGGATTTCGAGGTATCCCCCGCGACCTCTCGCCCGAGCGCGAGCACGCCGCCATGCGCGAGCGGCGCCTCCTCCTGGACCCGGAGCGTGTATGCGCCCGCGTCGCCGCCGAAGCCGTCGACGACGACCTGGACCTGCGCGCCTCGCGCGAGGGAAACGTGCACGATGGACGAGCTGTAGTAGCCGGCCCGATCATCATTGCAAGTGAGGAGCCCTCCGCCCGGCTGGGAAAGCGCGAGCGCTCCGTCGAACTCGCTGTCGAGCTGCAAGGCATAAAGGCCGGCGTGCGGGGCCGTGAACGTCCAGGTCTCGTCCGGCGAGCCTTCCGCGATGACACAATTCAGGGAAAAACCGTCGTGCGCGCCGCTCGTATTTCCGCGCGCCGCGGCGCCGAGCGTCAACGCGCCACGCGCGCGTGACGGGCCTCGCGGGGCCGGCCGGGGGACGCCCCCTTCCGCGGAGTACCCGGCGACCCCGTCGGATACCAGGATCGCGAGATCGATCGCGCCTTGGCGCTGCCGTACGAGCACCGGCGCTAGCAGGGCCGTCACCCGGGATCGCTCCATCGAAGGGGATCCCACGACCGCGGGGGCGTTGTTCGGACAACCCCGGAATCGATCGCTGAGCTTGTGATGCGTCGGCGGGGTGCAGAGGCGCACCGGGCCGGAAGCGCCGAAGACGAGCGCGCTGTCCACGAGCGACAGGCGGCCCTCCGGGAGCTCGTCGATCGGGAGGAGCGGCAGGCCCGTGTACGGCTCCGACGGACCCTCCAGCTTCGGCGCCTCGGTCCTCGGCTCGATGGGACCCGGCGCGAGCGGAGCGGGCTCGCCGATGGCGATACGCCCGTCGCTCAGCCGCGCGAAGAGACGCGCTTCGAGCGGAGCGTGGCCGTGGACCGATCGCCCCGCCGCGTCGTGCTCCGAGTCGAATCGACCGATCCCGGAGAGCCATTGCACCTTCCGGCGGAGCCAAGGCATATCGTCGTACGCGGGCTTGTCGGCGGACAGGACCGAGATGGCGCCCGAGCGGTGGACAACGACCCATACGGCGCGCTCATTGTCGAGCGTGCGGAGGGCGAGATGGCCCCGCGGCGGGAGCGCGACCACGCCGAGCGGGGCAGGCAGGGAGGGGCGTTCGAGGGAAGCCATCGGAGGAGGCGTTCGAGACGGCGCCGACGCCTTCGGTTTCGCCTCCGGCAACTCGAATGCGTACGCCGCGTGGGGCGGATCCGCGAGGTACACGAACCGCGGCAGCAAGATCCGTCGAGGGACGGCGATGACCTGCGCGATGCCCATCGCGATCAAAATACACTCGCCGCCGAAATACTTCCTCGAAAGCCTCAACGTGCCCGCGGCGTCGACCTCGACCGCATCGAGCTCCGGCTCGCAGGCGCCGCCTTCATACGCCGCGCCGAGCACCACGTGGGTCTCGAAATCGACACGCGGCAGAGGGCCTTTGGCGTGGACGGCGCGCCAGAGCGAGCGCAGCTCGTCCTCGTCGGTCGCGAGCCACGCGCCCTCCGTCCCGTATTGTTGCGACCTGCCATTCGCGAGCACGCGCAGGCCGCCGGGCTCGGCGCTCGTCGCGCGGGCGATCACCCCGACGGGCTTCGGGACCTCCGAGAGCGGGCTGCCGCGGAGGGCGTCCGTGCAGCCCGCGAGCGAAAACGAGAGCGCGAGGAGGAGCGAACGGAACACGCGCGGCATGCGGGCAGCAAGACAAACTTCGCCCGGCATGTCAAGCGTGGCCCGGGGAGGGGGAGGGGGGAGGGGAAGGCGCGAGCGCGCCCGCGGCCGAGCGCGCTCGTCCTCCGTCAGTTCTTGATGAATCCTTCGCGAATGTAGATCATCGGCGCGGCTGCCGTGTACTCGTATCGATAGTTGAAGCGCGATTGCTTGCGCGCCTCGGCGATGTACGCGTCGAGCGTGGCCTCCTTGCCGATCGCCCCGTGGTACGCGCCGAGGGTGCGCTCGGGATCCGGGTACGAGACGGCCGTGTTCGTGGCGTCCGTCTCCTTCGTCGTCACGAGCCACTCGTCGTAGGATTGGCCGGTCGCGTTCGCGCCGGATTCGAACCAGCCCTTCGCGGGCGCGCTCGAATGCCAGTGGTTCCCGAGGAAGCTCACGCCGGCGTTGTACGGCTGGTTGAAGAACCGCGCGAGCTCCTCGCCCCGGAGCGGCGATTGGACATCGTTGGCCTCGACCTTCACGTTCGTGAGCGCCGTCGTGGAGAAGCGGATCCCGCCGCGCCAGTCGTAGACGATGTTGTTCCGGATCGTGAGGTCCTTGATCGCCTCGTCCGGGACCTGCATCGGGTCGTACTTGCGCGTGAGCTCGAATGCGGCGTGGTTGCTCCCTACGGTCTTGTCGTGCGCGAGGATGTTGTTCTCGACGACCGCCGACTTGATGTTGCCGATCTGGATCCCGACCCCGCGCGTCTCGACCTCCGTGATGTCGCCCGCTTCACCCACCACGTTGCCGGTCACGGTGCCGCTGACGCCGCCGGAGAGCGGGGTCGCCGGCCCATTCGTCAAGCCAAACGAGAAGCCGATGGGATTGGCGATGACGAGGTTATTGTCCACGGTGCCGCCCGCGCGCGCCTGGAGCCCGTGGCTCGCCGCGCGCGTCGTGATGTTGCCGCGGATCGTCACCTTCGAGCACGACGGCTGGATGTAGACGTTGTGGTTGGAGATCGTCGCATTCGCGCCGGGCACCTGTGAATTCCAGCCGTTGTGGTCGAAGACGTTCCCTTCGAGGATGAGCACGTCGACGTTCGTCGCCGTGAGGCCCTCGGCGTCGTCGGTGGTCACGCTCGGATTGGGATCCTCGAGTTTGTACGCGTCGACGATGACCGAGCGGCGCAGCCGGACATTGTTGATTTTGCCCTCGACCCCCTGGAGGCTCAGGTTGTTCGTGTAGGACTGGATCATCAGATCCTCGAAGAGCAGGTCGCCGCCCTTCGCCAGCCACACCACGCCCTCGTCGCCCGCCGGGCCCACGAAATCGGGGCTCGCGGGGTCGCGGGTGTTTGCGTGAAAATGAATTCCCACGAAAGCAAGGTGCTGGAGCGTGGGGCCGGCGTCCGCGGAGAGCCCGCGCTTCGCGCCCGTCTTGAGGAGCGGGCGCGCGACGGCGTCGCCGTATGTCGAGACGACCATCAACTCCGACGTGCCTCGGCCCGAGAGCGTCCACGTGCCGAGCCCCTCGTTCCAGGCGTCGCCTCGCTTGAGGAGCAGCCAATCCGGGAAGCCGTCGCGCAGGAGCTGCTTGCCCTTGGCGATCGTCTTGACGGCCTTCTCCGGCGAAAGGCCGTCGTTGTCGTCGCTCCCATCCGAGCTCGATACGTAGATCTTTTGCGTGTCGTCGCTCTCCTTGAAGTTGGTCCACCCGAGGGTCGGATCCCAGGGCGGACCCGCGTCCGCGGCGCCACTCCCTCCGGCGCCCCCGTCGCCGCCCGTGCCTCCGACGCCGCCCGTGCCTCCGACGCCGCCCGTGCCGCCCGTGTGGGTCCCCGTGGAGTTCGATCCGCTTGCGCTCGGGCCGGGATCCGTGCCGCAGCCCTGCGTGAAAGCGAACGCTCCGAGGAGCCCCAGGAGCACGGGGGCCGCGGCGAATGAAGTCGAACGAGTGATCTTCGAAAGCATGAAAATCTCCAGCGCGCGCCCCTCGCCGGGATGACGAGGGAAGGAATCGATCTCACGGAGTTTTGCGCAGTCCGTCAAGCGTCGTGGAGGTCGTTTCCGTGCGATACGAAAACGTGGTGTCTGGCCATTGACGCGGGGAGGGGCTTGACACCGCGCGTCCTCGGGTCTTCGATGCACCCCTTTCGGACCTGCTTCAGGAGATCCACCGCATGCAATCGATTCGCCCGTGCCGGCGTGCCCTGCTCGCGCCGCTCCTCCTGCTTCCGTTCGGCGCTGCCTGGGGCGGCGCGGGGTGCAGCGGCGAGGAGCCGCCGGGGGCGTGGTCCGGGCCCGCGCGAGCCGAATTCACGCCCCGCGAGATCCCGCGCGAGGCGGCGGCGCTGCGCGCGCGTTTCCCGGCGCAGGCGGCGCGGATCCTCGACGCGGACGCGCTCTTCGTGGGCGGCGACGAGGGGTTTTCCCCGGCGCCGAGCGGCGCGCAAAACGCGCGCTGGGTCCGGTCGCCGGCCTTGCCGGGCGGAGATGCGATCGAGGAGGCTCATGCGGAGACGAGGCCTTTGCCGAGCGGCCTCCGCGTGCTGCTCCCGCGTCGCGCCGAGGATCCGGTGCGCTTCGAGCTGCCCGGGGATGTTTCGGTGCACGTGCGGGAGATCGGCGCAGGGGGCGAGGGCGCGATCGCCGCGCACGCGGTCGTGTACGGGCGAGCGGACGGGACTTCGTTCTGGACGGCGACGGGAGCGGGATACGAGGAATGGTTGTGGCTGGAGCAGGGCGTTGCGGCGGCCGATCACGCGGCGGTCGCGTGGACGATCGAGGGCGCCGCAGTGCGGCAGGCGGGTGACGCGGTGGAGCTCTTCGATGGCCGCGGCGCCTCGCGAATCCGCGTGACGGCGCCGGAGGCGTTCGCGGCTTCGGGCCGGGCCGTCGCGGCGCGGCTCGTCGCGCGCGGCGATACGATCGAGTTATGGGTCGACGCAAACGGGGAGGAGGTGCTCGTCGATCCGGCGTGGGCGCCGACCGGGGCCCTCAATGCGGTACGAGCCTATCACACCACGAATTCGCTCCCGAACGGCAAGGTCCTCGTGACCTCGGGGCACAATGGGGTGAGTTATGTGGCGTCCAGCGAGCTCTACGATCCCGCCACCGGGACCTGGACGTATGCGGGGTCCTTGACGTATGGGCGCGCCGGGCACCAGTCGGCCGTCCTCGCGGGGGGGCGGGTGCTCATCACCGGAGGCTGGGACGGCGGCGCGGATTGCCTCAGGTTCACCGAAATTCATTCCCCCGCGTCGAAGACGTGGTCCCTTGGGGCCCCCCTCGGCGTCGCGCGTTGCTCCGTCTCGGTCACGCTGATGGCCAATGGCAAGGTGATGGCCGCGGGCGGCATGCCGTACAACGGCCAGATGGCGATGGCCACGGCAGAGGTGTACGATCCGATCTCGAACATCTGGACGCCGACCGGGCCCATGAACGATCCGCGCGTCACGCACGCGCTCCAGGCGCTTCCCAATGGCAAGGTGCTCGCCATCGGCGGCGCGCCGAGCCCGACCTCGCCGGCCTATGTCTCCGCGGAGATCTACGATCCGACGACGAACACCTGGACCACCATCCCGTCGATGAATGCGGCGCGCGCGCAGCACACGTCGACGCTCCTGCCGACGGGCCACGTCCTCGTCGCGGGCGGGACGAGCTCGTCGAATGGCGCCATCGACACCGCGGAGCTTTATGATCCGGCGACGAACGCCTGGACGTCCGCGGGCGTGATGAGCGAGGCGCGGCGCCTCCACACGGCCACGTTGCTCCCAGGCAACCAGGTGCTCGTCACGGGCGGGATGCGGCCCGACACTTCGTCGTCGGGCACCACGGACATCTATCAAGTCGAGCTGAACACCTGGATCCCGGCCAGCGCGCTGGTCGGCGCGCGCCATCGCCATGGGGCGGCGCTGCTCGGGATGGGCACGGTCCTCGTCGCAGGGGGGCAGCATGGCCTGGGGTACGTGGGCACCGCGGAGCTGCTGACCGGGGCCGACGCGCTCGGCGCGGCCTGCGCCATCGGCCTCGATTGCCAGAGCGGCTTCTGCGTCGACGGCGTCTGCTGCGATACTGCGTGTCATGCCGGCGCCTGTGATGCCTGCTCCGTCGCCGCCGGCGCCGCCGCGGATGGCACCTGCGCGCCGCTCACCGGCCCCAGTTGCGACGACGGCAATGCATGCAGCGAGAAGGACGTCTGCCAGAGCGGCGTGTGTGTCGGGACGGACCCCGTGGTTTGTCCTTCGCCGAGCGACGCCTGCCATGTGCAGGGCACCTGCGATCCGCAAACCGGTTTCTGCTCGACCCCGAGCGCGCCGGACGGGACGGCTTGCAGCGATGAGAATGTCTGCACCACGGAAGACGTTTGCCAGGCGGGGACCTGCACGGGCAAAAGCTCCGTCGTTTGCGCCCCGTCGGACGATTGCCACGTCGCCGGCGTGTGTGATCCGGTGACCGGCTGCTCGAATCCCGCGAAGCCCGACGGCGCGGCCTGCAACGATGCCAACGCGTGCAGCAAGACGGACCTCTGCCAGGCGGGCACATGCGTCGGGACGACCCCGGTCGTCTGCGACCCGATCGACGCTTGCCATGACATCGGCACGTGCGACCCCGTCACCGGGCAATGCTCCACGCCGCTCAAACCGGAGGGCGCGTCTTGCGACGACGGCAATGCCTGCACGCAGACGGACACGTGCCAGGTCGGCGTTTGCCTCGGCGCGGATCCGATCACGTGCGCGCCGCCCGACGCCTGCCACGAGGAGGGCGCTTGCAATGTCGTGAGCGGCATGTGCGCATATCCCACCAAACCCGAAGGCGCGGCCTGCCCGGGGGGCACGTGCGCGGCGGGCGTGTGCGTGCACGACGGCGTTGGCGGAGGCGGCGGCACGGGCGGCGCGGGTGGTATGGGAGGCGCTGGCGGCAGCGGCGGCGAAGGCGGCACGGGCGGCGCCGGCGGGAATGGGAGCGGCGTTGGCGGGGGCATGGGCGGCTCGAATGCCGGCACAGGCGGGGACGCGGGCACCGGCGCGGGCGGGAGCGACCTGATCATGGGCGGCGGCTGTAGTTGCAGGACGAACGGAATCGCGCCGACGGGCTTCCCGGCGGCGACGGCGGCGCTCCTTCTCGGGTTTGCCGTGCGGCGTCGACGCGGGCGAGCGAGGTAGACTGTTCCGTATCGGAGAGTCGTGTTCGGGCGCAAAATCGCTTGACAAGGGCTGGTCACTTCGCAGACGGTGGCCCGCAATGCGTCCGGACAATCACATTCGCATGAGCTGGGTCCTCCTTGCCGCCCTTGTCGGGGCCGGCATGGGGTGTGGAAACAAGGAGGGCGCCGGGGGGGGCGCTGCGCCGGGAACTTCCGGTGCGTCGTCGGCCGCCGCGCCTGCATCCACGGGGGCGGCGCCCGCTGGCGGGAGTGAGGGGGCGGCCGTGCAGCCGACGACGCCCCCCTCGACGAAGAGCATTCAGGTCAGCATCAAGGACCTCCAGCTCTTCCACCCGTACTCGTCCGAGCGCGCGATGCCGAGCGTGCGCGACAATGGCACGTTCAGCACGCGCGACCAGAATTCCGCGTATGGCCTCGGCATCATCATCGAGGCGACGAACGATACGGGCGAGGTGCTCTCCGACGCGTGGTTCGAGGGCAGCCTGCGCTTCGTCAATGGCGACCGCGAGGTCGAGTGCAAGTTCAGCCCCGATTCGGTCGGCGACCTCTACAACACCACGTACACCCTCCATTTCAACAACGTGCCCGACGACGCGAAGGCCGACCCGTTCACGGGCGAAAAGCCCTCGGCGTGGCGGAACGAGAGCAACTCGACGAACGAGAGCGTCTGGCGGCCGGGGGAGAAGATCCGGCTCGTGTCGCGGAAGAACGAGTGCGAATCGGTCGTGATCGCGGACATGCCGCCCTCGCAGATCCGGGGTCGCATCGTGGTCAAGGCGAACAAGGTGTTCGTGAAATCGTACGCCTCGGTGTTCGACGAGGGGGCCTTCGATCTGGCGCTCGTCGGGGATTCCGTGCGCATCCGCGACAAGGCGTCGGGCCACGTCGCCTTCGTGCCCGTCCGCGAGGAGGCGGAGGGCAATCGGAGCGCGCGCAACAACGTCCTCACGATGACGGCGGCCAAGGACGCGTCGAAGGACGCCCCCGCCGTGCCGCTCACGCACCTCGAGCTGCGCTACCCGATCCGCTACACGCGGGCGGACATCCTCGAGGCCGCGCCGCTCGAATTCGACCTGCCGCCGCCGTCGATGACGATGCAAATGGTGAAGCTCCCGAGCGGGGAGATGGTGCACGCGTCGGGCAACGTCCTCGTGTACGTCAAGGAAAACAAGGTCGTCTACCAGGACATGGCGAAGGCGAAGCTCAGCCTGCTCGGCGTTTCCCGCGAGGACGTGCCGGGGGCGAGGCCCGAGGTGACGTTCACGAAGAACGAGCTCTCCGGCTCGGTGAAGAACGCGACGATCACCGATCACGTGGACGATTCGGCGCTTTCGAAGGGGCAACGCAAGCTCAGCGTGACGTGGAACCTGCACCTGCAGGGAGACGGCATCGATCGGCGCCTGCGGGTTCCGTTCGACATCGCGTCGAGCGAATACGAGAAGGCGGCTGCGGACCTCCAGAAGGCCGACGGCGGAGACGCCGCCGCGGTGGCGGACGCGAAGGCGGCCGAGGCGAAGGCGAAGGCCGCGAAGAGCGCGGCGGAGACGAAATACAAGAGCGGCATGAAAGGCGAGCGCGAGAAGCTCGCGAAGGCCTTCGTGTGCGCCGAGGTGAAGATCGCGACGAACCGCGGGACGAAGAGCCCGTCCAATGGAAAGGCCGTGGGCGAGGCGTGCAAGGCGCTCGTCACGGGCAGCGACGACCTCGAGGTGACGATCACGTACACGCTCGATCGGTACGAGATCCCGGTCGCGCTCGTGTACTCGCTCGGCGGTGATTTCACCTGGAACCCCATCGCGAGCGCGCCCCTGCTCCGGCTCGATCCTCGCTGAGAGGGACGTCGGCGGCTCTGCGTGTCAGCAGAGCCGCTCGCACGGGTACTGTCCACGCACGTTGGCCAGGAAATACCTCCCGAGCGAGGGTGCGTGGAGCAGCTCGTCGTGCACCTCCGGGGGCACGCCGCTGTAGCGGTAGAGCCTGCCGTCCTTGAATTCGAGGTCGAGCTCGTGCGCCTCGGGGTTGTACCCGACGCTGCGCAGGCTCGTGGACGTCACCGGGACGCGCGGCGGGAAGTCCTCGGCTGCCTCCGTTTCACACGGACGAACCCAGTCCGTGGGCAAACCCTGATCACCGATGCTGGAGCGGCGGTTCTGCATGCAGACCACGTTCCGCGACGAACGTGCCCTCGCCGGGACGAACCTGCTTGTCTCGTTTGTCCGCGGGCGTTTGCCGCGGGCCCCTCACGGAGCCCTCCGTCGGTCGCGTCGGGCCGAGACGGGCGAGCAGGGTTGACGGCGCCGGGTGGCCTGGGATACGCCAAAGAGCATGCTCGTTCGTGCTCGAAGCATGCTCCTCGTCGCGCTCGCCCTGTCGCCGTCCGCTTGCGCGAAAAAAAAGGACGACGCCGTGGACCTCGCGGGGTTGCGGCCGATCACCATGGAGATCGTGGTGGTCGACGATGAGCTCGAACCGTTCGCGAAGGCCGCGGGCACGCTGCCCGAGAGTGTATCTGTGCGTGCCGAGCAGAGGCTCTCGCGGTCGGGTCTTCCCGTGACGCTCCAATATGCCATGCTCGTCAAGAAGCCGGGCGAGACGTACGTTCAGGCAAAGGAGCGCTTCTCGCCGTGGCTCTCGACGTTGCCTCTCCCGGCCGGCCACAGGTTCGTCCTCGGCGACGTGATGGAGGAAGACGAGACGGGGGAGCCGCGGCCCATTGGCCTTCGCACGTACGTGGTCGCGGGAGGAGCGATCGTGACCCACGCAAACGTGGTCGACGCGATGGTGCTCGAGGACGACGGAAAAGGGCCGGTGCAGGCGCCGGTCGTGCTCGTGACGCTCGACGCCGCGGGCGGCGAGCGGTTTCACGCGGCCACGCGGGAGCATGTGAAGGAGCGACTCGCCATCGTGGTGAACGACAAGGCGATGAGCGTGCCCCTCGTCGAGTCGCCCATTCCAGGTGGGCGGGTGTCGATTTCGATGCATGGATACGACGATCACGCGGTGGCCGAGGCCCGGCAGCTCGCCGCGGTGCTGCGCCGCAGACCGAATTGACGCGGGTCGTTGCGAGCGGACGCGAGGGGCGCCGGCATGACCTCTGCATCCCGGGGCGCGTCCGGGCGCACGAGGGTGCGTCCGCGGCAGACTGGAGCACGAAGGTGATAGGGAAGGAGAAATCGAGACCCGACGATCGAAGCGAGCCGGAGGTCCCCCCGAGCGGCCCGCCTCGGTCGCCGCAGGCCGACGCCGAGGGCCACATTCCCCCGAACGCCCTGCATACGCCGACGCCCCCGGAGACGCAGCCCTCGAATCCGAGGCATTACGAAAAAATACCCAAGCTGCCGGGAGACCGGTAGGTCTAAGCGCGCGCGCTGGTACGGCGACGCGTCGGGGCCTGGGCCTCTGCCGGGGCGCGCGCCAGCATTTCGCGGCGCAGCTTCGGCAGCTCCTTCTTCGGCAACCTGCGCACGATGTCCGCGATCCGGCCTCGATCGTCCTCTTCGGGGAACGTCACGAGATCCATCGGGAGCGCTTCGAGCGCACGCGCGATGCGCTCCAGCGTTTCGACCGTGATCGCCGCGAGCCCGTGCTCGACGCTGGAAAGATGGCCTTTGGATAGACCACCCGCGTCCGCGAGCTGGGCCAGAGACAGGTTCCGCTCGACGCGCAGCGCGCGGATCCGGGCACCAATCTTGGAAGTGAAGGGAGCAGCCGTCTTTCTTCTAGGCATGTTCGAGACTATGCCACAACCAAGATCCCAGCCAAACATGATTTCGTCATGCGCAACGAAGTTTTACTTAGGCGAACATTCATTGTTGTCACGGCCGACGCGCACATCTTCGGCTCTGGATCGTGGGCGCGGAGCGAGCGCGCAGGCCGCGCTTTTGCGCGCGAGCGGCTTCGGGCGCGCGCGGCGCCCGCGCGGCCTCCACACGCGTGATGCCTCAATGGTGTCTTGTGATTCCGACCGTGACGTACCATGACGCGAACATGGCTACGCATGCGCCGCTCGAGAGGGCACTACCTCGCACCGTGGCGGCGTGCGCTCTCCCGCTCGCGGGGACGCGGCACGACCATGATGCATTGCTCCATGCCATCGGAGATTCGACGCTCGTTCTTCTCGGCGAGGCGTCGCATGGGACGCACGAGTTCTACAGCGAGCGCGCGCGCCTGACGCGCCGGCTCATCGAGGACAAGGGTTTCTGCGCGGTCGCGGTCGAGGCCGACTGGCCGGACGCCTATCGCATCAATCGTTTCGTCCGAGGCAGGGGCCCGGACCCCGGGCCCCTCGAAGCGCTCGGCGGATTCGAGCGGTTCCCCGCGTGGATGTGGCGAAACACGGACGTCCTCGATTTCGTGACGTGGTTACGGGAGCACAACGACGCGCACCCGCACCGCGTCGCCGGGTTCTACGGGCTCGATCTCTACAGCATGAACACGTCGATCGAGGCCGTGCTCGCTTATCTCGACCGGATCGATCCCGAAGGGGCCCAGGTCGCGCGGCGGCGGTACGGGTGTTTCGAACTCTTCGGCCACGACACGCAGGCCTACGGGTATGCGACGAGCCTCGGGATGGCGGCGTCGTGCGAGGACGAGGTCGTCCGGCAGCTCATGGAGATCGAGCGGCGCGCGCCCGAGTACGCTCGCCGTGGTCCGGACGAGGAGGGCGAGGACGAGGCCTTTTTCGCAGAGCAGAACGCGCGCCTCGTGAAGAACGCGGAGCGGTACTATCGCGCGATGTTCCGCGGAGGGGCCGCCTCGTGGAACCTGCGCGATGAGCACATGGCCGAGACGCTCGATGCGCTGCGGGCGCACCTCGGGCGTCGTCGCGGCGCCCCCGCGAAGGTCGTCGTGTGGGCGCACAACTCGCACCTCGGCGATGCGCGGGCGACGCAGATGTCCCACGAGGGCGAGCTCAACGTCGGTCAGATCGTGAAGGAGCGCCACCCGGACGTGTTTTCGATCGGGTTCACCACGTATGCGGGGATGGTCTCCGCGGCGTCGGGTTGGGGCTCCGAGGTGGAGCAAAAACGCGTGCGTCCCGCCCGTCCCGACAGCTACGAGGCGATCCTGCATGCCACGGGGCTCGAACAGTTCGCGCTCCTCTTGCGGGATCCGAGGCTCTTGCCGCTTCATGCCCAGCGGCTCGAGCGGGCGATCGGGGTCGTGTATCTGCCGGCGAGCGAGCGGGCGAGTCATTATTTTTATGCCGATCTCGCCGCCCAGTTCGACGCGGTCATTCATTTCGATCTGACGCGCGCGGTCGAGCCCCTCGAAAAGACCGCGCGCTGGGAGGCCGGCGAGGCGCCGGAGACGTACCCGACGGGGCTCTGAGCCGCCTGTTCGAGAAGGGGCTTCCCGCCCGCGCAGCGAGCCCTAGGAGGGCACCCATGCCCCCTTCGATGCCTTGCGCCGCGGTGTTCGTCCGGAGCGGCGCCCCGGAGGAACCATGTTCGACTGGCTGATCGTGGGCGCTGGGTTCGCAGGCAGCGTTCTGGCGGAGCGGCTCGCGCGCGGCTCGGGCAAGCGGGTCCTCCTCCTCGACAAGCGCCGGCACATCGGAGGCAACGCGTACGACCATTACGACGACGAGGGCCTGCTCGTCCCCAAGTACGGGCCGCACATCTTCCACACGAGCTCGAAGGAGGTCTTCGAGTACCTCTCGCACTTCACCACGTGGCGGCCGTACCAGCACCGGGTGCTCGCGTCCGTGGACGGGCAGCTCGTCCCGATCCCGATCAACCTCGATACCATCAATCGCCTGTACAACCTCCGCCTGACGTCGTTCGAGCTCGAAGCGTTCTTCGCCGCGCGGGCCGAGAAGGCCCCGCGCGTGCGGACGAGCGAGGACGTCATCGTCGGCAAGGTCGGGCGCGAGCTTTACGAGAAGTTCTTCCGGAATTACACGCGCAAGCAATGGGGCCTCGATCCCTCCGAGCTCGACGCCTCGGTGACCGCGCACATCCCGGTCCGGACGAGCCGCGACGATCGGTATTTCACGGACACGTTCCAGGCGATGCCGCTCCGCGGCTACACGCGGATGTTCGAGCGCATGCTCGACCACCCGAAGATCAAGGTCATGCTCGGCGTGGATTTTCGCGAGGTGAAGGAATCGATCCCGCACGCTCAGGTCATCTACACGGGGCCGATCGACGCGTATTTCGAGGATTGTTACGGCAAGCTCCCGTACCGCTCGCTCGAGTTCCGGTTCGAGACGAAGAACACACAGGTCTTCCAGCCGGCGCCCGTCGTGAACCACCCGAACGAGCACCCGTACACGCGCGTGACCGAATGCAAGTACCTGACGGGGCAGGAGCACCCGAAGACGACGCTCGTCTACGAATACCCGCGCGCCGAGGGCGATCCCTGCTATCCGATCCCGCGGCCCGAGAACGCCGAGCTCTACCGGAAATACGAGGCGCTCGCGGCGGCCACGCCCGGCGTCCATTTCGTCGGCCGGCTCGCGACGTACCGGTATTCCAACATGGATCAGGTGGTCGCGCAGGCGCTCGAGCTCTACGCGAAGCTCACCGGCCTGCCGCGTGAGCGGACGCCCCTCGCGGCGGCGTAGGCATCTCTGGCATTCCGGGAATCTGCGGCTGCGCCGGACCGTGCGTTCGACGCTCCCCGCCTCGATATCACGCCATCACGAAAGTTCCTTTTATTTCCGAGGATCGAAAGCCTCGCGCCCTGACGAACGAGCTTGCTCGTCGTCGAAGTCGTGCTGATGATATGGACGGACTCAGCCATGGCACGACGAAATTCTCTGCGAGGGCTCACGGGACAGGTGTCTCGCCGCGCGGCGCTGAAAGGGCTCGGGGCAGGCATCGGCGCCGCGGCGCTCGGGAGCGGGTGCGCGGCGGGGCCCGATCGTTGCGAGGCCGGACCCGCGGCGCCGGCCGTGGGCCCCGATTTCGACGCGAGCGGCGCGCCCACGCCGAGGCGATTGCTCGCCGGGATCGACACGTTCGTGGTCGTCATGATGGAGAACCGCTCCTTCGACCACTTCTTCGGGGCGCTCGCGTTCGACCCCGATTACCCCGCGCGGCAAGCCATCGACGGGCTCGCAGGCGGCGAGACGAACGCGGACGACGACGGCACCACCATGGCCATGCACTGGGCGGCGGCCCCGTGCGCGCATCACGGCCCGCTGCACACCTGGGACGCGGCGCACGTGGCCTTCGCTGGAGGGCGAAACGACGGGTTTTTGCGGGCAAACACGGGGGCCCGGTGGCGGCAACGCGACGCGATGACGTACCACGATCGGAGCCAGATTCCGCTCTTTTATGCGCTGGCCGATCAATACGTGGTCTGCGATCGGTGGTTTGCATCCGTGCTCGGACCGACCTGGCCGAATCGGTTTTTCCTGCACGCCGCGACGTCGCAGGGCATCACGACGAACGATCCGATCACGGACGGGCCGGCGACGTTATGGGAAAAGCTCGGCAAGGGCTGCTGGTCCGCGAAGGCATACACCGCTGGGCCCGCGCACTGGTATCACGCGGCCTTCCGGGGGCGCCCGCTCGGGGGCAATGAGCCGATGGTCAGCACGCGGATCGAGACCTTTTTCCACGACGCCCGCACCGGCAACCTGCCCAACTTTTCCCTCATTGATCCCGATTTCTGGTCCTCCGACCTCCACCCGCCGCACAGCTTGGCCCTCGGCGAGGCCCTGGTCGGTAGCATCGTGCGGTCGATGCAGGAGAGCCCGCAATGGGGGCGTTCGCTGCTGATCATCACGTTCGACGAATACGGCGGGTTCTTCGACCACGTGCCCCCGCCGACCACGGAGGACCCGCGCCCGGCGTTCCGCCAGCTCGGCTTCCGCGTCCCCTCGTTGGTGATCGGCCCGTCCGTGCGCGCGGGGAAGGTCGTCTCCACGCCCTTCGAGCACGTCTCGATCGCGGCCACGCTGGCCACGCGGTTCGGCATCGAGAGCCTCGGACCTCGCATGGATGCGGCAGAGGATCTCGCGTCGTGCATCGACCCTGCGCGGGCGGGTTTGCGCCCGGGGCGCGTGGGCAGGCTGCCCCGCATCGAGATCGACCGGCGGCGCGTGGAGGAGGTGAGCTTTCGTTTTACGAGCCAACCGGGGATCGAAGCGGCGCTCCGCGCGGGCGTCATTCCGCAGGATCGAATCGACACGCGCTCGCACGAGGAGCGTCTCCGCTCGCTCTTGCGCCACGCCGAGGAGCTCGAGGTCGCGAGGGTCCGCGGATGAAGCAAACACGCTTGCATGCGGCCGCCCTCGTGGTCGCCCTCGCCGCGGGGGCGACGCGGGCCGAGGCTGCCGAGGAAACGGCCCCGCCCGAGGTCGAGCGGTCGTGGATGCTCCCGCCGCTCGCGCGGAACATGGTCCGCGTGCAGGGCACCGTGCGGCCGTTCTTCAACATGATCGGGCCGGGCGGGGGCGCGATCGGGGATCTCTCGGTCGAGTATTATTTCCAGCGGCCCTTCAAGCTCGGCTTCGAGCTCTCTCCGTTCGCGTTCGTCCTCGTCCCCGAGGGGCCGGGCACCATCGTGCATGCCCGGCTGCGCGGGGCGTTCGCCTCCGATTACGTCGAGGTCGGTCTCGGCATCGGAGGGCGAATGCAATATTTTGGTCCGAGTGGCCTCTCCGTGGCCCCGGCGGTGCGGCTCGGCAGCCTGGACGGCGCGCATGTGCGGGCGGAGCTCGGGTACTCGCTGATCCGAAACTATTACACGCAGCAGGCGCAGTTCGCGCTCTCGCACGTGACCGGCGGGCTCGACGTGCCGGTGACGCGACGATTGGCCATCACCCTGGACGGCGGATATGGCCTCGATTTATGGGCCTATGCGACCCTCGGCGTTCGGCAATGGATCCACGGGCACGGCGAGCCGGGCTCGCTCGCGATTGGCGCATCGGCCGGCGCCGCGTGGGTGGTGGATCGGTTTCCCTGTCAGTATGGTGACATCGCCCCATGCCGCGGAGCCGCTTGGGGGCTCGGGCCGACGATTGCCGTCCGGGTCGATCGACGCTTTTGAAGAAGTCTTGCGGGAGGTGTGGGGGGACGAGCCCCCACGTTGACCGAGAACCGTCAATACATGGGCGTGCCGCCGCTGCCGCCCTGGCCCGTCGGGCAGGACAACGAGCCGACGATGTAGCAGCCATGGGTCGGCACGTCGCAGCAGTTGGCGCCGCCTTGCGGGGCCGCGGGGCAGCTATTCTGGCAGTCCGCGTCGGAGTTGCACTGGTCCACGCAGACCGCGCCCCCGCCGCTGCTGCTGCTGCTGCTGCTGGAACTCGACGCCGTGGTCCCGCCGCCGCCGCCGTTTCCGACATCACCGCCGGCCCCGCCGCCGCCGCCGTTTCCGACGTCACCGCCGGAGCCGCCGTCGCCGCCCGAAGGCTGGTTGCCGAACTCCGGCCGCTCGGAGGTGGCGCAAGCGGAGAAGCTCACTGCGAAGAGACCAAGGACCAACCAGGTGACGCTAGCGTATTTCACGAGTTTGTGGTCTGAGAGTACCCGAATGCCGCGCTCTCCACAACTCTCTCCTTGTGGCTCTCGACAATGACGAACGACGCGGCCCCTCGTTCTTCCCGCGCGCCGCAGCCCCGCGCGACAATTGCAGCGTTGTCAGAAGTCATGCAACGTCGACGCACCTGGCTCGGGCTCGGGCTCATTTTGCTGCTCGGCGTCATCGTCTACCTCCCCGCGATCCGCACGCCTTTCCTGCTCGACGATTACCTCCAGGCCTCGATGATCGAGGGGACGTTCCCCGGCAAGCGGGGCCCGTTCGACCTGTACGACTTCATCAACGACACCGATCGCGCGGCCCTCACCGCGCGCGGCATGCTCCCCTGGTGGGCGCACCCCGAGCTTCAGATCCGCTTCTTCCGCCCGCTCGCGAGCGCGCTTCACTACTTTGAACACCAAGCGTTTCGCGGCGCGCCGCTCCTGATGCACCTGCACTCGTTCGCCTGGTGGGCGGCGATGGTGCTCGGCGCGCGCGCGCTCTTCCGGCGCGCGCTTTCGGGGCGGGCCGCGGCGATCGCGACGGCCGTGTTCGCGCTCGCGCCCGCCCACGCGATTCCACTGGCCTGGCTCGCCAACCGCGAGGCGCTTCTCTCGCTCACGTTCGGGATCACGGCCCTCGCCGCGCACGCGCGTTTTCGCGAGGAACGAAGGGTGCGGGATGCCGCGCTCGCGACGCTGCTCTTCACGCTGGCGCTCCTCTCCGGCGAGTACGCCGTGTGCTTCGGCGGTTACGTGCTCGCCCTGGAAATCGTGGGCAAACGCGAGAGCCTGCTCCGGCGCGCCGCGTTCGTCTCGACGTTCGTGTGGCCCACGGCCGTGTACCTCTACGTGCGTCACCGGGGCGGGTATGGCTCGTTCGGCTCGGGCTTCTACACGGATCCGTTCCGCGAGACGGGCTTGTTTTTGCGCGCCGTGCCGCAGAGGTTCGCCACGCTCCTCGCGGATGGTTGGCTCGCGCTCGACGACGAGATCTTGTTGCCCAACACCACCCCGCTCGTGCTGCCCGTGCTTGTCGTGATCGGCACCGCGGCCTTGCTCTACGTGCCGCTGCGGCGCGCGTACGCGGCGCAGGACGAGGCGCGCCGCCCGCAGATCGCGTGGCTCCTCCTCGGTTCGGTGCTCGCGCTCGTGCCGGTGCTTCCCGTGGTGCCCTCGCCGCGCGTGCTCGGCGCGAGCTTGCTCGGCATCGCGCCGGCGGTCGGCATGCTGCTCGAATACGCGTGGTTCTCCCCCGCGAGCGAGGAGGCGGCGCGCGGGCCGAGGAGCGCGGCGGCGCAGCTCACGGGGCTCGCCGCGGTGGCGCTCGGCTTCGCGCACCTCGTGCACGGGCCCGGGACCGCGTGGCTCATGGCACGGAGGCAGCAGCGATCCGCCGATGATTTCACGAAGCACTCGGCCGAGCTGCGCGGGCAGATCGAGGCGCCGGAGGACGCCGAGGTGGTGGTGATCCGCTGCATGGCGAGCGCGTTTTTCCTGCCGTTCGCGCTCGACGATCGGGGCCGCTTGCCCGCGCGCTGGCGGATCCTCGCGCAGACGGGGCACGCGCTCGTGCTGCGGCGCGACGCGCGCACGCTCGACATCCGCGTGCCCCCGGAGCACAGCCTCTTCCCGATGGGCCCGGGCGCGCTCTTCCGCAGCCAAGACGCCCCGCTCAAGCCGGGCGAGGTCTTCACCGTGCCCGGCGTCCGCGTGACGGTCCTCGACGTCGGCCCGCGCGGCCCGCGATCAGCGCGCTTCGAGCTCGATCGTGATCTCGATTCGCCGTCGCTCTCGTGGATCACCGAGGGCCGGAAGGGTTTCTCCTTCGCGGAGCTGCCGCCGCGCGGATTCGGAAAGCCCTTTGATCCCTAGCCCGCGAAGCGCTCCCGGAGGCGGAGCGAGGGTTTTTCGATGAGCACGTGCATCGCGTAGCCGATCACGAACGAGATCAGCATCGTCGCGGCGAGGGACGCGGGCCAGACGAGGAGGAGCGAGACGCGCTTCGCGTGGAGGGCCTTCGCGGCGGGCAGGACGACGTGGTCGATGATCGGGATGTGCACGAGGTAGACGCCGTAGCCGAGCGTCGCGGCGCGGCGGAAGAAGGGCGCCGAGAGGCCGCGGTGGATCCAACCGTCGCCGTGGAGCAGGAGCGGCAGGGCGCAGAGGTACATGAGGCTCGTCACGGTGCCCCAGGCGAAGACATGCACGAGCTGGACGTGCTCTTCGCCGAACATCGCGGGGTTCAAGAGGAGCCAGAGGCACGTGAGCGCCGGGATCGCGAGGAGCGCGCGGTGGAAGGGCCGCGCGAGGAAGCGGCCCACGGCCTCGCCGTGGCGCTGGTGGAGGAAGGCGAGCAGGATCCCCGCGACGAGCGTGTCGAAGCGCGTGTGCGTGCGGAAGTAGAGCGCGCCGTAGAGGATGAAATCGTTCCACGGGCGGTAACGGAAGTAGATGACGAGCCGCACGACGAGCGCCGCGAAGAAGAGCGCGCCGAGGAGCCAGAAGCGCGCGCGCTCGCTCCGCAGGCGGTGGAGCACGAAAAAGAGGAGCGGGACCGTCAGGTAAAACTGCTCTTCGAGCGAGAGCGACCAGCCCCAGAACATGATGATGTCGGGGCGGTGCAAGGAGACGAAGTTCGTGAGGTACGTGTACTCGTAGGGCAGGTGCGCGCGTTGCGTCGCCGTGAGCGGGAGCGCGAGCGCGAGGGTCGTGAGCACCACGTAGTACGAGGGGAACGTGCGCAGGACGCGGCGTAGATAGAAGCGGCGTAGATCCTGGGTGCCGTTCTTCTGGAGGGAGCGGAGCAGGATCGAGCCGATGAGGAAGCCGCTCAGGAGGAAGAAGAGATCCATCCCGAAGAAGATCGAGAGGGATCGGTCGACGAAGCCGCGATCGAGGGGGATGCCCTGCTCGCCCCAGAAGATCCACGTGACGTGGTACTGGACGACGGTGACGATCGCGAGGACGCGCAGGCCGTGGAGCGCGGGGTAACGGTTGTCGAGGAGATCGAGGCCAAAGAAGGCGCGGAGCCCGGAGGGTTTCGCGGGCGCGCCGAGGGCTTGGGCAGGCGCGGACATCGAGATCGAGGGGCGATGGCGAGCGAGGAGAGGCTCACTCCTCCGGCTTCACGCCGCACATCGCCGCGACGCGGTTCACCTTGGCCTTGAACTCGTCGCCCGCGGGGTCGACCTTCTTCGACTCGTTGAGCAGGGTCGCGAACCGACGCATGGGCGGGACGCCCTCCTTGAGCGCGCCGAGCATGGCCGTGAGGCTCGACTTCACCTTCGCGTCCTTGACCTGTTGTTTCTCCATCGCCGCGATGAACTTCTCGATCGCGGCCGCGTGCTCGGCGAACTTCTCGCCCTCGATGCGGGGGACCTTCTGGAGCTCGACGCCGAGGGCCTCGCACTCGGCCTTCGGCCCGTTGTTGCACGTCGCGTCGAACGCGTTCGCCGTGGACGTGACCTTCTTCTCCCACGCGCTGAGCTGGCCCTTGATCTGCTCCATCTCGTCGACGATCGGGCCCATCGACTTGAGCTGGTTGCCAAAGCTCTCGGCCTGGGTGGCGAGCTCGGCGACGGCTTCCTTGAAGTCGGGCGTCTCGATGGGCTCCTTTTTGAGCGCGTCGGAGAGGCGGAGGAACGCGCCCGTGAGCGAGCGCATTTCATCGGCCGGGCCCTTGCCTTTGGGCCGATCTTCGAGGGCCACGAGGTGCTTGCCGACCGCCTCGCACTCGGGCGGCCGGGGCTGGCCATCGCCGCTGCCCTCGCTCGTGTTTGCGTCCGCGGACGTCTTCGGTTCCTGGGCGGCGCCGCCGCCGCAGGCGACGACGAGGAAGAAAAAGGGGGCGAGGAGGGCCGAGCGCGTTCGCATCGCGCGGGGATATCCTAGCCCCGGGGCGCGGTCAACCACGGGAGCGGGCGGGCGTCGGCGGGAAAACCGATCGTCATCGTGGGGGATCCGGGAAAAGCGGCAGCTCCGCGCGGCGGGAGGGGCGCCGCGCGGAGCTGCGAAGGCGCATCGGCCTCAGGGCGCCGTATAGGTCACGGAGAGCTGATACTGGCCCCAGTTGTATCCATACACGGCGACGAACGCCTGGGATTGTCCGGCAGGAACCGTCAGGCTGCAGGCTTCGTTCGGGCCGGTCTTGTACGGGCGGCAATTCCATTTCGAGGCCGTGGGCTGCGCGCCGAACCGCACGTAAAGATCGGGGTCGCCCTTTCCGGTCATCGTGACCTGGAACGTCGTCCCGGCGGCCACGGAGAGCGGGGCGAGCTGCACGAGCTGCGTCTTGCTCACGGTGCCGCTGAAGCTCTGCGTGGTCGGCGAGCCGCCCGGCGCCGGAGGATTGCCGGGGTCGCCGGGGCCGGGGTCGCCGGGGCCGGGATCGCCCGGGGCCGGAGGCGCGCCGCCGGGCGCGCCGTAGACGAGAACGGCGCCTTGCTTGTCCTTCTCGGTCAGGCTCAAAGTCTTGTCGCCCGTCCCATTGCATTGCGGGTAATGCATGACGGACTTGGAGTCGTAGGACGTGAGCTCACGCCACTGGTTGTCCTCGAAGCACGTGCCGGCCTCGGGGCGGGTGTGCTCGTGGCGGAAGCCGAGGGTGTGGCCGAGCTCGTGCCGCAGAATGCCGGTGAGCGTGGTCGGCCCGTTGTTGCCGAACGCGCTGGTGTCGACGAGCACGTTGCGGCTGCTGCGGGAGTCGCCGGGGAAGAACGCGCGCGCGAGGTACTGGCCGCCCGAATTCGTGGGACGCACGTCGAAGAGGACATTGCTGTTCTGCGCGGTGCAGCTCCCATCCTGGGCGGACACGTGCTGGTATTTCACGTTCGTCACGGCCTCCCAGGCGGCCGTCGCGTTCTTCATGGCCTGGACCGCCGCGTCGTAGCGGTTGCCGAAGGTCGTGCTCACGCAGTACGTGAGGTTGAGCTTCTGGGTGTCGTTCCACTTTGCATCCTGGCCGCCCGCGCGGTGGATGATGAGCGCCCCGTGGCGGACGTACGTCTCGTAAAACTCCTCCAGCTTCTTGATGTCGTCGATGGGCGTGTCGCCGTCGACGATGTAGATGCCCGTGTCAGGCTCACGATACGTAACGGCCTCGAATTCTTCGAAGCTCGCGTACGTATCGGCCACGGACTCGTCGCCGCTCGGCGTTCCCGCACACCCGGCGCCGAGCGCGCCGGAGACGAGGACGAAAGCAACCACGGATCGGCCCGCAAGGCCGAAGTTCTTCGTACCAGCGCTCATCGTATTTTCTCCATGGCCCCGGCACCCACGGTGGAGCCATCGGGACATTGAATGTGGATGACGCAAGGAAGCAGGGCGCGAGCAGGCACGTCAATGCAAGCGCACGATTTCACCGGTCCGGGTGCCGACGCCAACGAAGTTCCATTGGGCACCCCAGGGTTCGTCGAAATCGGGTAGAACCGTGAAAAACACGTATAAAAAAGAAGCGTAGTTGTCTGGTCCACGCCCGGGTGGCGTAGGTTCCTGGTGTGCTGCGCGTCCTGACAAACCCGTGGGTGGAATGAAACGTTGCATTGGTCGTGAGGCTCCGCCCGATGCAATCGTGGGGGGGCCGGGCGCCTCTCGGATGCGCGGATCGCGACGGCGGCCTTGCGGGGGCCGCGGAGGGAGGGTAGGGAAGGGCGCATGAAGCCCTGGTCCGTGATGCAGAGCCGCCCGATCGTCGCGCGTCGATGGTTGACCGTCCACGAGCAGCGCATCGCATTGCCGCACGGCGGCGAGATCGACGAGTTCCACGTGATCGAGGCGCCCGACTGGGCCTCGGTGCTGGCGGTGACGGAGGAGGGGCAGGTGGTGTTCGTCGACCAGTACCGGCACGGCGCGGCGCGCGTGAGCCGGGAGCTGCCGGCAGGCGTGATCGACGCAGGCGAGACGCCCGAGCAGGCGGCGCGGCGCGAACTCGAGGAGGAGACGGGGTTCGTCGCGGCGACCTGGCTGCCGCTCCTGACCACGAACACGGAGCCGAGCCGGCACACGAACCGCGCCCATTTCTTTTTCGCCGCGGGTGCGCGCCGGGCCTCGGAGCAGCGGATGGATCCCACGGAGAACATTCACGTGGCGCTGATGGAGCCGAAAGAAATCGTGCCTGCAATCGAGCGCGGGCAGATCCTCCACGGCGTGCACGTGGGCGCGATCCTGCTCGCGGTGCGGCGGGGGCTCTTGTCGCTCGATTGAGGCGGGGAGAGGGGGCGGCTCACGCGCGGGCGAGCGTGAGCCGTTCGGGGAGGGTTACTTCGCGAGGCAGGCTTCGAACTCGGTCTTGCAGATCATCGCCGGATCCTGGCCCGGGCCGATCTTGAAGAAACAACGCAAGGCGTCGGAGAACTCCCGCGAGACCGTTTCGGCGGAGTTCGTCACGCAGGGCGTCATGGCCTCGAGGCCGCCCCCATTGAGGGCCTGCTGCACGCAGGCGAACGACTCGGCGCACGTCGCCTGGCCATTGCCCACCCACTCGCCGCCGAGGAAGTTCGGCGTGTTGGGAGAGGAGGGCTCGGCGAGGCAGTTCGATGTGGCCGGATCCGCCGGGTAATACGAGCCGATGAGCATACACATCTCGTCGGTCGAGCGCGGTCCCTGGAAGACGTCCTTCGCCTGCGCGTTCGAGTAGTCACACCAGTAATCGAAGCGCTCGCCCGCCTTGATCTGGAGGCCCTCGCCGAAATCCTTGACGGTCACGTTCTCCCATTCGGTGCTCGTGTAGAACGGCTCCGCCTTCCCCTCGATCGACGCGGCATACCCGACGCCGCGCGCGTGCATGTGGGATTGCACGTTCGCGATCGTGATGTCCTTGTGCACGGGGCAACGCATGCGCGCGCGGCCCTCGGCCTGCGCCCCGACGTGGATGAAGGGGTTGTAGAGGAAGAGGATGTCGCCCTCCGTCTTCACCTCGGCCTCGGGGACCGTGTAGAGGTTCACGCGGACCTCGGGCTCGATGGTCTTCATCGAGGCATTGATGTAATGCGCGTTCATGAGGAGCACGGCGCCCGGGCGCACCTTCATGGCCACGCCCTCGGGGAAGCGCAGCATGGACTCGCCGTCGGCGTTCTGCGAGCCGGCGACGAGCTTCTCCACGGCCCAGCCATTCGTGGCGCCGTCGGAGCAGTCGAACACGCCGCTCGTGTCGACCACGGTCCCGTCCTCTTTCTGGGTCGGGATCTCTTCGTAGCTCGTCTGGTAGAGCAGGAAGTGGTGGCTGCCCTTCGAGTAGCGCACCTCGTCGCGGCTGACGAAGAGCCCTTCGGCGGGCGCCTGCACGAACATGCAATGCTCGCCCTCGGTGCCGGCGTCGAGCTTCGTGACCATCTTGAACTGCACGCCCTTGCCCGCCTCCGGGGGCGCGAGCAGCTCTTCCTGTCCAGGCTGATCGGGCGTCGCGGGCTCCGTGCCGCCACAGCCCACGAGGGCCGGCAGGGCGAAGGCGAGGGAAGGGATGGCGGTCCTGATTAAGAAGTGGCGAAGATGCATGACCCGTCCTTGGTAATGACCGGTGGTCACCCCGTGTTAGTGACCACCGGTCACAAAGTCAACTCCCGGCAGGTGAAGAATTGTTGCCCGGGTGGGTGTTGCCTTTGGTACCCGGTCGCGGTAAAAAGTTCATCGGTCTCGCAACTTCGTACATGGGTGTGGGGATGGGCGACATGGCGGACCCGACGACGAGCAAGCTCCTCGGTCAGCTCCCTCCGGGGGTGGAGCTTCGTGACATTGGTTTGTCCTTCACGCTGCCTCGCGGCAAGAACCTCAGCCGGACGTGGACCCGCGCGCTCCGGACCGAGCTCGCGAGCCGCGTGCGGCTGCGGATCGCGCAGGATCGGCTGACCTTGCGGTGTGATCCGCCGATCGTCGTCGACGCATTGTGGCCTGCGAAGAACATGCTGTTCGGGGGCGCTGACGTGCACTTTTCGGACGCGCGCGTCGAGGCGTGGGTCTCCTCGATCGACGGTCCGGGCGAGGGGCTCCTGGATTTCACGGGGGAGGCCAAAAAGCAGATCGTGGAGATCCTCGCCGCGGGCCTGCGCGGCACGAAGATGGCGGTCCCCGGCTACGATCCGATGCAGGACGAGACCGCGCTCGCCACGCTCGAGGCCATCGCCGACAATTTCCGGAGCGCGCCTTCGAGCGGGAAGTCGGACGTCTCCATTGCGGATCTCGGGGATCCGGCGGTCGAGGCGACGCTCGTGTTGCGCGAGCCCTTCGTGCACGAGCAGAACGGCACGGGGCTCTCGGCGTCGGCCGGCGGGGCGATCCACGTGCAAATCAAGGGGAGCGGGAACCTCGCGACGATCGCCGCCGGTGCGTCGAACGCGGAGCGCGTCCGGGCCGCGAACCTGCAATCGATCACGATCACGAGCGAGGCGCTTTCGGTCGTCCAAAGCGGCAGCCCGCTCGTGGAGCTTGGGTGCATTCGTATCGATCGCGGCGGGGCCGTGACGCTGTCGCAGTTGCGGCTGCGCGGGACGCTGGAAGAGGTCGCAGGGCTCGAATCGCTGGTGCGCGTGGTCGCGGGGGTGGTGCGCTTCGCCGGGGGCGAGGTGGCGCTCGACGCGGGGCTCGCGCTCGCGGTCCAGGATCCTGCGTCCGAGGCCACGCTCGTCCCCGGGCTCGTTCGGGGAAAGATCGAGGAAGTGCTGGCCGAGGGCGTTCGGCGGCTCGTGCACGAGCACGCGGAGGCGATTCCGGGGCTGGATCTGCGCGACGTCCTCGCGGTCTGAGCGCTCGAGAATTTTCGCGCGGGGAGGGGATGGTGTAGGGTCTCGTCGGAATGCAAGCGCGCCGCGCCTCGGCTCTGACGCTCCTCGGGCTCGTGCTCGCGGCGGCGTGGTTTTCGAGCGGTGCGTCGGGGGCGCCCGGCTCCCCGGTCCCTCTCGCGAGCGCCATTCGGAGGCCCATGCCGCCGCCCGTGTCCCTGGAGGCGCCGCCCGCGGCCCGGGCGCCGCGCGCGACTGTCGCTTTCGTGGGCGACGTGTCGATGGCGCTCGGCGTCGGGGTGGTGATCAAGAAAGGTCAGGAGCCGGGGTTTCCTTTTGCGCAGGTGGCCGAGCGGCTGCGGTCGTACGATCTTCTCGTGGGAAACCTCGAATGCGTGGTGACATCGCAGGGCGAGGCCGCGATCCCCGAGCCCCTGGTCGCGCCGCTGGAGACGCCGCGCCTGCTCCTGGATGCAGGCTTCGATATGGTGTCGGTGGCGAACAACCACACGCTGGACATGTCGGAGGCGGGGTATTTCGAGATGCTCGAGCGCCTCGATTCAGCGGGGCTCGGTGCTTTTGGAACGACGCAGGCGAGCCCCGGGCGCGAGGCGTTCGTGGTGCGGGAGGTGTCCGGGATACGAATTGCGCTGATCGGTCACGTGGATCGAGGTCGTGCCCGGTCGCGTCAGGACGTGGCGCGGGCGCGGGAGCGGGCCGATGTCGTGATCGTGTTCGTTCACTGGGGGATCGAATACATGCTCACGCCCACGAAGTATCAGCGCGAGGCGAGCCGCGAGCTCATCGACGCCGGGGCGGACGCGGTCATCGCGGCGCATGCCCACGTGGTGCAGCCGGCGGAGCGATATCGAGGGCGGCTGATCGCGCACGGGATCGGCAATTTCGTGTTTTCGGGCATGACGCGGACGGGGAGCCACACGGGCACGCTCCTCGCGCTCGACGTGAGCCGGGAGGGGGTGACCGGGCATCGGTTTTTGCGGGTCGCGATTGATGATCGAGGCGCGCCGCGTTTCGTGGGGGAGCCGAGCGAGGAGCCGCCGCTCGATCCGCCCGGTCCGCGGCCGCTGCCGCCGATCGATTGAATTTCGGTATTATCGGCGCCGCCGGCGTCGCGCGGCGAACGCGAGCACGCCAAAGATTGGCAAGAAAACCGCAGATGCGTCTACGCTTCCCGGCGTGCCCATCGTGCACGCGCCGCTCGGAGGCTTGGCCGGCGTGAGGTCGCCGCCTTCGCCGCCTTCACCGCCCTCGCCCCAGCTGCCTCCACCCGCGCCGCCGGCGCCCGACGTCGAGGAACTCGCGCCGCCGGGGACGACGGGTTGCGGGTCGTCCACGAGATAAAGCGCGCCACGAATGAAAAGCACGGGCCGCGGGCGGAGGGGCGTTCCCTCGACGAGGGCATTCACCTCGGCCGCGGGGCGCACGGCGGCCGTGCCGAGGTCGAAGCGCCAGGTCGCCGCGGCACCCGGCGAGACGAGCCGGCGCACGCCGCCGTCCACGAGCCACACCTGCCCCGTGCCGTCGTCGGCCTGGACGATCTCGGGTTTGTCGGGGATATTCGGGCCGTCGGGGAGGAGGTCGGCGTCGGCCGCGGGCAGGGGCAGGAGGTCCCAAAAAGACGAGAATCGCCAGGCGTCGTACGTGGGGGCGCCATCGACCTTGCGACGCACGCCGGATTGCGCGGCGGGCGGGCACTGGAGCGTGCGAGGGCTGTTGCCGAGCGCCGGATTGCCCTCGCCGCCGGTGTCGATCCCGTAGGCGTAGACGTCGCGGGCATTGCCGTCGTGCAGAGCGAGCGGCGAGGGGGCGAAGAAGCCGTGCTCGCAGGAGCCGATGGCCGCGCAGAGATCGTCGCGGTGGACGTTCGCGCGGACGGCGATGGCAGGCGCGCCCGGAGTGCCCGCCGGGCCGCCGTAATAGACGTGGACGTCGATGGGCTGGCTCGGGACGTCGGGATCCTGGGCCCAGCCGGCGATGGCGTCGCACCCGGCGTTATCGATGTAACCCGTCGGCTGGACGGCGAACGCCGCCCGCGGGACGAGGAGCGACGACGCGAGGAGCAATGCCGCGGCGCCGAGGGTTCGCAAAACCGAGGAAGGATCGGAAGGCAATGGCACGCGCCTCACACGAGGATGTCGCCGAAGGCTTCGGACGTCTGGCCGCCGTTCCAGCCGAAGCTCGGCGTCTCCAGGCCGACCCCGCGCAGCATGGTGACGTGGGCCTTGCTGTAATTGCCGCCGGGATCGCGGACGTGGACGTTGCGGCGGATGTTCCCATGGGCGCCGCCCGCGAGGACACAGGGCATTTCGGCGACGCTGTGCTGATAGCCCTCGCCATATTCGGAGAGGCCAAAGACGAGCGCGCGATCGAGCAGCGTGCCGCCCGTCGGCTCGACGACGGCCTGGAGCCGGCCGAGGAACGCCGCGAAGGCCTGCATTTGATACAGGATGCCCGCGCGGGCGTGCTCCCAGGCGCCCTCGTGGACGGTGGTATGAAAATCGTTGGGCACGCCGAGGTTCCCGAAGACGTGGGTCGTCGCGGGGGAGCTCAGCATGAACGAGAAGACCCGCGTCATGTTGCACGCGAGCGCCGAGGCGAGCAGCGAGCCCATGATATCGGTCTTCGCGACGAGCTCGTCGTTCGGCGCGGGTTTGCCCGGGGGCGCGCACGACTCGCCCGAGAATTCGAGGCGGTTCTTGACGGTGTGGAGGTGTTCGAGGTGCGCCTCGATGCGCTGCTTGTCCGCCGCGCCGACGCGGCCCGAGAGGCTTTTTGCGTCCTCCAGGACCGCGTCGAGCAGGAGCGCCCGTCGCTTCATGCCGGCCGTGTCCGCTGCGACGCCGAACAGGAGATCGTAGAGCTGCCCTGGATCGAGGATCGGCGGGTTCAGGTCGTCCGGGCCATTGTACGAGATCGCGTTCCAGTGCCCGTAATCGTGGAAGCGCGCGGTGCTGGCGCCGAGGACGAGGGAGCGGAAGCGCGGGATTTCCGGGCCGTAGAAATTCGGGTGTTTCGCGACGTACTGGTCGAGCGTCGGGCGCAGCGCGGTGAGCGTGTGCGAGGGGTGATCGAATCCCTCGGGGCGAATGCGATCGCCGGTCATCGAGACCATGAAGCCACGCATGTGCCCGTCACTCTGGCCCGCCGGGAGATCCGGCACTTCGGTGTGCGGGGTCAACCCCGTCACGAGGCTCGGTTGGTAGGGCGCGAGCGGCGCGAGCAGCTCGCTCGGCGTATAGTCCTTGCCGGTCGTGGCGGGCGTCCAGAGATCGGGGTGGCCGGCCTGGGGCGCGCCGTGGCCATCGTGCCAGGGCAAACCGCCGCCCCAGAAAAAGATGCCGAAGATCGGCCCGGTGGACGCGGCCTCGGCGCCGCGGGCACCGAGCATTGCTTCGAGCGTGGGCAAGGCGAGGGCGACGGCCGTGCCGCCCACGGCGCCCCGGAGGAAGGTTCGTCGGGACAGGGGCGTGGTCTTCACGGGCTCTCCTCTTCGCCGATGTAACGGAAGGCGTCGTGCGTGACGAGCTCGATCAAGAGGGTGCGGAAATCGAAGGAGGCGCCGGCGAAGCGCGAGGCGAGGTCTTCGAGCGCGAGCCGCTCGCCCTTCGTCTCGACGCGCCCCTGCGCGTGGCGATAAAGCTGCTGGACCATGCAGCGGCCGACGCGGGGTTCGGTTTCGAGGACCGTCGCGAGATCGCGCGCATTCGCGAGGGGTTTGCCGTCGAGGTCGCCGGACGAATCGATGGGCACGTCGTCCGCGAAGACGGTGCGGTAATACCCCGACGAGTCGAAATGCTCGAAGAGGAAGCCGGGCGGGTCCATGAAATTGTGGCACGCGGCGCAGGCGGGGTTCGTGCGGTGCGCCTCCATTTGCTCGCGCACCGTTTTGGGGTCGCCCATCGGCGGATCGAGGGTCGTGTCGACGCCCGGGGGCGGGGCCGGGACCTCCAGGCAAAGGACACGCTCGCGGACGTATTTGCCGCGCGCCGTGGGCGAGGTGCGGGTCTCGTGGGCATTCATGGTGAGGAACGCGCCGAGCGTGAGCAGGCCAGCGCGCGGGCCGTCCGCGGGCAGCTCCACCGAGACGAACGTGTCCGTCGTCGCGCCGGGCGCCTCGATGCCATACAGCGCCGCGAGGTCCGCATTCACGAACGTCTTGCGGGTGCTGAAGATGCTGCGCGCGTCGCCGCGGCTCCCGAAGACGACGTCGTCGACGAGGAGCTCGACCTCGCGGCGCATGGCCTCCTTGAGGGTGGGCGTGAAATACGGATACGCAGCCGGGTCGCGCTGGACGCCGTCGAGGCGGCCGAGGTCGAGGTATTGCCGGAAAAACGCCTGCATGGCCGAGCGCGCGCGCGGGTCGTCGAGCAGGCGCTCGGCCGCCGCGGCGACGCCCTCGGGTTTGTCGAGGTCACCTTGTTCGGCGGCGTCGAGGAGCGCGTCGTCCGGGCCCTGGTTCCAGAGGAGGAACGAGAGGCGCGTGGCCATTTCGTATCCCGTGAGCTTGCGCCGGCCGGGGGCCGCGTCGTCGGGGACGCCGACCTCGGCCCGATAAAGGAAATGAGGGGACTGGAGCACGCCCGAGACGGCGAGGCGCAGGCCCTCCCACGCGCTCGGATCCGCGAGGGTCTGCGCGATTCCGACCCAGCGAGTGACCTCCTCGTTCGTGAGCGGGCGCCGGAAGACGCGCCGGCCGAAGCGACGCAGGAAGCTCTCGACGCAGGCGTCGCCGGGCGCGGCGGGCTCGCAGCCGACGAAGGCCGCGCGCCGGGCCGGATCGGCGAACGCGTAACGCGTGATGGCGTCAGCGGACTCCTCGTACTGCTGCACGCCGAACTCGGAGAGCGTCGTGCTCGAAGCGCCGATGTTGTAGAAGAGAAATGGCTTCGTGTCGTCTTCGAGCGGCGCCTTGGGCATGCTCGCGCCGAAGAGCTCGGCGAGCGAGCTCTGGTACTGCGCAGCCGTGAGGCGCGGGAGCGCGGGCGCGGCGAGGACGAGCGACTCCGCTTCGGTCGTGTCCTCGTCCGCGTCGCCGATGACGCCGACGCATGCGGTGAGCGAAGCGCCGAAGACGGCGATTGCGGCTGAAAACCCGAGCCACCGCGCGCGGGAGCGCCCAGGATGCGGACGTCTTTGGACCATGGCCTTACGCACAAGGTACAGCGGAGCCGAGGGGCAGGGAAGAGACAAGGGAGGGACCTTGTCCACGCTTTCCGGAGGCGCGCGGACACGTCGGTGGAAGACGGCACGCGAAGCCGGAGGACCTCCCGCGAAGCGCGGATTCGCGTATCGTGCGCGGGTGGCTTCTGTCCCCGTGACGTTTTTCTACCGGCCGGAGCGACCCGCGGCGTTCGCGTCGATCTGCGGGGAATGGTCGGCGTTTCATCCGACGCCGATGGCGCGGCGCGAGGACGGGTCGTTCGAGGCGACGATCGAGGCGGCGATCGGGGTGCACGAGTACAAGCTGCACGTGGAAGGCGCGCGCTGGGAGCTCGATCCGGCAAACCCGCGGACACGGGCGCGGGGCGGCCTGCGGAACAACGTGCTCGTGGTGGGCGGCGCGGACGAGCCGATCCTGCACGCGCCGGTGCGCCCCTTCGTGGGCGTGGTGGAGGACGGTCGGCTCTGCATTCGCGCGGCGCTGCGTCGCGGGCACGGGAGCGGCCTCGTCGTGCGGTGGGACGAGGGCGCAGGGGGGCGCGAGGAGGCCATGCAGGTCGCGGCGGAGGAGGACGAGCACGTCGTCTTCGAGGCGCGGCTGCCAGCGTCGGCGCGGCGCGTCTCGTACGTGTTTCGATTGGAATCGGGGCGGCTCGTCGGGCGCGCGGGCGGGGCGGGGCAATGGTTCACGATCCCGCGGCCGGAGGCGCCAAAAAGCGCGGGGCGGGGCGAGGACGCGGCGGCGATTTCGATCGAGGGGCCGTCGGCGTCGGAGACGTCCGGCGACGCGTTTCGCGCGGGGCGCGTGGTCGCGCCCTTGCCCGTGCGGCTTTACGTGACCGTGACCGAGCGGTGCAACCTGCGCTGCGCCCATTGCATCACGGACGCGCCGGAGAAGACGCGGAGCGGGCGCGCTCGCACGATGCAGCCGTGGCTGCTCGACGCGCTGCGGGAGCCGTTCGCAGCCGCCGAATACGTGGGCTTCGTGCACGGCGGCGAGGCGCTCGTGGCGCCGATCTTCCCGGAGGTGCTCGCGGCGATCCAGAGGGGCCGCGCGGGGCGTCCGGGCCGCACGGACGTGCATTTGCTATCGAATGGAATGGCGCTCGACGAGGCGCGGTTCGATGCGCTCTGCGATCTCGGGCTGACGAGCCTTTCGCTCTCGCTCGACGGCGCGACGGCGGGGACCAACGACGGTCTCCGGATCGGCGGACGGTTCGCGACCCTCGTGAAAAATATCGAGGGCATGGTCCGGCGGCGCGCGGCGCGTGGGGTCGACGTGCGGATCGGGATCTCGACGGTCGTGACGGCATCGAACGTGGACGAATTGCCTGCGCTCGGGAGGCTCGTGGCTTCGCTCGGGGTCGATTGGTTGAAGGTTGAGGAGGTTTTCCCGTGTACGACACGGGCGCAGGCCGAATGGATCGATCCGCGGGGGGAGCGGGTGTTCCGTGGGGTCCGTGCGCTCGGGGCGATCCTCGCGCCTGCGGGCGTCGTGCTCGTGGATCACCTCGATCCCCGCGGCGCCTGCCCTTGCGTTGCCGGCGAAGATTCCGCGTTTCGGGTGTTTCGCGCGGCCGACGATTTCGCCAACCGCGCGCGTTTTCTGACGTGTCGCATGGAATGGGAGCAGGCGTGCATCGATCCGGATGGCAGCGTGCATCCCGTGGCGTACGAGGCGCCGGTGATCGGCTCGCTCGCGTCGTCGTCGCTCGTTTCCCTCTGGAACGGAGAGGTGATGCAGAGCCTGCGTCGTGCAGCGCTTTCCAGGACGTCGGCGTCGATCCGGCAGGCCTGCCCCGAGGCGGCTTGCGTCCCGACGCCGCGGCGTGCCACGATCGCGCCATGAAACGCATTTCACCTTTCTATGGGCTCGTGCTCGTTCCTTTCCTCCTGACCGCCGCGGGCTGCTCCGACGACGACGGAGACGGCAACACGAATGCAGGCGAGCCAGCCTCGATGCAAGGGATCACGGAGGCCCACAACGCGGCGCGCGCGTCCGTCGATCCGCCGCCCGCAGAGCCGCTGCCGCCCCTCGTCTGGTCGTCCGAGATCGCCGCCGTCGCCCAGGCCTACGCGGAGAAATGCGTATGGGAGCACAGCGGCAACGACTACGGCGAGAACCTCTACGCGAGCTCCAATGGCTCGACCGCGGAGAAGGTCGTCTCGAACTGGGTCTCCGAGAAGGAGGATTACATCTATTCGTCGAACGAGTGTTCGGCCGTCTGCGGCCATTACACCCAGGTCGTTTGGGCGAAATCGACGAGGCTCGGCTGCGGCATGGCGAAATGCAGCACGGGCTCGCCGCTCGGCGGCGGGGATTGGGAATTCTGGGTTTGCAACTACGATCCGCCCGGGAACTTCGTCGGGCAGAAGCCTTATTGATCAGGACCTGGCGAGCACGCGCGCGAAGTCGAGGCCCGTGATCAGGCCGACGAGCTCGCCGTTCTCCAGCACGAGCACGCGGCGCGCGCGCGATTCGAAGGCGTGCGCCGCCGCGCGGTAGAGCGGCGTCTTCACGTGCTGCGTGAGGATGCCGTAGTTCATCACGTCCTCGACCTTCGTCTCGGGCGCGAAGCTGCGCGCCGCGAGCGCCTCGACCTGCGTGAAGACGCCGACCGGGTGGCGGTATTCGTCGACGATCACGACGCCCGTCACTTGCGCGCGGTCGAGCCGCGAGGTGGCGTCGGCGATCGTGGCCGTGAGGGGGAGCGAGATCACGGGCTTCGTCATCACGTCGCCGATCGGCGCTTCGAGGCGCAGCGCGCGCACGGAGGAGAGCACCTCCTCGATGCTGAAGACGCCGACGAGCTTGCCTTCCTGCTCGACGTACACGCGATGCACGTGCTCGTCGGCCATGATCCGCGCCGCCGCCGTCACGGGCGCGTTCGGCGAGACCGTGAGCACGCCCTTGTGCATGTGATCCGAGACGGGCTCGGTGGGCAGGTCGATCGGCTGGATGCCCGCGAGCGAGGCCGGTTGCAGGCGGCCGATGCGCAGGAGGTCGGTCAACGAGACGACGCCGAGCGCCTTGCCCGTGGCGTCGACGACGGGCGCCGACGAGATGCGGCGCGACGCGAGCAGCAGGTAAGCCTCATCCACGAGCGTGTCGGGCGACACCGACAGCACGGGGGATTTCATCAGCGTCGAGACGAGGAGGGGCGTGGTCATAGGGGCGGCGCCTGGCAAGACGTTTGCCAAGTCATATACAAGCCTCCCGTCCCGCTTGTCGAGCCCCTTCCTGCAACCTTTGCGTGAAGCCTGCAACCCTTGCGCTCCCCTCGGCGAGGCAACGCACATGGAGTCTCCATCCAGCTTCACACGAAAGTGGTGAATCCTGCGGAGGCTCGTTGCAAAACGAGACGGAGGGTTTCGTTTCGTTCGTTGGGGCGCCTCGCGGAACGAAAACACCGGCTCGTTCGATTCTTCTGTCGCTGCGGGACGGCGTGACCGAGGACGACGTCTCGTGATCTCGAAACGGTGTGTCCGGGCTACCACTAGGGCAAAGAAGCGGCGAAGCTCGGAATCTCCCGAATGCCATTCGCGAAATGTCGTGGGATCCGGGGGCGCGGCGTCATTGTGCTGACGCTCGATGGGCCGCGCGTCCTTCGAAGATTCACGGCACCCTCGGAATGCATACGTCCTGGGTGCTTCCGTGCCGTAAAGTAAACCCTGGGCCGCTCTCGAAATCGGCGCAGGGCCGCGAGGGGAGCTCGCAAGCGGTCGGAGGATGGGACGCATGGCAGGGTCGAGGACCTGGACAGTAGGCAAGCAGTTCAGCGCGGCCATCGCGCTTCCTCTTATTTTTCTGGTGCTCATCGGCGCGTACGCCTACGCGACGACCCAGCGCCTCCTTGTGGCCACGGATGCCGTGGGGAACACCCGCGAGGTCCTGACGGCGCTGTCGAGCACGCTCTCCGCCTTCCAGGACATGGAGACGGGCCAGCGCGGCTACGTGATCACCGGGAGCGAGGGGTTCCTGGAGCCTTACCGCGACGGAGACGAGGCCATCGAGCGAGAGATCGCCGAGGTCGAGCGCCTGACGAGCGCCAACGAGCGCCAGCAGCAGCGCCTTCCGGAGCTGAGAAGGCTCGTCGGAGAGGAGCGAATCGCGCTCTCCGGCGCCATCGACGTGCGCAAGAGCGAGGGGCTCGAGTCCGCGGTGAAGTTCGTCTCCGCGGGTCGTGGCAAACGCACGATGGAGGCGGTGCGGGCCGTCATCGACGAGATGATCGCCGAGGAGCGCACGCTGCTCGGGATACGGGCTGCGGTCGTCGACGAGCTCGTGCGTTCGTTCGCCCAGACGCTCGTGAGCGCGTGTGTTCTCGCGTTCGTCTGCGTGAGCGGCCTGGGCGCCTACATCGTCCGCGCGCTGAACCGGCAGATCGGCGCCGCCGCCGCGCGCATGCGCGCCGCCGCGCGCGAGCTCGAGGCCGCCGCGACACAACAAGCGAGCTCGACGAACGAGCAGGTCGCGACCTCGCAGCAGGTGTCCGTGACGATCCGCGAGCTCACGGCCACCTCGCGCCAGATCGCCGAGAGCGCCGTGCAGGTGAGTCGCATCGCGGAGGACACGTCTTCGGCCGCGCGCGGCGGCGATCAGACCGTGACCGCGGCGCGCGAGACCGTCGATGGGACCCGCAAGCATGTCGATCGGGTCGTCGCGCACATGCTCGGCTTGAACCAGCGATCCCAGGAGATCGGGGGCATCGTGGACATCATCCGCGAGCTCGCCGAGCAGACGAACATCCTCGCGATCAACGCGACGATCGAGGCGGCAGGCGCGGGAGACGCAGGGCGGCGCTTCGGCGTGGTCGCCGACGAGATCCGGAAGCTCGCGGATCGCGTGTCCGGCGCGGCGCGGGACATCCAGCACCTGGTCGAGCAGGTGCGAGGCGCGACGAACACGACCGTGATGGCCACGGAGAACGGCGCAAAAGCCGTGGAGGCGAGCACGCGCAGCTTCGAGGACGTGGGCGCGAGCTTCGAGCGCATCCGCACGTACGTGGTGGACACAGCGCGATCGTCGCGCGAGATCGAGGCGAGCACGCGGCACCAGACGACGGCGATGGAGCAGGTGAACCAGGCGATGCAGTCCGTGTCAGAGGCCGCGCGCGAGGTGCAGACGAGCGCGAAGCAGACGCTCCAGACGGCTTCGGAGCTGTCGAGCGTGTCCGAGGAGCTCTTGCGGCTCGTACGATCGAACGAGGCCGGTCGGGCGGCGCTCGTGTAGCGTCAGCGCGCGCGGCGGCGGCTGCGTTGATCTTCGTAAAGCGAAGGTGGGTCGAGCGCGTCGCCTTCGTCGAGGCCCTCGACCCAGTCGACGGGCTGGGTGCCGAGGGCCATCGGCAGCGGCGACTCGGTCGTGACGTAGAGGCCCTCGGTCCCGATCACGTACCCCGTGCCGAACTGGAGCGATCGGAGCGCGCCCTTGCCGCGGTTGTTCCAGAGCACGTTCTCGGTGCCCGTGTGGCCGGCGCCCGTGCTCTCGTCGTTGCGGTTCACGATGGAGAAGCCGTCGTCGAACGTCGAGGCGTCGATGAGGTTCGCCGTGGCGAGCGAGTGGTGGAACTCGGACAAACCCGTGAAGCCCGATGCGTCGTTCATGTCGGTGAGCGATTCCCCGTTTTTGCTTTGAATGCGTAAGAAGACGCAGCCGGTCGTGCCGAAGCCCCAGTTCTGGATGAAGTTGTGCCTCCCGCCGTCGCCCTCGCTGTCCGCGACGAGGATCTCGTTCGAGCGGCGGATCTCGAAGAGATAGCCGTTTCCGCCGCCGCCGCGGTTTTGCGCGAGGCCGAGCGAGACATGCTGGACGGTGACGCGCGTGGCCTCTTCGAGGAGGATGCCGCCCGAGGCGAGGTGCGCGCCGCTGCCCGGGCCCTCGGCAGGCGCGGCGGGCGAGGGGAACGAGGCGACGTCCTTGATCCAGCAGTCGACGACACGCCGGAGGTCGATCGCGTGGACCTGCGACGCGGCCCAGGCCTCGGCCCAGGAGACGGCGTTCGACACACCGAGCGACTCGACGCCGCACTCGCGGAGCAGGCCCGTGACGCGCGTTAGGCTCGCGCCGTCGCGGAGCTTGGCCGGGTAGCGCAGCGGCACGTCGAGCGTGATCCGGTGCGGCGAGGAGGTCTTGTCGACGGCGACGACGGTCCGGCGGAAGAAGGGCTGCCAGGTATCGTTGAAGGCCGTCCACGTGCCCGTCATGCCGTGCTCTTCGAGGAAGGCAGGCGTGATGTTCCAGCCGAGGAGGACGTCGTCACCCGGCGCGAGGTCCTCGGCGCTCGCGACCTCGACGACGTCGGCGCGCGAGGTCGCGTCCACGGCGAGCGGGAGCTCGAGGTTCGGCTCGGCCTTGCCTAGGAAGGCGAGGTGCGCGTCGTAGTCCATGCCCGCCGATCGCGTGAAGTGGAGCCGCGATTTCGTGGCGCCTGCGCCGCGCAGGACAACACCGGACGCGGAGACGACGAGCTTGTCGTCGATCCGATAAAGGCCCTCGGGGAACGTGACGATCCCGCCGCCCTGGGCCGCGGCCGCGTCGATGGCAGCCTGCACGGCCAAGGTCGCGTCCATCTGCCCGGTGGGATCCGCGCCCTGCGTGACGACGTCGAAGGTCGGGGCCGCAGCGGGCGCGCCGGGCGGGGCCTCGGCGTGGTGGTAACCCGCGTAGGAGAAGTCGTGCAGGAAGTGGCCTTCGGCGTCCGTGAACGAGGGCGTCCAGTCCTCGGGGTAGAGGGCGCTGCGGAACGAGGCGGGGCCGGCGTCGGTGCCCGCGTCGGGCGCGGGCGGCGGGGCGCCTCCGGGCGGCTCGTCGCTGCACGCGGCGAGGCACGGGAGGAAGGCGAGCAAGCCGAGGAGCGGGCGCATGGGCGCCCAGGATAGATCAGGACGCCGGGGCGAACGCGCCTGCGATGGAGCTGGCGATCGCGACCGTGACGGGGATGGTGAAGTTGTCGTCGAGGCGCGAGGAGACGAGCTCGGCGATCGCGCCCGCGGCCGCGCCGGCGGAGGCGATGAGCAGCATCGCGGGGAGCGGCAGGCCGTGGAAGGCCATGAGCGTCGCGAGCGCGGCGAGCGTGCCGACGGCGAAGAAGCCGAGCGTGCCTTCGAGCGAGCGGTTCGCGAGGATCTTCGTGCGTCCGATGCGGCGGCCGATGAAGCCCGCCGCCGGGTCGGCGAGGCCGAGGATCACGACGCCGAGCTCGGCCGCCTGAAAGGATGCGAAGAGCGAGAGGCCGACCAGGGCCGTGAGATACCAGGTGGACGAGTTCACCCGGTGCCGCTCCATCGGGTGGGCGACACGCGAGAAGAACTTCATCATCCGCTCATTGACGGCCGGGCTCAGGCGACGGGCGATCTCGCAGGACCAGGCCCAGGCGCAAAGCGATACGCTCGCGGCGATCAACCACCCGCGGCTCGGCACGATGCGGAGCATGACGAGCGCGACCAGCGCGGAGAGGACGTGGAAGAGGCTGCGCGTCCAGTTTTCCGGTCGGGCGGGCGGCGCGGGCGCCGGCGCGGGGACCGAGGGAAAAGGCACCGCGGGGAGCTCGATGTCGAGCGCGGTCGGATCGACGGTGGACTTGGACAAGGCAACGAAGGCTACCCGCCGCCTCCGCCCAGGAGTTTCAGCTTTCTGTCATTTCGGTGGGGGTGAACCCACGAATGGTTCAGGCGCCTCGCGCGAGCCGACGCACGGCGTCAATCGTGGTAATCGGAATTTTGCTGCTCGATGAAACGGCAGGCGAGGCTTCTTCGACCAGCCTGTGCACCATGACATCGGCCACGGTGCTCGGCTCGATCGTGCGAGGCATGACCAGCGCGGAGGCGAGGGCCGCGTTGCGCTTCGTGGTCGCGACGGGAGGCCAGGTGGCCGAGGGAGAATCGTCGAGCACGATCATGGGCACGCCGTTCGGCTGCTTCGCCCGGAGGAGGCCGAGCACGCGGAGGAAGCACCTCCGGTCGACCACGGCGCCGTCGACGCCCGCGCCTTCGAGGTCGAGGAACTGGGCGGCCTGGTCGACGCTCTCCAGCGAGACGATGTCGCAGCCGTGCCCGATGCGGAGGACCTTTCCGAGCGCCTCGCGCAGGGCGCCGTCGGCGTCGACGAGGAGCACGCGAAAGGCGCGCGGGGCGGCCTCGGTCTGCGGATTGCCGGTGAGGGCGTGGGCGCGGTTGATCAGATACGATTTCGAGTGGGGTTTGCCTACGAAGTCGTCGGCGCCCACGCCGAGGCCGCGGAGGCGCGAGCCGAAGCGCGCGTCGCTCGAGAGGATCATGACCGGCAGGCGCTCGAGCGCCGGATCCCGACGAATCTCGCGGAGCAGGTCGATCCCGTCGCCGTCGGGCAGGAGGACGTCGAGGATGGCGAGCTGGAACGGGTCGCGCTCGCGGTACTGCGCGATCGCGCGCCGGGCCGCGTCGAGCGTGGGCACGGGGGTCACCCGGAAGCCGGCTTCCCGCAGCTCCGCGGCGATGACCATACGAACGGTGGTGCTGTCATCGACGAGCAGGACGTGCGGAGCCATTGATACGGACCTCCAGGTGAATCACACCCCAGCAGACAGCCTACATGGTTTTTACCCGCTGCATAGTCTGTCTCGACACGCTCGTGAAACAATCACAGGGAAGTGTACGCCATTCCATTGACAATTCCGTAGGGGAACACCCACCTGCGACGAAACACTGCGCGCTCACGTCCTGCTGGTGGTGCGATGGGCCTGTCCCAGGCAGAAGGTCGACGTCCGCTCGGGCGGAGGATCAGGCTGCCCCTGTCCAGGGCTTCGGCTGATAGAAGAGGTTCGGCTTGAGCGTGACATCGGGATGACGGTCCTCATCCATGTAGAACACCGACGTCGCGCTGCCGCCGATGGGAGGGACGATCCAGCTCCAGCGCATGTGCACGCAGCGGCCCTGGCCTTGTTCGGCCTGGGCAAACTGCACGAAGTCCTCGGAGGCCGTGTGGTGGTCGACGATCTTCACGCCCGCGCGCTCGAACGAATGTACGACGGCCCGCACGAGCTCGACCTGCGCGCGGTCGCGCCAGAGCGAGGAGGAGCGCTGGATGTCGAGCCCGAGCCGCTCGGCGATCACGGGGAGCATGTTGTAGCGATAGGGATCACTGAAATTGCGCGCGCCGATCTCGGTCGCCATGTACCAGCCGTTGAAAGGCGCGGCCGGATACTTCACGCCGCCGATGTCGAGCAGGAGCTCGGAGACGGCCGGAAGCGCGTACCAGCGGAGCCCGAGCGAGGCGAACCACGGCAGATCGGGGTGCACGAGCGGCACCTCGCGCACGACGCGTCGCGGGATCTCCATCCAGCGCGGCTCGCGGCCGGGGAGCTTCACGATGAGCGGGAGCAGGTCGAAGCGCGTGCGGGCGCCGCCTTTCCAGCCGAGCTCGAGCGCCTTCGTGGTGAGCTCGACGTTCATCGGATCCCCGGTGACGGTGCCGTCCGGATTCGGGTATCCCGCATAACGCAGGAGCTGGCCGTTCCAGATACGTGGACCCTCGCCGGCGCGGTTGGCCGGGGCGAGGACGGTCATCATGGCGCGCAGGTTTCCACCGTGCGTGGCGAGCTCGATGTGCTCGACCAGGGCCGAGAGGATCTCGTCCTCGTCCGTGAGATGGCGCATGTCGCGCACTTCGAGCCCGTTCCAGAAGAGGCGCCCGATGCAGCGGGTGGAGTTGCGCCAGGCGAGCTTGGCGCCGAAGGAGAGCTCGTCGTAGGTCTGGACGTAGGTGCCCGTGCGCTGGAGCTCGGCGGAGACCTGGGCCCATCGGACCTCGAATGCCCGAGGAGCCCCCTTTTCCCGGTAAAACTGGGCGAGATAAGCCCGCGCTTCTTCGGCGACGCTCGTGTCCTGCCCCGCGACGACGGGGGGGATGACGCCGAGGCCGTCCTCCCGGTGGGTGCCGTGCGCGAAGGGACAAACGCCGTCCGCGCGTGATTTGGAGGAGGGAATCGGCGAGGAAGCGGGGGCGGACGAGGGCGGCGCGATGGTGCCCGGGGCCGGCGGGAGCATGCCCGAGGCGTGCGGTGGAGGGGCGCTCGGCGGCGTCGTGGGAGGCAGCGCGGGGCGCGCGGACGAGCTCGGCGCATACGCATAAGAGATGTCGACGGCCGGCGGCGGTTTCGGCAGGAGGCTCGCGGGGAACGAGGGCGGCAGGTGCAAGGGCGGCACGTGCGCGGGGGGCACGAGCGTCGCGGGCGCGAGCAAGGAGGGCCTGCGGCCGGGCTGCGCGACGACGACGCTGCCCGCGATGAACTCTTCGATGTGGAGGTGTGTATCGAGCACGCCCTGTTCGAGCAGGAGTTTGCTCATCGCGCGGAGATACGGGATGGGGCCGCAGAGGAACCAATCGGCGTCGGGGTGGGTATCGACGAGCGAGGCGACCTCGGCGGCGCCGAGCCGGCCCCATACCTCGGTGAAACGAATGCGGGCCGTGACGTTCGGGCAAGCGGCGGCGAGCGCGTGGAGCTCGTCCGCATAAGGGGCCGACGCGGGGCTGTGCGCCGAATAATCGACGTGGACGCGGCGCGCGCCGCCCTTTTCGCGGATCGCGCGGCACGCCGCGATGGCGGGCGTCACGCCGATGCCGGCGACGAGGTACACGACGGGGCGATCGTTCGGCGGCATCGTGAAATGGCCGCCGGGCGCGGAGACGCGGATGAGCGCGTCCTCGGGGCGGCGCTCGAAGAGCCAGGTGGAGAACACGCCGCCCGGGAGCCGCTTGACCGTGATCTCGTACTGGCCGCTCGACGTGGGCGCCGAGAGGGTATACGGGCGCTCGATGAAGCGGCCGTCGATTTCGGCCTGGATGACGACGTGCTGGCCCGGCTCGGCGGGGAGGATCTCGCCGTCGCGAGGGACGAGACGAAACGCGCGTACGCCCGGACAAACATCGGTGGCGGAGACGATCTCGGCCGAGGTCCAGGCGCTCTTGCCGAGCATGTCGGCGATGCGGGGCAGACACGCGCCGCAGGCGCTGCCGGCGCGGGTGCGGTCGCGAATGGCCTCGGGCGTATTGCAGCCGGCGAGGATGGCGCGGCGGAGGTCGCGCCTGCGCACGCGCATGCAGGTGCAGACGATCTCGTCGTCAGGCCGGAGCGAGGGCGGCGATTCGAGGTCGATGGAGCCCGTCTCGGTGAAGGCCGCGCATTGCCAGGGCGAGAGGGAGCCGCCTTCGAGGGCGAGCGCGTAGAGCTTGGGGAGATCGACCCAATCGCCGCGGGCCGTGAACGAGAGGATACGGCCGTCGTTGGGCGTGACCACGATTTCGCGTTCGAGGCCGCGGCGCGCGTCGATGAATCGGTATTTCCCGCGCTCGTCGGGCGGGCCTTCGAGCCCCGGCTCGCTGACGGCGAGGTGGTGGAGCTCCTCGCCCGGGACGTGCGAGGCGACGGCGTGACGGCCGCGGGGCAGGTGATAAAGCGAGGTGATGCAGGGTTTGCCCAGGAACCTGCCCGCGAAGATGGTGACGAACCCGCGGTGGGGCAGCTCGTACACGCTCTCCAGGCTGTCGAAGTATTCCCGCAGCTCGTCAGATTGCTCGAGGATCGCGAGGAATCGATCGCCGGGCACGCGGAAGGCCGTGACCGGGTCCTCGGCGACCGCGGTGGCCGAGCGGGATTCGCGGCGCAAGAGGCCCCGCTCGCCGACGCAATGGCCGGCCTCGACGCGCGAGAGGAGCTGCGGGCGCCCGTCTTTCTCGACATACACGCCGACGGCCCCGGTGACGACGACGTACACCGCGTCGGCGGGCTCGCCCTGATAAAAAAGCGCCTCGCCGCGCTCGTACGTGACGAGCTTGGCGCCGAGCCCATCGTGCTCGCCGTCCTCGGCGCCGCCGAGCTCACGCAAGGCTCGAAACAAGCTCGACTGCTGCACGAGCCGGTCGCGGAGCTGCGCCTCGCCGAGGCGCACGAGCGCCTCGCGGCGCGGGTGATCGGGCGGCAGGGCATTGCGGAAATCCTGGGCGGCGATGCGGGCCACGGCGACGGGGCCCGTCGCGCGTACGGTGGCCGCCCTTCGCCCGCCCGAGCGACCGAGCAGGGCTTGCTCGCCGAAAAGCGCGCCGGGTTCGAGGCGCGCCAGGCGGATGACGCCGCCGCCCGGCCGCGCGCCGAACACCTGGCAAATGCCCTCGACCAGGACGAAGGCCGCGTCCCCGATTTCACCCTCCCGCACGATCTGCGCGCCGGATTCGTACCGCTGGACGACGATCCCCTCGAGCAGGCTGTTCGTCGCGTCCTGCCCGAGGCCTTCGAGCAGGCCGGCCCCGCGGATCAAGCCTTCGACGTCGTGGGTCATTATCGCCACGTCCCTTACCATCCATGCGCGCGGCCTCGCAAGGTCGCCGGAAATGTGGGACAACACCGCACGCTCGCGTGAACGAGCTTGTCCCGAGGGGGACGCCTCGCGTCCCCCTCTCGCCCGGGCAAAGCCCGGTCGATTCACCCCCCGAGGCGAGCTCGCTTCGCGATCTCGCAGAGCGCCGAACGGGTCGGCGCTCTAGGTGTGTCCTGTTCGCGCAATCTCGACTACCTCATGTCCGAACCCACCGTTCATCTCCTCGGCCCGTTTCACGTCCCCGGCCTTTCGGCGCGTCATGTCCGTGTGTACGTCCCGCCGCGCCGCGCGCCGATGAAGCCGCCCGTGCTCTACCTTTTCGACGGGCAGAACCTCTTCCACGACGAACCCTCGTTCGTCGGCGGCTGGCACCTGCACGAGGTGGGGGCGCGGCTCGCGGCGCGCGGCGAGCGTGTGCCCGTGATCGTGGGCATCGACCACGGCGGGCACGAGCGCATCGAGGAGCTCTCGCCGTTCCCGACGCGCGCGGGTCCCGGCAGGCTCGAGCTTTTGCTCGACTGGATGCGCGGCGGGCTCGGCCCCCATATCGAACATCATTTCGGGGTGTCGACGGATCCGGCCGACACGGGCGTCGGCGGCTCCTCGATGGGCGGGCTCGCCGCGCTTTATGTGCACCTCCGCGCGCCGGAGCGGTTCGGGCTGGCGATGAGCATGTCGCCGTCGCTCCAGATCGGGCAAGGCGCGATCTTCGACTGGATCGACGCGCACCCGCGCCCGCGCGCCTCGCGCATTTACCTCGACGCGGGCGCGCTGGAGGCGGGCGGCGGCCTCTTGCGGGCGGCCGAGCGCCTCGCAACCAGGTTCGTCGAGCGCGGCTACGATCCGCATTCGCTGAAGTTCGTCGCGGCAAAACGCGGCGCCCACAACGAAAAAAACTGGCGCCGGCGAGCGCCCGGCGCGATTCGATTCCTGTTCGGCCGGAAGTGGCGGCGCTGATCGTATTTCCCCTTGCCCGAGGCGCGTTTCGCCAGTATCGGAGAGCCTCATGCGCTCTGCCTGCCTCGCCTCCGTCCTTGCCGCCCTTGCCTTCGCGCCGCCCGCGTTTGCCCAGGCCATCCCGGGCCCGCCCGATGCGCCCGTAGCGCCGCCCGACGCCCCGCCCACGCCGCCCGCGCCGGGGCAGGAGCCGGCGTCGCCGAAGGTGCCCGAGGCCGCCGAGCCCACGGCGCCGCCGTCCGGCATTGCCAAACCCGAGGCGCCGAAGCCCGCGGCGCCCGCCGCGGAGCCGGCGAAGGAGCCCGCGCAAGAGCCGGGGAAAGGCACGCCGCGGATTCACATCGAGGCAGACCGGCCGGGGGTGAAGCTCTTGCGGATCGCGGGGGTGGTCTCGGATCAGGCGGGCGAGGGGATCTTCGTGCGGACGGCGTGCGAGGCGCCCTGCGATCGGATCGTGGACGGCCGCAAAAACGAGGTCTTTTTCTTCGGCGCCGACGGAATGGTGCCCTCGCGGGGGTTTTTGCTGTCGAACGTGGGCGGCGACGTCGTGGCGAACGTGGACGGCGGGAGCTTCCTGGGCCGGCAGCTCGGGTTTCTTTTTGGCGGCTTCGGCGGCGCGGCCGTCCTCGGCGGCGCGATCATGCTGGGCATTGGGTACAGCGCCGACGGCGCGACGCTGAACAGCGAAGGAAAAGTGACCCAGGGCGAAAACAAAGCTCTCACGACGGGCGGCTTCGTCACGCTCGGCGTGGGCGCGGCGCTGGTGGCCACGGGGATCACGCTCGTCCTTTTGAACAAGACCGAGATCAAGCTCGTGCAAGCGACGCCGAAATCGGCGGGCGTGCGGCTTTTGATGGGGCGCATCGTGTTCTGAGCGGGTGACGCCACGGGGGGGACGTGGAGCATCTCATTCAAGTGTACGGGTACGTCGCCGTGCTCATCGGCACGTTCTTCGAGGGCGAGACGGTGGCGATGCTCGGGGGTTTTGCGGCCCATCAGCAGCATCTGCGGTTTTCGTGGGTCGTCTTGACGGCGTTCGTCGGGTCCGCCATGGGCGACCAGGTCGCGTATTTCCTCGGCAAGCGCTTCGGGCGTTCCTTCGTCGATCGGCGTCCGAAGCTCGCGTCGCACATCGGGCGGGCGACGTCGCTCCTGGAGCGGCACCCGGTGCTGTTCATTCTGGGATTCCGCTTCATTTATGGACTTCGCAACGTGGCGCCGGTCGCGATCGCCCTGAGCCGCATTCCGACGGCCCGTTTTCTCGTGCTGAATGTGATCTCGGCGGCGGTGTGGGCCGTGCTCGTCACCGGGGCGGGGTATCTGTTCGGGCAGGCGGTCGAGGCGGCGCGGGGGAAGCTGCACGCCTGGGACGAGCGGCTCGCGATGGGCGCGGTGCTCGCGGCGATTTCGATCTTCGGGTTCAATCTGCTGCGGGAGAGGGTCTCCCGGCGGCAGACGGCTTCGAAGGGGCGGTGATGCGGGGCGCCCCCACTTTGTGATCTGGCAAGCCAAACGACCTCCCCGGGCAGGCCGCAACCACCTCGAACAGCCCGGTCGACCTCCCCGCGACCCTTTCAGCCCGGTTCCGAAGACCTCCCGGCCTTCCAAGACACCGTCGAACGTCTTCTCGCGCGCCCATCGACCTCCTCGCGCGCCTCGCAAGGAGCCTCGGCCAGACCGATCGGCCTCCGCGGCCCGCTTTCACCCGTTCTCGGGAGACCCTTCGGCCTCCCCGGCCGTGTTTCCGCCGGAGGGCCGCTTCTGCGTCGCCTCCCGGAACGCGTCGATCGGCCGCAGCGCCGTCCGGGCCCGCGTGACCGTGGCCGGCTCGTCTCGCTCCACCGTGGCGAGCACCTTCGTCGCATAATCGACGAGCTCTTCCCCCATGGCCCGCACGTGCACGCCGAGATCCTCGGTCAGCGCCGTTTCGCGCTGGAGGAGCCCCGCGACCATCTTGCCATAAGCGACGTGTTGCGCGCGCACGTTGTCGAGGAACTCCTTGCCCGCAATCCGGTTGATATCGGTCACGAAGGCCTCGCCGTCGATGCGCCGGAGCACGGACTCCGCGATGGCGTATTGCTCGGGGTAGGACTCGGTCAAGAACGAGAGCCCGGCCTCGCCGAACAGCTCCGCGAGGATCTCCGCGGCGCGTCGCGCGTCCGGATACGTGGCCTCGGGGAGCAACGTGTATGCCTGGAGGCGCCCGCGCAGCGCGCTCCACGAATTGTCACCGGCTCGATCGATGGGCCGCGAATCCTCGTCCGTTCCTTTGCCGAGCGCCTTCTTGCGCGCCGTATGTGCGACCTGCGCGGCTTCGGCCGTATCGACGAGCCGTTTGGCGGCCTTCGTCACCGAGGAGGGCATCCCCGCGGGGCAAGACTCCGCGAGGACGCGGCACAAGGTGATGCCACCCTCGACGGTCATCACCGGAGCGCGGGCGTAGAGGGCGGGATCGAGCGAAGATTGGGACATGTGAGCCCGCTTAACATAGCTGGCGGGCGGAGGGAAGGGGACAGGAAGGGGCGGGGCGGCGAGGCCAGCCTGTCCCTCCCGATCGACGGTCTCGGAGGGCTGGCCCCCGCAAGGATCAGAACGTCACGCCCAGCCCGAACGTCCCCAGAATCTGGATCGCGCCTTCCTTGTCGTAAAACGTCACGCCCACGCTCGGGAAGCGCGGATCCTTCGACTCCGCAATGATCGTGACCGGATCGGCCAATGCCACGCCGATGCCGATGCCGCCGGAGAGCGAGAATCCGCCGTCGCGCGTGAAGACCGTGGTGTTGCCGATCATGCCGCCGAGGATCATCGAGCTGACGTTTTGCGTCGCGCTCACGTTCGTGAGCTGCGGGTGCGTCACCGTCGCGTCGAAGCTCTCGTAGCCGACGTGGCCCTTGAGCCAGAAGCCACGCAGCGCTTTGCCCTCGAAATACACGCCGATATCGCCGGCCAGCGCCCAGCCGCTCGCGTCGAGGTTCTCCGTGGGCGAACCCCAGATCCACGTCGGCGAGATTTGCACCGCGATCGGGCCCCACACGGCGACCTCCGCCTCGAAGCTCAGGCGCCGGAAGAGCAGGTCGAACGGATTCACGCGCGCCGACCAGCGACAGCATTTCGGAGGCGGCGGAGGCGGCGGAGGCGTCGGGCCCGTGCCCCCCGCCGCGTCCGGATACCCGGGCGGCGGCGGATACCCTTGCGGATAGCCCTGCGGATACCCTTGCGGATACCCCTGCGGGTACCCCTGCTGCGGATACCCCGGTTGCTGCTGCGGATAGCCGGGCTGCTGCTGCGGGTAGCCGGGCTGCTGCTGCGGATAGCCGGGCTGTTGCTGGGGGTAGCCGGGTTGCTGCTGCGGGTAGCCCGGCTGTTGCTGCGGATACCCCTGCGGATATTGTTGCGGATATCCCGGTTGTTGCTGCGGGTAGCCCGGCTGTTGTTGCGGGTACCCTTGTGGGTATTGTTGCGGATATCCCGGTTGCTGCGGAGGATACCCCGGCTGCTGCTGGGGGTAGCCGGGCTGCTGCGGTGGCGTGCCCTGCGGCGGTTGTCCTTGCGGCGGTTGCCCTTGCGGCGGCGTGCCCTGCGGCGGTTGTCCCTGCGCTGGCGGAGGCGGCGGGGTCGGGAGCGCGGTGGGGGCTGTCGCCGTCCCCGAGGGGGAAGGCTGCTGCGCCGGCGCGGCCGCGGTCACGCTGAGCGCCGCGGTGACCGTGGCGAGCAAGATCCAAGGCGAAGAACGACGTGCCATCGTCTGCGAATGTACCGGAGCCCGGCCCCACGCGCCACGACACAAGCAACGCTCCCGCGCGTCCTCGACGTTTGGGGGCTCCGCTTCGAGATCGGACCTCCGCCCCCCAAGCCCCCTGTCGAATCCCTCGGCCGCCTGGGCTACCCTCCCGCCCCTCATGACCGTCAGCGTCGCCGAAGACCGCCCCATCTCCCGCGTGGAGCCCAGCCCCAACGACCTCGACCGCACCCTCGCCGAGCTCGGGGATAACGCCCGCGCCTTCGCGCGTTTGCCCCCGCGGGACAAGGCCCGGCTCCTGCGCGAGGAGGTCCTGCCGCGCGTCGAGGCCGCCGCCCTGCGAATGGTTCAGGCGAGCTGCCTCGAAAAAGGCATCGACCCCGCCGCCCCCATCGCCGGCGAGGAGTGGCTCGCCGGCCCCTGCACCATCGCGAGCAACGTCTCCGCCCTCGCCGACGCCCTCGACCAGATCGCCGCGCGCGGCGCGCCCCGCCTGCCCTTCCGCGCCGTCCGCGAAGATGACGGCCGCACGAAGGTCCGCGTCTTCCCCATGCGCGGCGCGGACGGCGCGCTGCTCTCGGGGTTCACCTGCGACGTGCACCTCGAGCGTGGCGTCCGACGCGCCGATGTCCGCGCCGAGCAGGCCGCATTTTACAGGCAAGCCGACCCCGAGGGCGGTGTCTCGCTCGTGCTCGGCGCGGGCAACGTCGCGAGCATCGGGCCGATGGATACGCTGCACACGCTCTTCAACGAGGGGCGCGTCGTCGTCTTGAAGACGAGCCCGGTCAACGCGTACCTCGGGCCGATCCTCGAGGACATGCTCGCGCCGCTCGTCTCGCGGGGGTTCGTCCGGATCGTGCATGGCGGGCCGGAGGTCGGCGGCTACCTCGCGTCGCATCGCCTGGTCTCGCACGTGCACATCACGGGCTCGCAGCACACGCACGACATCATCGTGTGGGGCAAACCCGGGGCGGAGCAGGACACCCGGCGCGCGGCGAACGATCCCGTCCTGAAGAAGCCCATCACCTCGGAGCTCGGCAACGTGAGCCCCGTCGTCGTCGTGCCCTACCTCTACGCCGAGGACGAGCTCTGGTTCCAGGCGCGCAGCATCGCCACGCAGATCGTCAACAACGCCTCGTTCAACTGCAACGCCGCGAAGATGCTCGTCCTCGCCCGCGGCTGGGCGCAACGGGACCTGTTCCTCGACAAACTCCAGCAGGCCCTCGGCGAGGTTCGCCCGCGGAAGGCGTATTATCCGGGCGCGGAGCAACGTCATGCTTCGCTCGTGAAGGGGCACGAGCGCGTGCGTCTCGTCGGCGAGGCGAGCCCGGGGACCCTTCCCTGGACGATGATCACCGACCTCGACGCGGCGGACGCGCGCGAGCCGCTGTTCTCGACCGAGCCCTTCTGCGGCATCGTCAGCGAGGTCTCCGTCGGCTCCCAGGATCCGGCCGAGTTCCTCGCCGCCGCGACGCGTTTCTGCAACGACACCCTTTGGGGCACGCTCTCCGCGTCGATCGTTTGTCCGAGTATTCTGGAGGAAGATCCCGTCGTCGGGGCAGCCTTGGAGCGCGCCATCGACGAGCTCCGTTATGGCGCCGTCGCCGTGAATCACTGGCCTGGGCTTGTGTACGGGACCGTCACGGCGCCCTGGGGGGGTCATCCGAGCGTGACGCTCGCCGACGTGAAGAGCGGCATCGGCTTCGTGCACAACACCGTCATGCTCGGGCGTATCGAGAAGGCCGTTCTCCGGGGACCGCTGAAGACGTTTCCACGGCCACCCTTCTTCTACGATCACCGCAATATGGCCGTCACGGCGGAGCGGCTGCTTCGGTATTACGCCCGACCTGGATGGGGGCGTATCCCGGCTGTCGCAATGGCAGCGTTGCGCGGCTGACGCTTTTCTTCGCGCACGATTTCGCGCTGGTTGGTCTTGACCTGGGTCGACCCCGCGGTTGAGATGGATCTCGGACCCGCTTTCCATTTGTATGACGACGCATCGAGATCCCAGTGCCGAGCGATTTTTCCGGTTCCAGTCCGCTCCTTGCCTCGAGGTGGATTTCGATGGGGGGATCGTCTGCGCGAACCCGGCGTTTTGCCAGGTCGCGGGGCGGAGCGAGGACGAACTCCAAGCCGCGGGGCTCGTCGCGCTCTTCGCGCCGGACGCCCGCGCAGAGGCGTCGGCGGCGCTCGTGCGCGGGACGACACGGGACGTCGTTTCGTTTGATCTCCCGCTCGTTCGGCCCGACAGCGAGCTGCGTTGGCTCGAATGGCGCGGCGTCTCCTTTGCCGAGCATCGGCTTTTCCGCATTGTCGCGCACGACGTGACCGCACTTTGGCGCGCGGAGGCCGAGGCGCGGGAACGAGAGCGATTCCTCGGCACGCTGCTCGGGAACCTGCAGGGCATGGTCTACCGGTGTCGCAACGACGAGCGGTACAGCATGGAGTTCGTGAGCGCGGGTTGTGAGCTCATCTGCGGGTACAAGGCCGAGGAGATGGCGGGCGAGGGCGCCATCATCTCCGTCGCCGACCTCGTGCACCCGGAGGACGCCGCGCGCGTGTGGGGCGAAATTCAGGCCGCAATCGCAGCGCGTTTGCCTTATGGCCTGAAATATCGATTCTATCCGAGATCCGGCGAGCTGCGATGGGTGGAGGAGCGGGGGCGCGGCGTATTCGACGCGTCGGGGGCGCTCATCGCGCTCGAAGGGTTCGTCACGGATGTGACGGCGCGGGTGGCGGCGAAGCAGGAGGTCGAGGAGAAGCTGCGCGTCATCGCCGAGCAAAAGGAGCAGATCCAGCACCTCTCGTTGCCGATCATCGAGGTATGGGACGGCGTGATCACGCTCCCCGTGGTGGGCGTGCTCGACGATCAGCGCGCCGAGCGGATCATGCAGGGATTGCTCGATACCGTGGTGCGGACGCAGAGCCAGCACGTGATCATCGATCTGACGGCGGTGGAGGACGTCGACGGGGCCGTGGCCGAGCACATCGTGCGTATCCTGCGGGCCGTGCAGCTCCTCGGCGCCGAGGGCGCGCTCTCGGGCATTCAGCCGAAGGTGGCGCAGGCGCTCGTCTCGCTCTCGGCCGACCTCGGCGGCGCGCGTACGTGGCCGGATTTGCGCGCCGCGCTGCGCGCCTGCATGCGCGTGCCGGCGCGGAAGGCGGCCGCGCGGCCGCGGGGACGGTCCGAGGGAAACGCGTGAATCGCGGATTCAGCGGCCGGAGAAGGCCGGCTTTCGTTTCTCGCTCGTGGCCTTGAGGCCTTCGCCGAGGTCCTCGCTCGCGTAACTCACGGCTTGCTCGTAGGCCTCTCGGTCGAGGGCCTCGGCGAGCGCGCCGCGATGGATGCCGAGGGAGCGCTTCAATGCGCGCACCACGAGCGGGGCCGACTCCGCGATTTGCGCGGCGAGCTCGGCGGCGCGGGGGCGCACGCGATCGCCGGGGAGCGCTTCGAGGGCCATGCCCCAGGCGGCGGCGTCGCGCCCCGTGAAGCGGCGGCCGGCGAGCAGGAGCTCGGCGGCGCGCTCGGCGCCTGCGCGGCGTGGAACGAGGTACGTCGCGCCCATTCCCGGGTGCAGGCCGAGGGAGGCGAAATTCAGCGCGAGCCGGCTGTCTTCGTCGACGACGACGAGGTCGGCGGCGAGCGCGACGCAGAGGCCCGCGCCGATCGCCGGCCCGCGCACGGCCGCGACCACGGGCACGTCGAGCTCCGTGATCGACAGATACCGGTGGTAAAACCCGAGCATGAAGGCCCGCGCCTCCGCGAAGCTCGCGGCGCGCAGGCGTTCGAGCATGGCGAGGTCGCCGCCCGCGGAGAACGCGTCCCCCGCGCCCGCGAGCACGACGGCGCGCACGGAGGCGTCGCGCGAGATCTCGCGGACCCGCGCGGCGAGCGCGTCTCCAAGCTCGGGGCTCATGGCGTTTTTGCGGCGCACATCGTCGAGGACGAGCGTGGCGACGGCGCCGTCGCGTTCGAGGTGGACGTCAGGCATGCGAGGCCTCTAACACGAGAGAACATGCACTTGACGTGCAAAAAACTACTTGCACCGTGAGTGCAGATAAGTAGAGTGGTCCTCGTGACCCGCGCGAAGGAGTCCGCCACGCAGACGCAGGCCGATGGGCGACACGCGCGGGCCGAGCGCACGCGGGAGGCGATCGTGGAGGCGCTGCTCGCGCTGCTCGCGGAGGGCGTCGTGCGTCCATCGGCCGAGCGGGTCGCCGAGCGCGCGGGGGTGTCGCGGCGGGCGATCTTCAACCATTTCACGGATCTCGACGACCTGCTCGCGTGCGCGGCGCGGCGCCGGATGGAGACGGTCATGGCGATCTGGCCGCAGCTCCCGCGGGAGGGGACGGCGGCGGAGCGGGCGCGGACCCTCGCGGAGATGATTTGTCGGTTCCATGAGCACGTCGCGCCCGTGCGCCGCGCGGCCGTGCTGTTCTCGTACGACTCGGCCTTCCTCGCGGGGCAGCTCCGCGAGGCGGCGCGCAGGCACCGGGCCGCCATTCGCGCGGTGTTCGAGCCCGAGATCGAGGCGACGCCGGAGGAGGCGCGGGGCGTGCTGCTCGGGGGGCTCGCGGCGGCGGCGAGTTTTTTGATGTGGGAGGAGCTCCGGAGAAACCAGGAGCTCTCGGTGGACGAGGCCACCTGCGCCGTGCGGATCGAGCTCGAAGGAATGCTCGAGCGCGCGGCGCGGAATCAATCGCGGTGAAGGAGGAGAACATGCTTGCTTTCGACGGCGTCCGGATCGCGTGTGTGCTCGTGGGGCTCGGCGTTTTGGCGGGTTGCACGAATGAAGGGAGCAGCGGCGGGCCGGGCACGCCCGCGGCGGGAGGACCGACGTACCATCGCGACGTGAAGCCACTCGTCGACACGAAATGCGGCAAATGCCACGCCGAGGGCGGGGTTGGCCCGTTCGCGCTCACGACGTACGAGGAGGTGCACGCGATGCGCGGGGCCGTGGAGGCTGCCGTCGTGGCGAAAACGATGCCGCCCTGGCCTTTGGACAACGATTGCAACGATTACCTCGGCGATCGGTCGCTCTCGGACGAGCAGATCGACACGATCAAGCGCTGGATCGCGGACGGGGCGCCCGAGGGCAACGCCGCGGACGCGCCCGTGGCGGTGGTGGACAACGCGGAGACGCTCTCCCGCGTCGATCTCGAATTGCCGATCCCCGAGGCCTACACGCCGAAGATCTCGCCGGACGATTACCATTGTTTCTTCGTCGACTGGCCTGCGCAGGAGACGACGTACATCACGGGCCTCGGCGTCGAGCCGGGCGAGCGGCCGATCGTCCACCACGTCATCGCGTTCGTGGCGAAGCCGGACAAGCTCGCGGAGTTCCAGGCGCTCGACGACGCCGAGCCGGGCGTCGGCTGGACCTGCTACGGCGGCCCCGGCGGCGGGCCTGCGTCCGCGGGCTGGGTCGGCGCGTGGGTGCCGGGCAGCACCGGCGCCGATTATCCGGAGGGCACGGGCATCGAGATTCCACCGGGCTCGAAGCTCATCGTCCAGATGCATTACAACACGTTGTCGGCGGCGCCGGTCCCGGATCAGACGAAGCTCCTCGTGCGCACGGACAAGACCGTGGAGAAGAAGGCCGCGATCATGCCGTTCACGAAGATCTCCTGGGTCACGCAGCAGACGATGACGATCCCCGCGCACACGAGCGACGTCGTCCACGAGGTCACGGCCGATCCGACGACGTACTTGAGCCTCATGACGGGCGGCGCGCTGCCGTCGAACACGCCCGTGACCATTTACAGCGGCGGGCTGCACATGCACACGCGCGGCAAGAGCACCTCGCTCCAGCACGTGCGCGGCGGCGCGGAGGAATGCCTCCTCGACATCCCGTCCTGGAATTTCCACTGGCAGGGGAGCTATCGCCTGACGACCCCCACCCGCTTCGAGCCGGGCGATCAGCTCCACCTGAAGTGCACCTGGGACAACCCCGAGATGTACGACATCAACTGGGGCGAAGGGACGAACGACGAGATGTGCCTCGGCACCGTCTACGTCACCGAGTGACGAATCGTCCCCCTCACCAACGCCATACATCTTAGCAAAAACATTCTCGTTTTCAAGTCTTGCTCGAAAGGGGCCTCGCCCGTAGTTTCCGCCTCGCCGGTGACCTTTTCGTCACCCGGCGGGAGGGAGCATGGAAGGTACGGGCGAACGGCCCTTTTCCAGCGAACCCGGGCCTATCGTCGCCGAGGAGCTCCGGCTCCTCGCGCGGACGCACGAGGCTCTCGCAGAGGCGCGAGGCCCTCGTCGTGGCGCGAGGCCCGATGGGGAGGGCCTGCGCGCGCTCCGGGACGAATGGAACACGGCTGGAGAGGAGGACAAGCCGGCGCTGCTCGCGCAAATGCACGAGGAGCAGGCACGGCTTTCGCGGGCACGCGTGGACAGGCTGCCAGATCCGGCGGCGCCTTATTTCGCGCATCTCCGCGTCCGCGTGGCAGGCCGCGTCCGAGACGTGTTGCTCGGCGCGGCGCCGCTGCTCGACGGCAAGCGCGGCGTCACGATCGTGGAATGGCGAAAATCGCCGATCGCCGGGGTGTTTTTCTCGTGCGAGGAGGGCGAGGCGTACGAGATCGAGGTGGACGGCCGCGTCATCGAGGGCCACGTTGAGGAGCGGCGTCTCCTGACGTTCGAAGGCGGCGCGCTCGCGAGCATCACCGTCTCGGGCGGCGTGCTGCTGCACGAGGGGGACACGTGGCGCTTCGAGCCACGCGCATGGGCCCCGCGGCTCGTGGATCCCACGTCGCCGCGGCGGACGCCGGAGACACGCAATCCCTTCATCACGCTCGACGCTGAGCAGCAGGCCCTCGTCGATCGGGAGCCACGCGCGCCGCTGCTCGTGCTCGGCTCGGCCGGGTCGGGAAAAACCACGGTGGCGCTGCACCGCGTGGCCGCGCTGCGCCGGCGGTTCCCGGAGGTCTTTCCGGCCAAACGTATGCTCGTGCTCGTTCCCGAGCCGGGGCTCCGTCGGTTGTCCGAGCGGATCCTCGAAGGGCTCGCCGTGGAGGGCGTCTTCGTCCGCACGTTCGAGGACTGGATCCGAGCCGAGGCGCGCCGCGTGTTTTCGTGGGTGCCGCACCATGAGCCGCCGGATCCGCCCTTCGCCGCGAGCCGCCTCAAGCGGCATCCGGCACTTTTTGCGGCGATCGATCGGCTGATCGACGAGGACACGCGCGCGATTGCGCGCAAGCTCGACCGCCTGCTGGGTTTCCGCGGCGCGCTCCGGAAGGCGCTCGAAGCGCGGGACGAGCCCTTCCTGCGGGACCGGCTGCGGGTGATCGAGGCGGGGTTGGCGCGAGAAACGACCGGCGAGAAGGGGCGGCTCCTCCGGGAGGCGCTGGCCGAGGAGCAGGACAAACTCGCGCGGGTGCGGGGGGATCACCGCCGGCTCGTCGGGGATCGGGCGCTGCTCGCGCGTGCGATTGAGGCGTCGGAGGGCGATCTCCCCGCGGGGATCGTGGAGCAAGTCGCGGCGCATACGAAGCAACAGCTCGCGATGACGAGCGAGGAGGCGTATGCACACGTGGACGCGGACAGGCTCGCCACGCTCGACGGGCGGACGCTCGACGCGGGCACGCCCGAGGAGACGTCGGGCACGGTGGACGTGGAGGATTATGCGCTCCTCTTCGAATTGCTCCATCGCCGGACGGGCGCGAGCGCGACGCGGGCCGGGGCGCTGTCACGTTATGCGCACATCGTGCTTGACGAGGCCCAGGAGCTCGCGCCGATCGAGCTCCGCGTGATTGGGCGTGCGCTCGACCCTGAGGGAAGCGTGACCGTGGCCGGGGACGCGGCGCAGCGGATTGATCGGTCGGGCCATTTCCGCTCGTGGGAGGCTGTGATGGAGGCGCTCGCCGTGCGGAGCGAGCCGGCGTTTTTGGAGACGTCGTACCGATCGCCGCGGCCCGTGGTGGAGTTTGCCCACGTGATCCTCGGCGCGGACGCGCCCGTGGAGGTGCCGCGCGCGCCGCGGGAAGGTGCGGACGTGCTGCGGACGATCACGGCCGGCGAGGGGCACGCCGCGGCGGTTCTTTGCGAGGCGTTGCGGCATTTGCGGGCCGAGGACCCGTATGCCTCCGTGGCGGTGATTGCGCGCGACGAGGCTTCGGCGCGGGCCGTGCATGAGGCTGTCACGCGGGGCATGCCGTGCCGCCTCGTGCGGGATGGGGATTTTTCGTTCGGGCCTGGGATTGAGGTAACCGAGGTCGCCGAGGTGAAGGGGCTCGAGTTCGATTACGTGATCATCCCGGACGCAAGCGCGAAGCTTTGGCCGGATGCACCGGAGCATAGGCGGGCGCTCCACGTGGCCGTGACGCGCGCGATGCGGCGGGTGTGGATCGTGTCGCCGGGGGCGCCTTCGCCGATTCTGCCTTCAGAAGAGGAGCTTCGTCGCCTCGGCGAGATCCACCGCTGAAAGAACGCTGTTCGCCGGCACCGGCCCGTGGCCGAGCAGGTAATGCAAGGCTCTCCGCCCCTTCGTATCGGCCGCGTATTTGTCGGCGCCCGCGTCGAGCAAGAGCCGGATCATCGGCAGCGAGCCGCGCGCGGCCGCGTACATGAGCGCGGTGCGCGCGTCGTGCCCGAGCTTCGGCTCGCTCGTCTGAAACGTCGTCCGATCCACGGCCGCGCCGCGCTGGAGCAGGAGGCGCGCTGATTCCACGCGGTCCTGCTGCGCCGCCGCCATGAGCGGGGTTTTTCCGAAATCGTTCGGCGCGTTGGGATCGACCACGAGGTCGAGCTCGCTCTTCTTGCCGGGTTCGACCGAGATTTCCCACAGGACCGGCAGCGCCGCGGGGTTCAGCACCGCCATGTGCACGAGCGGATCCTTGCCCGTGCTCTTCGCGCAGGTCTCGAACGGCGCGAGGCGCGCGGCGTTTTGGGGCTCGCCGGCCTGGATGAACACGCGGATCTCCGCAGCCGGCGCGCCCTCCGTGACGAGCTTGCGCAAGGAGCGGGGCGGCGGCGCGTCCCCACACGAGGCGCCCCATACGGCCTCGAACAGGCCCACGTGCGCGACATGTTTCGCCTGCTTCTCGTCGAGGCCACGGCTCTGATAATGGGCGACGAGCTTCTTCTCCAGGGCCTCGGCGAGGCGGGAGAGCCGACCGAAGATGACGCGACTCTCGGGGGTCATGTACGACCACGTCTCGTAGGGCGCCATGGCAGGCTCGGGTTTCTCGAGGAGCGCTCTGGGGTTGACCCGCATCGTCTCCTCTCTCTCCTTGAGCGCGCTCGCCAGCGCGAAGCGGAGCGTGCCGCCGTGGTTGAGATAAAAATTGCCGTCGGCCTCGACGCTCGCCTTCGTGTACGCATCGAGCTCCCGGTCGGGGAAGCCCCGCACGAAGCCGCGCCCCCAGCTACAACCCGAGCGCGGGAGGAAATTGTCGCGGTTGCCCCCAAAGAGCGGCGTCGTCGCTTCGAGGAGCTTTGGCCGCGCGACGAGCACGGCGCAAGGGATGGCATAAAAGGCCGGCGACGTATTCGCGGCCTCGGTCGACGAGGCCACCCGGAGGAGCCCGAGCAGGCTCGCGTCCGTGCCGTCGTATGCGCGGAGGCCAACCGATTCGTCCTTCAGGATGAATTCGTCGTCGCGTTTTTTCGCCGCCGCGCGGCTCGCCTTCTCGATCTCGCCGAGGAGCTTTTTGATCTTTGCGTCACGCGCTGCCGAGGGCGGCCGGAACGCATGCAAGAACAGCGCGTGATCGAGCTTGCCCACGACGCTCTTCTTCGCCGCCGCTTCGAGCGATTTCTCCGCCGCGTCGGGTTTTTCTCCCATGAACACGAGCGCCGTGTCGTGATCCCAGGGCTCGGGGGGCACCGTCGGCTCGGCGGCGGCGGGCTTTTCCTTCGGTGGCTCGGCCTTCTTGGGGAGCACGTCCGCCACAGCGGTGGCCGGATCCTTCGCAAAACGCTCCATCAGGTCGAAATCGAGCTCCCGGCCTTGGGGCGTGGGGCAGCCGACGACAGGGCCTGCGGCCTTTTCCAGGCGCTTCGCGGCCGCCTCGACGAGGGCGCGCCGACCGAGGATCGTGCGGCAGGGCAGGCGCAGCCAATCGCCGTCGCGGTACCGATCGGTCTCGCGGAGGACGTACCCCTCCGACCGCTTGAAGAGGTCGTACTCCACGTTCCGATAGTCGTCCGCGCTCGCGAGCACGAGCGCGGCATCGACGAGCCGCATCGTGGCCACGAGCCGGATCATCGTCCCCTCGGGCCCCTCGGCTTTCGCCTTGGCGATCGCCCCGACGCGGCGCACGTAATCAGCCGTGTCGCCGTCCTTGGGTTTGCCCTCGTTGCCTTCGCGCCGGGCCGCAGCGAGGAGGGCGTCGAGCTTCGATTGCGCCGCCTCGGCCACCGCCGCGAGTTGGTCCGCCGCGCTCGGATCCCCCGCGAGCACGGCCTTGTACGCCCCGGCGAGCGCATCGAACGGATGCGCCTCCACGCCGGGAGGCAATTTCACGGGCTCCTTTCCATCGGCCACGCGTTCGAGGTTGCCCTGAATGCGCGCGAGGACGCGGCGTGGCTCGTCGTATTCGCCCGGCCGAGGCTCCGGCGGTGCGGCGATGGGCGCGGGTGCGGGCGCGGAGGCCGACGCGGACGCGGCCGGGGGCGTGGGGCCGGACGCAGGTTTGTCGCAAGCGACGACGAGCCCCGTGGCGAGAACCAACGTGGGCCACGCGGCGTACGCGCGTGCGCGAAGGCCGAAGCCGAGCAACATGCCGGCATCGTACACGCTGCTGCGAACGGATGTCAGCGCCCGACGACGAACGCGACGAGCGCGGCGAGCGCGACGGCGATCGTCGCGTACGCCGCGGCCTTCCGGGCGCCGAGCCGCGGCACGGGAACACGAGGCTCCGCGCGCTCTGCGCCCTCGGCGCGCGGCTCGTCGGGCGCGGCCGCCTCGCACCACGTGACGCCCGCGCTCGCGGCGGCGCCCGCGCGCGCTTCGAGGTGGAGCTGCGCGATGCCCACGCCCTCCTCGCCAAACGGCCGCAGGATCCGCAGCACGACGCCGCCCTCCATCTCGCTCGGCAGGCGCACGCGCACGAGGCGCGCTGTCGGATCCCCCGGGACGCGGTGGCCTCCGCGCCGACCACATCCATCGCAGCCGCCGCCGTCGCAGCGGGCGCAGGTGACGCGCGCGGGGATCACGACCTCGACCACGGCGCCGGCCCAGCCGCGCGGCACCTCGATCACGTGCCGCCCGCGTGGCTTGTCGCAGGCGTCGAGCGCAGCAGGATCCAGGACGCGGGAGAGGGCCTCGCCCATCGCCCCCATTCATGCCTCGAACCGGCGCCCAGGGGAAGAAAGATCCTGCTGGCTCCCGGCGGAGTGGATGTATGCTGCGCGCGATGAAGCACGCCGTCGCTCTTTCGATGGTCGCCCTCGGGTTCGGGCTCGCTGCGGGTTGCGGCGCGAAGGTCGTCGTGGACGCGCCGAGCGAGGGGACGGGCGGGGCCGGAGGGACGGGCCAGTCCTCGTCCGACGGCCCCGCATCCATCACTTCGAGTGTGGGCCCCGGCCCCAGCGTGTCGAGCGTAGGCCCGGGCCCCGGCGGCCCGAGCGTCGTGAGCAGCAGCGTCTCGAGCGGCCCCATGGCCTGCGACAACCAGGGCGATTGCGGGGTTTGTGTCGAGTGCTCGACGAACGGCCCGTGCAACGGACTGTGGAGCAAGTGCCTCGCGATGCCGGACTGCGAGGGCCTGCTCAATTGCCTGCCGAGCTGCCAGGACCAGCTCTGCTTCAACAAGTGCCTGGAGACGTTCCCCGACGGGCTCGATCTCTACAACGAGACCGCGATTTGCCTCGTCTGCCAGTCTTGTTTCAACGATTGCGACGGGCCGGGCCAGGGCTGCCCCTGAGGGCGCCGCCAAACCGGGTTTTCCTTGCAGAACGTGAGCTCCGACCTCTCCCAGCACGTCGTCCATACCCTCGGCACGGGCGCGATTGGCATTGGCATCGGCGCAGCGGTGCTCCTCCTCTGCGCGCTCGCCCTGCCGCGCGCCGAGCGAAGCGCCACGCTGCGGACGCCGCTCGTGTTGCTCGGGTTGCACGTCCTCACCGTGCTCGTCCGTTTGCCTCTGCCGGAAGGGAAGATCGAGCGCGGGATCGAGGTCCTCGGCCTGTGTTTCCTGCTCTTCTCGCTGGCCCGCGCGCTCTTCGTGCTCGTCGTCGACGGGGTCGTCCGCGCGCGCCTGTCGAAGCCCTTGCCGCGGATCATCCGCGACATCGTCCAGGGGCTCGTTTATCTCGGGGCGCTGGCGATCGTGCTGCGGGAGGTGGGCGTCGAGCCCGGCTCCTTGCTCACGACCTCGGCGCTGCTCACGGCCGTGATCGGTCTGTCGCTGCAGGAGACCCTGGGCAACCTCTTCGCCGGGCTCGCGATCCAGGCGCAGAGGCCGTTCGAGGTCGGCGACTGGATCGGGCTCGACGCCGATGCGAGGCTCATCGGCCGGGTGATCGAGATCAACTGGCGCGCCACGACGGTGCTCACGCTGGAGCAGGTCGAGCTCATCATCCCGAACGGCGTGCTCGCGAAGACGACGATCCGCAATTTCACGAAGCCCACGAACATCGCGCGGCGCACGGTGACGGTGCACGCGCCCTACGATGCCTCGCCGCGTGTCGTCGAGGACGCCTTGCTCCAGGCGATTCAAGAGATCCCCGGCATTCTCTCGCAGCCGCCGCCCGCGGCGCAGACGCGGGGCTTCAACGACAACGGCATCGAGTACGTCGTCAATTACTTCATCGAGGATTTCGCGCTGCGCGACCGGATCGACTCCACGGTGCGGCACCGGATCTGGCACACCTTCAAGCGGGCGGGCATCACCATTCCGTACGGCATGCGCACGGTGCACATGCACGCGGTGACGGCGGAGTCGCGCGCGGAGGAGACGAAGCAGGACGCGGGGCGCCGGATGGCGGTGCTCAAGGCGGTCGATTTCCTCGCGCCGCTGCCCGAGCCCTCGCTGGAGCGGCTCGCGGGGCTCTCGCGCACGCGCCACTTCATGCCCGGCGAGGCCGTCATTCGTCAGGGCGAGACGGGCAGCGAGCTCTTCATCGTGCAGAAGGGCGAGCTCGCGGTGATCGTGGGCCGCGGCGAAGGCGGGAGCGTCGCCGAAGTGGCGAGGCTCGGCCCGGGGCAATTCTTTGGGGAAATGTCGCTCATGACGGGCGAGAAGCGCGCCGCCACGGTGAAAGCGACGACGGACTGTGAGCTCGTCGAGCTGAACAAAGGCGCCTTCCAGGAGGTGCTCGCCGCGGATCCGCGCCTCGTCGAGCAGATCACACGCTCGCTCGTCGATCGGCAGATCGCCCTGGAGGAAAACCTCTCCGCGCGCGCCTCCCGGAGCACGCGGGCCGAGGCCGAAGCGAAGAGCTCGGCGCTGCTCGCCAAGATCCGGCAGTTTTTCCAGTTGTAACATTGCATGGGCGGCCGGGCCGGGTCGCCCGTTCGTCGTGGTACGCGGTTTGCCCCTCGAAAGCCAAGGGAGGGAGCCGTGGCGCGATTTCTACACGGGCGCATGTCGCGGTTGTCCGCGCTGGCCGGGCTGTCGGTGCTGGGGTTGTCGATCGGCTGGCTCGCTCGGCGGGCGCGCGCCATTCGCCTCGAAGGCAAGGTCGCGGTCGTGACCGGCGGGTCGCGCGGGCTCGGGCTGCTCATGGCCGAGGAGCTCGTCCGGCAGGGGGCGCGGCTGGCGATCTGCGGGCGGGACGCGGAGGCCGTGGAGCGCGCGACGCGGCTGCTCAGCCGGCATGGCGCGGACGTGCTCGGCGAGGCGCGCGACCTCGGCAATCCAGCCGAAGCGGCCGCGTTCGTCGAGAGCGTGGTGTCGCGGTTCGGGCGGATCGACGTGCTCGTGAACAATGCGGGCGTGATCCAGGTGGCCCCGCTCGACATGATGGACACGGCGAAAGTCGACGAGGCGATGCGCTCGAATTTCTGGAGCGCGGCGCACATGACGTTCGCGGCGATCCCGCACCTCGGGCCGGACGCGCGGATCGTGAACGTGACCTCGGTCGGCGGGCGCGTGCCGCTGCCGCACATGCTTGGCTACACGGCGTCGAAATTCGCGATGGTGGGTTTTTCGGAGGCGATCGCGGCCGAGCTGCGCGCGCGCGGGACGAAGGTGACGACGGTGGTGCCGGGGCCGATGCGGACGGGCTCGTTCTACAATGCGGAGTTCCTCGGGCGGCAAAAGGAGGAGTTCGCCTGGTTCAGCGTGCTCTCGTCGCTGCCGTTGCTCTCGATTGACGCGCGTGTCGCGGCCGAGCGCATCGTGCGCGCGGCACGGGAAGGGCAACGGGAGGTGCACCTCGGGCTCGTGGGGAGGATCTTGCCGGTGTTGCACGGCCTCGCGCCGCGGCTGTTCGGGCTGATGGCCACGGCGCTCGCGCGTCTGTTGCCGCCGCCGGGCCATAGCGTGGAGCGGTGGAGGGGCCGCGAGATCAATTCGACGTTGCCCGGGTCGCGCCTGCTGGAGCTCGGGGACCGCGCGGCGCGGGAGAACAACGAGGAGCCGCCAGTCTGAGTCATTCCGTTCGCGGCTTCGCCCGCACCTTGCGGTGAGCCTCGCGACGCTCGTGGCGTTCGCGAAGGGGACGGACGAGCTTCTCTTCTTCATCGAGGATCATTTGTTCAATGCGTTGTTGAAACGCGAGTCCATAGCCTCTGTCCGCCTCCATGGAAAAACCAGTGTCATCTTCGTCAAGTCCCTCCCATCGAAGCGGAATACCACTCTGCACGAGCTTGCTGCGAATGCCCCTCAAGGCATTTTGGAGCGCCGCCATCGAATCAATGCTTTTTCCAAATCGAATCGAGTCATCACCCAACCCCAGGATGACGAAGGGGCATCTCCACACGTCGTCGCCAGGGGGTAATTCAGGAGAACCGATGCGGACCACGACGATGCCCCCGACGGCATCACGTCGCTCGAGGCGGCGCTCGGCAATCCAGCGCGTTCGTTTGGTTTTCGAGGTGGTCTTGCGAGGCTTGGACATGGTCATTTTCCGAACCTATTAAAGCACCAGTTGCGCTTCTCTTGTTCGCTCACCTCCGCTTTGCTCCAACATCCCTTACGGTCCCCGGTATTGGTGAAGGCATTGCACAAATCCTCCCAAAGCGCACCGCCCCCCGCGGCGGCGTCGAGGCATCGGTTCAAGTTCGGCTTGGGCCGCTTCCGAGCCGCCTCCGCGATATCCCCCTTCCCGATCTCCACCGACGCGGCGATCACGACGACGATGGGGGCCGCCTCGATGATGAGGTCGGCGAGGGCGACCGCCACGGCCACGAGCACCCCGGGGTGCCCGACGAGGCCACGCTCGGCCAGCGTCTGCCCGTTCGCAGGCGCGGGCGACGCCGACAGGCGCAGCTTGCGAAGCCCGAGCAGCTCCTCCGGGACAGTCATGCCGCGCAGCGCGATCCGCGTACACCCCGCGAGATCCGCGTGGGGCACGCCCTTCGACGCCACATCGACCACGCCGCCCTCTTCATCGACCTTCACCGTGTAGTCGAACGTGTAGTACCCCCGGGGAAGGTCGCCACCGTACTCCTCCACGCATTCGCGCAAGCGCTCTGCGGTGGCATCGGGGACACGCGGGCGGTCGTCCGGCTGCGCGGGATGGAGGATCTTGGCCGGGCAACCGAGGGGCACGAGCGCCGCCGTCGCGCAACCGAGGACCCCGAACGAGAGGGGCTTACGTAGGCGTGGATACGTCACCGCCCAAGGCGATCAGACATTCCGGATCCTGTCAACGTGGCGTGTGTCTGCCCTCACGTCCGACGGGCTGGACATGGTCCCCTGAAGCACGTACGGTGCCGCACCTATGTCCCGTACCTTCACCCCTGTTGATCTCGTCCAGCTCCCCCGCGTGGATTCGAATGGCGCCATCGCTCTTGCGAGCGCCGTCGAGTCGGCCGCCTCCAAGTACAACGATCTCCCTGCGAGCGTGACGGAGGCCGTCATTCAAATCGTCGCGGATCGTATCGTCCTCCAGCAGGCTGTCGCAAAGACGCCCGTCGGCCTTGTCACGGTCAAAGAGGCCGATCGCCGCGTGGACAAGGTCGGCGGCGCCTTCCACGACATCTGCTCGGCGTGGGCCTCGCTCGCGGAGTTCCTGCCGGAGGGGCAGGATGCGCAGGTCCTCATGGCTCGTGTCTTCCCCGATGGCCGGAAGTTCGTGAACCTGAAGGTCAAGGAGGAGTGGGCGGCGATCGAGACCAAGCTTTCGACGATTGACCGCGAGGGGCTCGGCGCACGTATCGACGCCATCGGCGCGACGCCCGTCCTCAAGCTGCTCGAGCAGATGCAGGCCGTGTATGGAGCCGTCATCGGGACGACCGAGGTCCCGGAGGAGGCGCCGGAGGTGCGCGACAGCAAGGACACGCTGCTCGATTCGCTTCGCGCCTACGTCATCCAGGTGGCCGGCACGGTCAAGCGCGGCAAGCCCGAGACGGCGGCGCGCGCCGACGCCTTGCTCCGGCCCATCCGCGAATGGGAGAGCACGAAGCCCGCCAAGGACAAGGCGGATGGCCCGGAGGCGCCCGCGGGTACGGCGTCCGGCGCGATTCGGAATTGAGCGGCGGGAATCGGGGCAAGATGTCCGAGTCTCCGGCATGGTCTGCCCAAACCGAAGCCCGACTGCGGGGCGCCGGATGGTTCCGAGGTCGCCGGGATACGCGGCGTGTTGCGCGGTGGCGGCAAACGCTGGAAACCCCCAACGGGTTTCGCATGTCGATGGCGGCCGAAAAAGTTCTGGAGGAGTTTGGCGGTCTTCGTGTGGACTGCAAAGGGCCCGGTCTCGAGTGCGCCCGCGGAGGCTTCAACTTGGACCCGGAGCTTGCGAGCGGCGAAGAAGACCGGTTCGGCGACTTCCGGGAGCCGGTTGGGAGTGATCTCTTTCCATTGGGCGAGGCGTACCATGGTGTGGTGTTTCTCGCCATCGATGACATAGGCCGGGTCTATCTTCTCGGCGACAGGATTCAACTGGCTGGGGCCAATATCTATAGCGCGCTGGACTCCATCTTGGTCGGGCGCTTGCCGAGGGAGATCGTCGCGACATAATGTGTCCCCTCTGCGCGGTGACCGACATCCGATGAGCCTCACTCGACTCGAATCAAGTCATCCCTTGCTGATGGCCGCCTATCGCAGCGCCTCGCCCGAGCAGCAGAGATCTGCGGCGTTGCGCGCGTCTGAGGGATCTCTTGCTACCGTCGGCATAAGCGACGCTGATGTGGATGCCGCGCGCGCTTGTCTCCGCGATGAGAAGCAGGCGGATCAGGTGCTGATCATGCGTCTCAGGCAGCGGGTGGAGGCGCTCGACTCCAACGACCTGCATGCCGAGGCCGACTTGGACGGTCGGACGGAGGCGTCGCTGGCCTGGTTCTCCCAGGCGCGCGCCCTGGCGGCACTCCTCTACCTCCTGGCGCCCTCACAATCCGGCAGCCTGCACGAGTCGATATACGAATCGCTGATGGCGGTGGAGGACCCAGAGCCGCTCTGTGCAGAAATAATGTCAGTGCTGCGTGTGTGACATTGATGCCGGAGATGTCGTTGGGATGCCTCATTCAATGCCCCTCCCCCCTCTCCCGAAACGAACCGCCCACCCCGGACAGGGTCCTCTCTCCTTCCCCCTCACAATCCCGAGGCCCCGCGTCGGAGTTTCCTTTTGGATCCTCCGCCCCGACACCAACCAGGGCCTGCCGGCCCTCGTTCCATCGACAGCCCATGACGACCCCGGGGGTGCCTCCTGCCTCCGCGATCGGAGAGCCGAGCTACCCAGGCGCAGGCGCCCGTCCCCCCCTGCATGACGTCTCCCCACCCTGAAGCAGGTCCTCCCCACGAAACAGACTGCGTGCATGCACCCCCTCCCAGGCTCCACGAGGGAAGCACCGAGCGCGAAGCCACCCCGAGGGGGGTCCTCCGGACCGAGGCAGGAGCGCTCGCGCAGGCCCAGGGCGGGTGCAGACGCGAAACGAGCAGCGGCCCCCGACCCCCTCCTGCCTCGCTCACCTGAGCCGATTCAGACCAGCGCCCCCATACTCGCATCCGCCGTCGCCTGCGCGTGCATCCGCCGAATGCAAAGCCTCAGCCCCTCGCGCAGATTCGCGCACGTGATCACCCGCGACAGGTCGAGCCCCAGGCTCACCACCGTCTGCGCGACGGTCGGCCGGATGCCCGTGATGATGCCCTCGGCGCCGAGCAGGCGAATGGCCGATATCAGCGAGAGGATGTGGGCCGCCGTCGCCGTGTCCACGATTTCGACGCCGGTGAGGTCCAGGATCGCATACCGAGCGCTTTGCTTGGAGACCGCCGTGAGCAGGTCGTCCATCACCCGCGCCGCGCGGGCGCTGTCGACGACGCCCACCATGGGGAGCGTCACCACGCGGTCCCATACCTCGATGATCGGCGTCTCCAGGTTGCGGATGACCTCCTGCTGCCGCTCGATCAGGTTGATCCGGTTTTGCAGCTCCTGCGTGGCGCGCTTCGAGTCGCTCTTGTCGAACGACAAACAGATGGCGCCGACGACCTCGCCGTCCGCGTTCTTGACCGGGGAAAACCAGTTCTCCCAGAGGACGCCGTGCGCTTCGACGATGTAGTGACGGTCCTCGCCGCGAAGGGCGCGCTCGACGTTCTCCAGGATCACGGCGTCATGCGCGTACGCCTCGGGGAGGTGCTTGCCGAGGTTGAAGTTGGGGCCGAGGCCGCTCGTGATCAGGCTCTTGCCGTCATTCAAGGTGACATAACCGTTCCGATCCACGACGGTCACCGCGATCTCCAGGTTGTCGAGCAACATGCGCAGGATCCGCTCCGGATCCCTTTCGCTCGGCGGCACGGCAGGCGCGGGCGCGGCGGGGAGGAGCACAGCGTGGATTGCGGGGCCATCGCTCACCCGGCGCGCGCTCCAGGAGAATGCCTGGTCGTGCCCGTCCGCCCCCCGGAGCCTGCTCACGGCGCGCAGCGCCTCGCCGTCCTCCGGCAGACGCGCCCATGACGCCTGGAAGGCGCCCCGATCCTCGGGATGCACAGCCTCCAAGAGCGAGCGCCCCTCCACGCCCTCCTGGCCGAAGAAGCGCGCGGCCTCCCGGTTCGCCATTGTAATGACGCCCTCGGGGCTCGTCACGAAATAGATACCCGGGCATGCGTCGAGGAACGATTGGAGCATGAGTTGTCCTGCTTGCCATCCTGTTACCACCGTACGCCGCAACATTGCAATCCTGCAATTTAGAATTCGTTCCTGTCAGGTTCATGACAGCCAATGCGCCGTTTGCATGGCGGTGCTGCGGGTCGCGTCCTTTCGATTTCGTGGAGGGTCTCCGCGCTTCGCCGGGGGCTCGCCGCGGCCTCGCTTGCCATGCGCCCGCCCTTTCGCTCTCATGTCCGGGTGCGCACCCAAGCCCTCGGTCTGCTCGCGCGTGTCGCGGCCGGGATCCTGTTTCCCCTCGTGCTCGGCGCATCGGGGTGCTGCGGCTGCCCGATGGGCCTGTGCTCGTCGCTGATGAAGGGGCTGCCGGGGCCGGGATCGTCGCCGCCCACGACGGGGCCCTCGCTCGGCGTGGGCGGCGGAGCGGGCGCATCCGAGGCCGAGGCCGAGGCGGGCGAGCCGAGCGCGCCGCTCGCGCCCGAGGGCGCGCAGGCCGAACGTCAGCCCGTCCACGGGAGCGCGAAGGAGCCGAGCCTGAGCCTCGACAGCAGGCTGCCCATTCGTGGGGCGCTGCAGAAGCAGGCGAGCGGCAAGACGCGCTTCGTGCCGCATGCGGCCACGGCCGCAGCGCCGATCGGGGACGGGTCTTCCTTCGTCGTCGCCGGCGCCACGGGCCTCTGGCAACACGATACGAACACGCTGGCGAAGCGCTCGCGCCTCGTCCCCGGGCCCGTGCTGGATGTCGCCGCGGCCCCGGACGGCGCGCGGTTCGCCTATACGCTCTCCGGCGGCCGCGTGCGGGTCGTCGAGTACCCGAGCCTCAAGCAGCGCACGGCGGCGACGGTCGACGTGCCGGTGCGCATGCGGTTCTCCGCGGATGGCAAGCACGTCGCGTTCGGCTCGGAGAGCGACACGGTGACGCTCCTCGACGTGGCCACGGGCAAGACCCACGTGTTCGACACGGACGAGGACGTGAACGACGTCTTCCCCCTGCCGGATCGGCCCGGGGAGGTCGCGTATGCGAGCGACGACGACGAGTTCGCGATCGTCGACGTCTTGAAGGGCCGCAAGGTGTTCGGCTCGGAGCCGCTCGTGGAGCGCTGGCGGTCCACGAACCGGCCCTTCTTCACGATGCGCGATCAACAAGCCGTCGCCTACGATCCGGTCACGAAGACGCTGATCGGCGGCGGGGACGACAACATGCTCTGGCGGGTCGACGATCTGCGCGGAGCCCCTTCGATCCGTGCGCCCATCGAGCTCGGCGGCAACGTCGTGGAGATCGCCTGTTGCGCGGGGCTTACCGCGGTGGACCGCGCGGCCTACGTGGCCGTCGATGACCTCCGGGTGCGCGCCGTGGCCCTCGACGGGCGGCTCGGGCCGCAGTTCGGGCCGCTCATGGGCAGCGTGGGCTCGTTCAAGATTCGCATCGCGCTCCTGCCCTCGGGCGACGTGCTGGTCGTGCCGCAAGGCACGCTCTACCGCTGGGGGCCGCGCACGGGCGAGGCGCTGCGCTCGTCCGATTACGCCGCGCCCTCCACGCTTTCGGGGAGCGCGCTCGACGCCGACACGGTGTACGTCCTCTGCGACACGGGCGTCTGCGTGGTCCACCGCGTGGCCCACGGCGCGCCCGCCGCGGACGTGGAGACGGTGATCCTCGGGGAGCTTCCGGGCCTCGGGATGCGCGCGATGCTGCCGTTCGACAACGGAACACGCGCGATCGTGACCTCGAAGGACAACAAGCTCCGGCTCGTGTACCTCGGGCCCGGCGGCGCGCTGGAGGCGCCGATCGACACGCCCGCGGACGCCTCGTTCGGCGAGAAGTACGCCCGGCGCGACGGCGGGACGCACGGGTGCATGCTCCCCGGCGGCGACGTCTACGAGATCACGGCGAGCCCACGCGGCGCTCGCAAAGTCGGCACGGCCGCGGGCAGCGGGCCCGTGTCGTCCTTCGACTGGGACGCGGCCTCGAAGCGCTGGCGCATCGGCCGCCGCGGCCACGGGTTCGAGTACGTCCCGTAGAACCTACCCGCGGCGCTTGAAGAACGCGTCGAGCGCGGCTTGATGCACGGGGCCGCCCCAGACCTCGGCGAAGGTCGCCCGCTCGCGCTCGATCGCGTCGCCGCGCATCGCCGCGCGGACCGCCGTGAGCGCGCGTTTCTGCGCCGCGACCACGTCACGGGCGCCGCCGGCGATCCGCCCGATGCGCTCGAGCGCCCGCTCGCGGGATGTTCCCTTCGGCACGACCTCGTTCACGAGCCCGATACGCGCGGCCTCCTCGGCGCCGACCTTCTCGGCCGAGAACATGAGCCGCGGCGCCTCGATGGGCCCCACGCGCTCGACGAGCCGCGTGAGCCCGCCCCAGGCCGGCGAGAGGCCCATGCGGGCGTGCCGGAACGCGAGCGAGGCGTGGGCCTCGAGGATCACCATGTCGCAGAGGAGCAAGAGCTCGCAGCCGCCGCCGTAGACGTTGCCCTGCACCGCGGCCACGACGGGCAGCGCGCTCGTCTCCAGGACCACGAGGTCGTCGTACATGTCGAGCACCACGGACGGGCCCGCCTGCTCCCGCACGGCGCGGCCGATCTCGTGGAGATCCCCGCCCGAAACGAACGTCTCTTCGCCCGTCGCGGTGAGCACGATGCCGCGGACCGCGGGGTCGGCCTCGGCCGCGCGGACGGCCTCGGCGATGCGGCGGGTGAGGTCTCGGTCGAGGGCGTTGCGGGTCTTCGGTCGGTCGATCGTGAGGACGAGCGCGCCCTCCGCGGGCTCGATCCGCAGGCTCAAGACGGCGCTCCGCGGGCCCGGCCATTGAGACGGCCGTTCATGCGGGAGGGGAGGGGAGGCACGCGCCGGGGCGCCATACGCTCGTCGTGGATCACGTTCGTGATGCGCAGATCGACCTCGCGTTGCGAGATGCGCCCGTGCGTCAGGGCGTACTTCTCGGCGTGCTCGATGATGGCCGAGGCCACGTCGATGCCGCTCGCGCGCTCGATGCCTTCGAGCCCGGGGGAGCTGTTGATCTCGAGGATCTTCGGCTTTTTCTTCGATTCGAGCATGTCGACGCCGGCGACCTCGAGGCCCATCACCTTGACCGCGCGGATGGCCGCGTTGCGGTAGGCGGGCAGGAGCTTGACCTTGTCGCCCTTGCCGCCGCGGTGCAGGTTCGAGCGGAATTCGCCGGGCTTGGCGACCCTGCGCATCGAGGCGATCACGCGGCCGCCGACCACGAGGATGCGGATGTCGCGGCCCTTCGACTCGCGGACGTACTCTTGCAGGACGATGTCCTGGCCCATGGCCCAGAGCGTCTCCAGGAGCGAGTGCACGGCCTGGGGGGTCTCGGCGATCATCGTGCCGATGCCCTGCGTGCCTTGCTGGAGCTTGACGATGGCGGGACAGCCGACGAGGGCGAGCGCCGAGTCGACGCCGGCGGGGCTCCGCGCGCAGATCGTCGCGGGGACGTCGATGTTCTTGCGGTTCAGGAGCTGCAAGGCGCGTAGCTTGTCGCGGCTCCGGGCGATGGAGACCGCGCTGTTCAGCACGGGCACGCCCATCAGGTCGAACTGGCGCACCACGGCGAGGCCGTAGTTCGTGATGCTCGCGCCGATGCGGGGGATCACGAGGTCGAACCGAGGCACGGGGTTGCCCTCGTGGAGCAGGCTCGACCGGCCCTTGGAGACGACGATCTGCAGGTCGAGCGGGTCGATGACCGTGATTTCGTGGCCACGCGCGCGGGCGGCCAGGACGATCCGGCTGGTCGAGTAGAGGTTCTGGTTACGCGAGAGGAGGAGGAACCGCATCCGGGGGGACCGAGGCTAGCAGAGCTTGGGAGCGGGGGCGCGCGGTTCCCTCGGCTTCGCCGGCCGGGGTACAGCCTCACATTTCTTCCTCTTGCGCCCGCGAATATTTCGTGTACGAATCATCGTGGAAACGCCGGGAAATCGTGGGGTGAGAGCGCCCCGGGGGCCGGCGCAAACCGAGGAGTTCGTGGCCATGTGGCAGCCGTTCACCGAGGAGCACGAGCAGTTCCGGAAGACCGTCCGCGCGTTCGCCGAGAAGGAGCTCGCGCCACACGCGGAGGAATGGGAGGCCGACGAGTGCTTCCCGAATTGGGTGTTCAAGCGCGCCGGTGAGCTCGGCATCCTCGGCGCCCATTTCCCCGAGGAGCACGGGGGCATGGGGCTCGACTACTGGTTCAGCGCGGCGAAGGCGGAGGAGCTGCCGCGCTCCCGCCTGGCCGGCGTGACGATGGGCCTGCTCGTGCAGAGCGACATGGCGACCCCGGTGATCAGCGACCTCGGGACGAAGGAGCAGATCGAGGAGTTTTTGAAGCCCGTGCTCGCGGGGGACAAGGTGATCTCGCTCGGCGTGAGCGAGCCTGCGGCGGGCAGCGACGTGGCGGGCATCCTCACGACGGCGCGCAAGGACGGCGACGACTACGTGCTCAGCGGGCAAAAGACGTTCATCACGAACGGGACGCGGGCCGATTTCGTGACGCTGCTGGCGAAGACGACCCCCGACCGCGGGGCGCACGGCTGCTCGTTTTTCCTGGTCCCGACGAGCCTGCCGGGCTTCAGCGTCTCGAAGAAGCTGAAGAAGGTCGGCAACAAGTCCTCGGACACGGCGGAGCTCTTCCTCGACGAGGTGCGGGTGCCGAAGCGGTACCTGCTCGGCGAGGAGAACATGGGCTTCATGTACCTGATGCAGAACTTCCAGAGCGAGCGGCTCATCGGCTCGGTCAGCGCGCTCGCCGGCGGGTTCTACATGCTGGACCAGTCGATCGCGTACGGCCGCGATCGCGTGGCGTTCGGCAAGCCGATCCTCAAGCGCGAGGTCTGGCAGCACAAGTTCGTGGACCTCTTCACGCGGGCGGAGGCGGCGAAGTCCTTCGTCTACAAGTGCGTCGACCAATACAACGACGAGCGATACGTGAAGAAGCAGGCGGTCAGCTTCGACACGGTGAAATACATCTCGATGGCGAAGGTGCTCGTGGGCGACGTGGTGAGCGACATCATGGACACGTGTCTGCAATTCCACGGCGGCTGGGGCTACATTGAGGACTTCCCGATCGCCCGCGCCTGGCGCGACCAGCGGCTCTTCCGCATCGGCGGCGGGACGACCGAGACCATGAAGTACTACATCGCCAAGTTGATGGGCTTCTGACCGAGCAGACCCACCCCCGGCCGTCCGCGCAGGCGGAAAAGTGCATCGGTGTGGGTTGGATCGCCAAAAAAACAGGAGACAAACGCGCTGGGAGGCTGTAGATACTGCGCCTCCCAAGCACGACGGGGCTGTAGCTCAGTTGGGAGAGCGCCTGACTGGCAGTCAGGAGGTCAGGGGTTCGATTCCCCTCAGCTCCACCGGCACGAAGGACGACGAGGGCGCCGCAGAACAAGCGGCGCCCTTCGTCGTTTGTGGGCACGGATCCGGAGAGGGACGGGAAGCACTCGGTCCGCGCGTGGCGCTTCGCCCTGGCGGGGTACGTGGTGCTGCTCGGGATCGTCTCGGGCCTCGCGTATGCGCGGGGGCTGCCGCTCGCCGTCCTGTCGACGCCCTACCTCGACAAGGTGCTGCACTTTCTGCTGCTCGGCGGCGCTTCGTTCCTCGCGCGGCGGGCCACGGGCGACGCGCGCGTGCCGCGGATGGGGCTGCCGGCGGGGCCGTCGGTGGTGGGGCTGCTCGCCACGATTGAGGAGTGCGCGCAGAAGTTTTCGCCGGTGCGGACCTTCAGCCTCGGCGACCTCGCGGCGAATCTGCTCGGGGTGGTGGTCTTTGGCTGGCTCGGGAGACCACGTCCGCGGAGCCACCGCGGCGATTGACTGTTTTCTCGCGAGGCGTTTACGATCGAGAGGAGATCCACGCGCGCTCGATCCCACGCGCGCGCGTTCGCGGATCGGCTTGTGGCTCTTTCGACTCGGCGGAGCGCTTGGCATGAAGACGCATACGATCCGGCGGTGGATCACGGCTGCACTCCTCGCGGGCAGCGTGTCGGCGGCGGCGATGAGCGCGAGCGCGGCCGTGCCCGTGACGATCACCAACCAAGGGCGGCTCTTCGACGCGGACGACGCGCCGATCCACGGCTCGCTGACGGTGAGGTTCGCGATCTACGACGCGCCGAACGCGCAGACGCCGCTCTGGAGCGAAGAGCACAAGGTCGACTTCGACGAGGGGTTTTACTCCGTCTCGCTCGGCTCGCTCGTGCCGTTCGACAAACTGTTCGACGGGTCGGTGCGGTACCTGGGGATCACGATCGCCGACGATCCGGAGTTAGAGCCGCGCGCGCCGATCCAGAGCGTGCCGTATGCGTTGCTCGCGAACGACGTGAACGGGGACATCCACCCGACGAGCGTCACGATCAACGGGACCGAGGTCATCAACAACAACGGCGAGTGGGTGGGTCCGCCGACGGGGCTCGTGGGTCCGACGGGTCCACAAGGCCCGACGGGTGCGGAGGGCGCGGCGGGTCCCGCAGGTGCGACGGGCGTGATGGGTCCGGCGGGTGCGATGGGTCCGGCGGGTCCGGTCGGGCCGATAGGACCGATGGGGCCGGCCGGCGCGATCGGGCCTGCGGGTCCGATGGGGCCGATGGGTCCGGCCGGCGCAACCGGCGCGACCGGTGTGACCGGCGCCGTGGGTCCCGTGGGTCCGATGGGCGCGACGGGCGCGATGGGTCCGCAAGGGGCCGTAGGCCCGACGGGCGCGGTTGGACCCATGGGTCCGCAGGGTGCGACGGGTGCTCAGGGGGACGTGGGACCCATGGGCGCGACGGGTGCGATGGGTCCGCAGGGGGCTGTAGGTCCCACCGGCGCGGTGGGACCCATGGGTCCGCAGGGTGCGACGGGTGCTCAGGGGGCCATCGGACCCATGGGGCCCACAGGTGCGGTAGGCCCGCAAGGGGTCGCAGGCCCCACCGGCGCGGTTGGACCCATGGGTCCGCAGGGTGCGACGGGTGCTCAGGGAGACGTGGGACCCATGGGCGCGACGGGTGCGATGGGTCCGCAAGGGGCTGTAGGTCCCACGGGCGCGGTGGGACCCATGGGTCCGCAGGGTGCGACGGGTGCTCAGGGGGCCATCGGACCCATGGGCGCGACGGGTGCGATGGGCCCGCAGGGGGCCGTAGGCCCGACGGGCGCGGTTGGACCCGTCGGGCCGGCGGGTGCGACGGGTCCCGTGGGAGGGGTGGGACCCACTGGCGCGACAGGTGCCGTGGGTCCGCAGGGCCCGATCGGCGCGACGGGCGCCATGGGCGCCCAGGGGCCGCAAGGCATTCAGGGGCCGCAGGGTCCGATCGGTCCGGTCGGCGCGACAGGTGCCGTGGGCCCGCAGGGCCCGATCGGCGCGACGGGCGCCGTGGGCGCGCAGGGTCCGCAAGGCATCCAGGGTCCGCAGGGCCCGATCGGCGCGACGGGCGCCGTGGGCGCGCAGGGTCCGCAAGGCATCCAGGGTCCGCAGGGCCCGATCGGCGCGACGGGCGCCGTGGGCGCGCAGGGCCCGATCGGCGCGACGGGCGCCCAGGGTCCGCAAGGCCTCCAGGGCCCGGCGGGCTCGGCGAACATCAACGGCACGACGAACTACATCATCAAGTTCACGAGCGCCACGACGGGCGGCAACTCGCGGCTCTTCGACAACGGCACCAACGTCGGCCTCGGCACCACCGCCCCGAACTCCCCGTTCCACGCCACCTCGGCGAGCACGGTCCGCACAATCCTCTCCGAGAACACGACGACCACCGGCGCAGCGATCGTCGGCATCAACTCCGCGCCGGAAGCCCTGGACGCGGTCGGTGGTTCGGGCGTGTATGGCGTGACGAGCCAGAGAGGCCTCGCGGCCGTATACGGCGACAACAACAGCCCGAGCGGCACCGCCATCCACGGCGCGGGCCAAAACGTCGGCGGCTTCATCCTCGTCGCCGGCTCCGGCGGCGCGTTCACCGGCTGGGACACAGGCACCTTTTCGAAAAACACCGCCCCGACGGGCGTCTCACAAGCCGTGTACACCGACAACGCCAACGACGTCGCCCGCATCAACTTCTGGGACGGCGGAACGATGTTCAAGATCCTGGGCATCGGCGTCGTCTCGACCACCGTCCTCGACCCGACCGATGCCGCGGGCCAGCGCCGCGTGACCCTCTACGCGCCCGAGGCCCCGGAGGTGCTTTTCGAGGACTACGGCGAGGCAAAGCTCGACCACGGCTTCGCCCACGTCGAGCTCGACCCGATCTTCACGTCCAACGTCCAGGTCGACGAGCGGCACCCGCTCCGCGTGTTCATCCAGCTCGAAGAAAACGAGCAAACGCGCGGCGTGGTCGTAAAAAACAAGACCGCGACAGGCTTCGACGTGGTGGAGCTCGGCGGCGGGGCGTCCAACATGCCCTTCCAGTGGCACGTCGTCTGCAACCGCGCAGACGAGATCACGCCGGCTGGGCGCCTCTCCCATTACGCGGATCTACGCTTTGGCATCACGCCGGAGCCGCTTCCGTCGAGGCCCGCGCGTATCGATAACCCGAGCACGCAGGGCCCGAGCGCGGCCGCGGATCCGTCGCTCGCATGGCTGCAAGCGCTCCTGCCGCTCATGCACGACGGGCGATAGCCGAACCTCTCCTCGCAGGCCGTTGCGCCGGGGCGTTGCCCCGGCGCGGCGGCCCAGGTCAGGGCTCTTGCGTGGCGCCGGGCATACCGCCGTTCAGGCGACGGCCTTCGGGCTGCTTCTGGACGCTTTGCGGCGTGGGCTGGCCCATCGTGTAGATGAGCTTGTACTTGCCGTTGCGCACCTGGGTGCCGCCGGCGACGATTTCCGTCGCGGGGTGGCCCTTTGCTGTGACGGGCGGGGGCTCGTTTTCCTTGTCCTCGACGACGAGCAGGCCTCCTGCGTCGCAGCCGAGGACGCCCATCACCGCGAAGATCGCGAGGGATCCGACCGAGAGACGCGCGAGGGAAGCCATGAGTCGATTGTAGAGCCGGCCTCGGGCGAGGTTCAAGGCTCCTTTTTCTTGATGATCACGAAGTTTGCGCGGCGGTTCTGCTGGCGGCCTTCTTTCGACTCGTTCGAGTCGACGGGCACCGTTGCGCCGTAGCCTTTGGCCACGAGCTTCTCGGGTGGGATGCCGCGCTTGATGAGCCAGGCGCGCACCGAGTCGGCGCGGCTCTGCGAGAGGATCTTGTTGTACTCGTCGGCGCCCACCGCGTCGGCGTGGCCTTGCACCTCGATGAGCTCGATCTCGGGGTGCTGGAGGATCGCGTCGCGGACCTCGTGCAGGAGGTCGTCGCTCATCGGATCCACCGTCTGGTACTGGCTCGACAACCCGAACCGGAAGCGGATCTGGCGCCGGATGACGATCTCTTTCGACGTGACCTCGACCCTTGGACAGCCGTTGTGCTGCGGCTCCGGATCGGGCTTTCCGGGCACGTCGGGACATGCGTCTGTCTTGTCGGGGATCGTGTCCGCGTCGCGATCGGGCGGGCAGCCGTGCTTCTTGGGGTCCTCGTTTGGCGCGCCGGGATCCTTGGGACAGGCGTCGACGGCGTCGAGGATGCCGTCTTCGTCCGTGTCGGGTGGGCAGCCGTTTTTCTTGGGATCCGCGCTCTTCGCGCCGGGCTCGCTCGGGCAGGCGTCCTTCGTGTCGACGATGGAGTCGCCGTCGGTGTCGGGCGGGCAGCCGTTCTTCGTCGGATCTTCGTTCTTCGGGCCGGGCTCGTTCGGACAGGCGTCCTGTTTGTCCGCGATGTGATCGCCGTCGGTGTCGACCGGACAGCCGTTCTTGTGGGGATCGTCGTTCGCGGGGCCCGGCGTCTCGGGGCAGGCGTCGCGTTTGTCGGGGATGTCGTCGCCGTCCGTGTCCTTGTCGGCCGGGGCGGCTTGGGGCTCGTAGCCGATGCTGCCGACTGCCGAAAAGACGGGCGTTCCATACCCCTGCGTGAGGCCGGGGCCTGCGGCCGCGCCGACGACCAGGAAGGGCAGCGGGCGGAGCTTGGCGCCGACGAGCAGCTCGGCCGAGACGGGGGACGCGACGGAGATGCGCGTGTCCTCCGTGTCGAGGAGGACTTCGCGCGAGAACGGTGTCGAGAGCGAGAGCTCGGGGCCGACCTGGAAGAAGTCCTTGCCGAAGACCACGGCCGCGCCGGCGCGCGCGTCGAACGTGTGCGGGCGGGCCGAGGCGCGCAGGGTCGTGCCGACCGAGACGCTGTACAGGAACCGATCGACGCGGCCGCCCAGGATGACGTGTGGCTCGCCGCGGACCGCGCCTTCGGCTGCGTAGCCGGCCGGGCCGGTGGGCGTGTAGAGGTAGCCGCCGAGGCCGACCTGGAAGGCGCCGCGATCCGCGCCGAAGAGCCGCACGCGCGCGCCGATGCGCAGGTCGCCGACCTCGGCCGATTGCGGCGAGGCGAACTGCGCGCCGAGGACGGTGGGGCTGTCGCCGCCCTGCGCGAGCGCGAAGGGCATGTCGAGCGAGACGAGCAGCCGATCCCAGAGCGCGAGCGAGGCGTTCACGTGGAGGAACGTCTGCTGCGAGACGATGGCGTAGCGGGTGTCGCCTTCCTGGATCGAGAGCGGGCTCAGGCCGAAGTCGACGACGGCCTTGGCGCGCGGGATGAGGTGACCGCCGACGCCCGGGGAGGGGACGCCGAAGAGCGCGTCGCCGGCAACGGAGGGCTGGAAGCGCTCGAGGGCGCCGGTCGCGCTCGCGTCTTGCGCGAGGGACGGACACGCGAAAAGGAAGACCGCGGCCCCAGCCAGGATCGACCGAGTCCGCCCCAGGCGGCGATCTAGGCGCATATCTGCAGAAAACCCTGACCACGCGTGGGCTGTCAAGCCGCGTGGCAGACGCGACGCGCTTCCGCGAGGGCGACCCGGCGGAGTACAACGGCAGGCCCATGGATCGCCGAATCTCCGCTCGCGCCGCGGCTTGCCAAGCCGTCTTGCGGCCTTTTTTGCTGGTCGTGGCGCTCGCCGGGGGGTGCGACGCGCTGCCCGACCTCGCCGTGACACACCTCGGCCGGGGGGATCAGGCGCTCGCGGAGGGGCGGTACGGGGAGGCGCTCGCCGCGTACGCCCACGCGCACGAGCTCGCGCCGCACGATGCGCGCGTGCAACGGGCGCAGATGCGGGCGCGGGTTTCCCTCATGGCCGAGAGCCCCGCGCGGGTCGCCGCGGACGCGCTGGACGACGTGGCGTACGAGGCGGAGTTTTTGCGCGGGACGGAGAAGGGCCTCGAAGCCGTGTGCTTGACCGCGCTCGGGAACGTGCTCGCGCGGCGCGGGGACCGGGAAGGCGCGCGGCTGAAGCTCGCCGAGGCCGTGAAGGCCGATCCGAATGCGTACGTGGCGCACGCGGCGCTGGGCGCGTTGCTCGCCGGAAGGCCGGAGGCTGCGGCGGAGGCGAAGGTCGCGCTGGAGCGGGCGCTCGTGTTGCGGCCCGGGGCGGCCGGGCCACTCGCGGGGCTCGGGAAGATCAAGCTCGCCGAAGGGGATGCGCCCGGCGCGATCGAGCGGTTCGTGGCGGCGCTGGAGGCGGGGGACGACTTCGGGACGCGGCTCGCGCTGGGGCAAACGCGCCTGCAGCAGGGCAAACACGCCGAGGCCGCGGCGGACCTCCAGCGCGCGGCGCAGATGGATCCGCGGAGCCCGGAGGCGCTCGGCCTGCTCGGGCAGGCGCTGCTCGGCGCGGGCAACCTCGACGAGGCGGAGCGGGCGCTCCGGGCGTCCTTGGAGCTTCGGCCCGACGTGGGGACGTCGATCGCGCTCGGGTTCACGCTGGCGCGGCGGAAGAAGTCGGTCGCGGCGCTCGACGTGCTCGAAGGGGTGCTCGTGGCCGATCCGGTCGCGCCGCCGGCGCTCTTCGGCGTGGGCATGGCGAACCAGGACCTCGGGCGCACTCCGCAGGCGCTCGCCGCGTTTCGTCGGCTGCTCGGGTTGCCGCTCGAAGGCCCGCAGAAGCAGCACGTCGCCGATCTCCAGCGCGAGGCGAAGGCCCGCGTCGAGGCGCTCGAAGCGGCGCAGGAGAAAGCTGCCGAGGCCGCCCCGGAAAAACCTCCCCAGGCGAAACGATGATCCTGCGCTCGTTCGGCGCGGCACTCGTGACGTTCGTCCGCACGTATGCCGTGCTGCTCGGGCTCGTGGGGCTCGGGGCGGCGCTCCGGATCCTGTGGAACGACGCCGCGTCGTATGCGCCCGCGGACGAGGCGTACTACGTCTCCTCGACGCAGTTTCTCCTGCGCGAGGGGTGGTCCGCGTACCCGCGGCTCGTCGCGACCCACCTCGAACGCGCGGATCTCGCGGCGTCCCCCACGCCGCTCCGGTGGGGCTACTTCGTGATGACCTCGCTCGCGTGCGCTGCGGATGCGCCGTGTGACGGCCGCGCGCTCGCGTGGCTCTCGACGATCGCGGGGATCGTGTCGATCGTGTTCACGTACCTGCTCGGCGCGCGCCTCGTGGGTCCACGCGCAGGGCTCGTCGCCGCCGCGCTCACGGTGACGTCGCCGCTCCAGCTCGCCCTCTCGCGCCGCGCGCTCCAGGACGAGGTGTACTGCGCGGTCTTCCTGGCCGCGGCGTGGGCGCTCGTGCGGCTCTTCCAGGACGAACGCCCGTCGTCGCTCCGCGCGCGGCTTCGACCCATGGCGTTGTTCGTGCTCCTCGCGACGCTCGCGTTCGCCGTGAAGGAGGCGTTCGTCTTTCCGTATGCGGCCCTCGCGGCCGCGACCATTCTCGCCTCGCGTTCGCGCATCCGCGCCGCGGAGGCGCTGCTCTTCCTGGCCCCGCCGGTCCTCTTCTTCGCGGGCTTCGTTCTCCTCGGCCGCGACGGTTCGGCCTTCTTCGACCTGCTCCGCGTCACGCAGGCCTCGTTCCTCGGCGACTACAACATCCAGTACCAGGGCGGCCCGCCGCACCGGCCCCTGTTCGACCTCTTCGTGCTTGCGCCGATCGTCTGCGTCCTCGCGACCTTTGCGCTCGCGCGTCTGGCCGAGCGCCCCCGCGACGATCGTGGCGCGCGCTGGCTCGTGGCCTTCCTGCTCGTCTCGCTCGTCGCGTTCGCGGGGCTGCCCAAGAACCTGCGTTTCCTCGTGGTGCTCGACCCGATCCTCCGCCTGCTCGCCGCGTGGGCGCTCGTCACGTTCCCCTGGGCCGGGCGGGCGCGCGGGGCCGCGTTCGTCGCGGCCTGGGTGATCCCCTCGGCCGTGCTCGAGCTCGCCCTGTTCCACGAGACGTTCATCACCTTTCGCACCTATGATCCCACCACGTACGACGTCCTCCGCGCGCTCGGGGCCCTGCCGGGTCCCGCTGCGCGTGCGGGCGCGGGCGCCTTCCCGCTCGTCTTTTTCGCGGCGCTCGGGGCCCTGCTCGTGGGGCTCGTCGTTCGAAGGAAAGTCGCCGTGACGGAACCCGAAACCAACGCAAAAAGCAGGGACGAAGAGGCCTCGGAGAAGCCCGCCGCGAAGGCCGCCGCGCGCGCGCCGAAAGAGGCCGGCGGGCCGAGCTTCGTGGTGTTCTGGCTCGGCGCCGTCGTGGTCGGCGTGCTGGCGATCGTCATCGCCTGGAAAGCGTCGAGCCCGCTTCCAGCCGGAAAACCGGGCGGCGCGGTCCTGCCGGCCGTGCCGCCGAGCCCGCGCGCGGCCGCTCCGCGGAGCCCCGGCGCGCAGCCGGATCCGATGAACCTCGGGCTCGCGGCGCTCTACACGCAGAACGATCCCGTCCTCGCGGCGGCGCGGTTCCGCGAGGTGCTCGCGCAAAACCCCGATCACTACGGCGCGACGTACCAGCTCGCGACGGCGCTCGAACAGGCCGGAGATCCCCGCGGCGCGCGGCCGCTCTGGGCGAAGATGGCAGCGATGGCCGACGGGATCGGCGACACGAAGACGGCCGAGCACGCCCGCGCGCGGACGGCTGCGATCGACGCGCAGCTCAACACCTTGTCGCTCGACGATCCGACGGCCTCGATGCAGCTCGGCCTCGACGCGCTCTACAACAGGAAAAACCCCGAGGCCGCGGCGGCGCATTTCCGCGCCGTGCTCGCGCATCACCCGGATCACTACGGCGCGACATTCCAGCTCGCGACGGCGCTCGACCAGGCCGGGCGGCCGGCCGAGGCGCGCCCGCTCTGGACGAAGATGCTCGGCATGGCCGAGGGCATCGGCGACACGAAGACCGCCGAGGCCGCGCGCGCGCGGCTTTCCCAGAAGCCTTGAGCGCCTACGGCTTGCGTTCCCACTATTGGAGGCCCAACGACCGGGCGAGCTCGGCGCCGCGCGGGTCTTTGGGGTGCGCCTCGCGGAGCTTCTGCGTGTGGTGCTTCGCTTCGTCGACGACGCCGCGCCGGAACGTGAGGAGCGCGAGGTTGTAGCGCGCGTCCGCGAAGGTCGGGTCCGCCCGCAGGGCCGCGAGGTAGGCCGCGCGCGCGGCGTTGTAGTCGCCGCGGCGATCGGCCACGAGCCCGAGGTCGTACTGCGCCTCGGCGTCGCCCGGCTCAGCGGCGACGAGCGGGCCGAGCGCACGGGCGGCCTCGTCGAGATCACCCTTCACGAGGGCCGAGGCGCCGACGAAGAGCGCGGCGCTTCGGCCGGCCCCGAGCTCGACGGCGCGCCTCGCCTCCCGCATCGCCTCGGCGTCCTTGCCTTGACCGGCGAGCGCGAGGGCGAGGGCGTAGCGCAGCCGCGCCTCCGCGCCGCCGAGGGCGAGGGCGCGCCGGGCCGCCTCCTCGGCCTGCATCGACTGACCGCTCAGGCCGAGCGTTTCCGCATGGAGGGCGCGCAGAGCGGCGTCGCTGGGGCAACGCTCGTGGGCGGCGCGCGCGAGGCCTTCGGCCTGCACGAAGTCGCGGGCGCGGATGGCGATCTCGGCGTGCTCGCCCTGGCAGCGGCAGCTCCCGGGGTGCAGCCGCAAGCACTCGTCCACGACGGCGCGGGCCGCCAGAAAGTCCCGCGCGCCGAGCGGCTTGCGCGTGAGCTCGCCGATCGCGCGGGGATGCTCGCCGTCGCGTCGCAGCGCTTCCCACCACATCTGCATGGGAGAGGTGAGCCAGGACGAAGCGGACGCAAAGACGAGCGCGCCGAGCGTGAGCACGGCGAGGGCCGCAAAGCCCTGCGCATGGCGAACACGCGGGAGCTTCTCGCCCGCGAGCGTCGAGGCCACGAGCAGGAGGGAGGCCCAGGCCGGGACTGCGACGAACACCACGCCCTGGCCGAGCGGCGCGCGGCCGTCGCGGAAGTAGAGCGCGGCGCCGAGCGCGGCCGCGACGGAGACCCACGCGAACGCCGCGCTCCACGCGAACCCCCGCCGAGGCACCCCCCACGCGCGGAGCCGTACGGCGCCGTAGAGAACGGCGCCGAGGAGGAGCACGGCCAGGATGGCCGCGACGATCGGGTTTGCGGGGGGCGAGGGCTCGGGCGAGAAGAGCGGCGGCGCGAGCGCGAGCAAGAGAAGACGCGCGGCGCGCGTCACCACATCGAGCAGGAGGAGCACGCGCGGAATTTACCCCGCCGCGACGCTCGAGACGTCACTCTTCGCGGCCTCGACGATCTCTTGCGCGTACCGGGCGATGAGCGCCTCGTCCTCGCCCTCGACCATCACGCGGAGCTTCGGCTCCGTGCCGCTCCAGCGCACGAGCACGCGGCCCTTGCCGCCGAGCGTCTTCTCCACGCGGTCGACGACGAGCCGCATCGTCTGCATCGATTCGAGCGGCAAGCGCCGCACGAACGTGGCGTTCTCCAGCACCTGCGGCACGCGCTGCATGGCCCGCGACGCGAGCTCCGAGAGCGGCTTGCCCGACTCCAGCATGATCGCGAGGACCTGGAGCGCCGCCACGATGCCGTCGCCCGTGGTCGCGTGGTCGAGGAAGATGAGGTGACCGGATTGTTCGCCGCCGAAGCTGTAGCCGCCGGCGCGCATGGCCTCGACGACGTACCGGTCGCCGACGGCGGTGCGCTCGACGCGGCCGCCCTCGGCCGCGAGCGCGCGTTCGAGGCCGAGGTTCGACATGACCGTGCTGACCACGGTGCCGTGCGGCAGCTTGCCCTGGCGGAGCAGGCGGAGCGCGACGAGCGCCATGATCACGTCGCCGTCGACGATCTGGCCCTTTTCGTCGACCATGATCACGCGGTCGGCGTCGCCGTCGAGCGCGATGCCGAGCGCGGCGCCCTTGCGCACGACCTCGGAGGCCACGTGGTCGGGGTGCAAGGCGCCGCAGTCGCGGTTGATGTTGCGGCCGTTCGGCTTCACGCCGAGCGGGACGACGTCCGCGCCGAGTTCGCCGAAGACGAGCGGCGCGACCTTGTAGGCGGCGCCGTGCGCGGCGTCGCAGACGAGCTTGACGCCGTCGAGCGAGAGCTGCGCGGGGAAGGTGTTCTTGCAGAACACGACGTACCGGCCGCGCGCGTCTTCGAGCCGCATGGCGTCGCCGATGGCGGCGCCGGTGACGCGGAGCGCGTCGAGCTCGCCGCCCTCCATGAGCCGCTCGATCGCGGCCTCCTCGGCGTCCGGCAGCTTGAAGCCGTCGGGGCCGAAGATCTTGATGCCGTTGTCGCCGTACGGGTTGTGGCTGGCGCTGATCACGACGCCGGCGTCGGCGCGCATGCTCCGCGTGAGCTGCGCGACGGCCGGGGTGGGGATCGGGCCGCTCAGCATGACGTGACCGCCCATCGCGCAGATGCCCGAGGCGAGCGCGGTCTCGAACATGTAGCCGCTGAGCCGCGTGTCCTTGCCGATGACGACACGCACCTTGCGGCCTTTTCCGCGCCGCGCGACGAACGCGATGGCGCGCCCGAGTCGCAACGCCATCTCGGGCGTCATGGGCGGTTCGTTCGCGGTCCCACGAACGCCATCCGTCCCGAAGAGCTTGCGTCCGCTGCTCTTGGTCAAAGGCTCTTGCTCCTTTTTCCTGGTCGACTCCGTCCTGGCCACGCCGCCACGCTAGCCGCGGACGTGGCCGAACGTTAGCCCCTAGATGAGGCGTCCGTCGGGGAGAGGTCCTCGGGCCGGCGTGAGGCGGCGGCGGTTCGATGACGGTCCGGAGAAACGGGTTCTTTGGGAGGAGAAGAAATTCGAGAAGACGATTCGGCGTGATCCGTTGGAGACATGGCGAGCGCGTGATCAGCGTGATTTGAGCGACGACGCCGCGCGACGTGCTGCGACGCGCCCGACCACGTATCCAATCGTGAACACATGCCAGGGCCGGAGCCCGCTCGCCTCGCCGCGGTAGACGGGTTTTACAGCGACCTCGTGAATGCGATGTCCATGACGGGCGAGCGTGCCGAGCAAGTCGTTCGGGTATCCATACCGCGCCCACATCCCCTCGTGGAGCAGGCAATCCATCGCCGCCGCGCCGATCGCGGTATACCCGCACTGGCTATCCGATAGCGACGGCAATCCCGCCGCATGGCGCGTCATCCACGCGAGCGCCGAGGTGCCGAGGAGCCGGTGGAGCGGCATGTCCTTCCACACGGAGGGGTGGCGCAGGCGATCGCCTTTGACGTAATCGGCTTCGCCGCGCGCTACGGGCCCGACGACGGCGGGCAGGTCGAGCGGATCCATCTGCCCGTCGCCTGCCATCACGGCCGCGACGTCGGCCGCGAGCGCCCGCGCCTCGCGATACCCGGTCAAGATGGCCGCCCCGACGCCGCGGTTGTCCGCGTGCCGCACGAGCACGAGGCGCGTGTCCCCCGCGGCGCGCGCGGCGGCCGAGGTGGCGTCGTCGCTCGCGTCGTCGACCACGACGACGTGATCCACGAACGAAGGCACGGTCCGCACCGTCTCCGCAATCCGATCCTCTTCCCGGAACGCCGGGATCACCACGGCGATACGCGCACCCGAGTACACGAGGCGACGCCTTTAGCGAAACCGCGCGACGATTTCAACCCCAGGCGAAAACGTGCGCTGCGCCGACAAAGGGCGCTCGCCCGGAGGAAACTCTGGTAAGGAAGGCCGTTCCTTCCAAACGGGGGACGTTCGTCATGACAAAATTTTCCAGCGTATCCAATCTTGGTTTCAAGAACGCGACGCTCGTAACGGTGCTCGCCGTGGGCGCGGCGGCGACGTGGGCGGGGTGTGCGACCAGCACCTCGGACACGGCCTCGGGCGGCGATGGGAGAGGCGGCGACGACGCGGCCGGCGGGCAGGGCGGCACCGCGGGCCAGGGCGGCTCCCCGGGGCAGGGCGGCGCGGGGATGGGCGGCGCAGGGCAGGGTGGCGGCTCGGTCTGCGGGCCCGGCACGACGCTCTGCGGGGAGGCCTGCACGGTCCTCGCGTTCGACCCGACGAACTGCGGCGCCTGCGGCAAGGCCTGCGCGGCCGGCGAGCTCTGCTCGCAGGGGCAGTGCGGGATCACGTGCCTCGGCGGCACGACCCAATGCAACGACCTCTGCGCGGACCTCGCGAACGACCCGAACAACTGCGGGGCGTGCGGGACGGCGTGCGCCGAGGGGCAGATCTGTTCGGCGGGGCAATGCGGGACGTCGTGCGTGGGCGCGACGGCTTGCAACGGCGTCTGCGTGGATCTCGACACGGATCCGGCGAATTGCGGCGCGTGTGGAACGGCGTGCGCCGCGGGCCAGGTCTGCTCGATGGGGCAATGCGGCGTCACGTGCCTCGGCGGCTCGGCCCTGTGCGGGTCGAGCTGCGTGGATCTCGACACGAGCCCGGCGCATTGCGGGGCGTGCGGTACGGCGTGCCCCTCGGGGCAGCTCTGCGCGGCAGGCATGTGCGTGAGCATCGGCGAATGCAATGCGCCGTTCCTGCAATGCGGACAGCTCTGCGTCTTGCCGGCGTCGGACCCGGCGAACTGCGGGACGTGCGGCAACAAGTGCGCCACCGGCGCGACGTGCGTGGACGGGACCTGTCAGGTCTGCGACAGCACGACGACGGACTGCGACAACGACGGCTGGCTCGCGAGCGAGGGTGATTGCTGCGACAAACCCGGCCTCTGCGGCGCCGAGCCAGAGAAGGTGAACCCGGGCGCGATCGAGGTCGTGGGCAACGGCATCGACGACAACTGCAACGCGAAGACCGATCTCTTCGACCTGGAAGACACGGTCTCTTGCGACGATGGGCTGGTCTCGAATTCGTCGTCCCCGACCGATTACGCGAAGGCGCTCGGCATCTGCCGCGTGACGACGGAGAACGCGCCGAAGGCGGAGAAGACGTGGGGCCTCATCAGCGCCAAGCTCCTGCGCGCCGACGGCTCGGCGCTCGTCGATATGCAGGCGACCTCGATCCGCCAGAGCTTCGGCGGCATCACGCCGGCCGTGCTGGAGGGCAAGAGCGCCGTCGTGCTCTCGAGCGGCATCGCCGCGGACGCGACGCAGACGAACCCGGGGCCGAACGGCGGCGCGCCGGGGGGCTTCAACGTGTCGTCGGAGCACACGCCGGTGAGCAACGTGCTGATCTCGGGCGGCGGGGAGCATTCGGTCAAGGATTGGTTCGCCACGCCAAACTTGCCGCTCAAGCCCGCGAACGGCCTGCCCGATTCCCCGGGCTGCAACGCGAGCAACACGCCGGAAGCCGAGGACTCGGTCATGCTCGTCCTCCGGCTGCGGGCGCCCACGAACGCGCGGGCCTTCTCGTTCAACTCGTACTTCATGTCGGCGGAATACCCGGAGTTCGTCTGCACGAGCTACAACGACCAGTTCATCGCGCTCGTCGACACGCCGACCGGCGTGCCGTCGCCGACGCCGAACCCGGTCGACAAGAACCTGATGACGTTCACGTCGGGCAACCAGAAATGGCCGATCGGGATCAACATCGCGCAGGGCACGAATCTCTTCGCCGTGTGCGATTCGCAGGCCACGTCGCCGTTCTGCTGGGACACGAGCGTCAGCGCGACCTCGTGCTCGCTCGGCTCGACGCAGCTCATGGGCACGGGCTTCGAATCGGACGGTGATTGTCTGATCGGCGGCGGCACGTTCTGGCTGACGACCGCGGGCAATGTGATCCCCGGGCAAATCGTGGAGATCCGGATCGCGCTGTGGGACGTGGGCGACGCGTCGTACGACTCGCTCGCGATCCTGGACGGCTTCCAGTGGCTCTCGGCGGCCACGCTGCCCGGCACCGGCGGGTGAGCAGGATGTAAGGGTGTGGGGGGCGACGCCCCCCCATCCCTCCGGGTTTTTGCGGGGCGACAAAATGAAACCGGGCGGCCGTTTGGCCGCCCGGTTTGGTTTGCTGGGCGTTAGCCCAACATCAGCCCATCGGGGTCTCCCAGTCGTCCTCGGCCGTGATGCCGCCCTCGGTCCACGTCCAGATGATCTTCTGGTACGTGAACGCGATCTCCTCGTACTCGGCGTACTTCATGAGATCGGGGTTCCGGTTGTTCGGCATGCGGAAGTTGATCGACGCGATGTTCGCGTTGATCAGGCGCACCGTGTAGTGGTTCACCTCGGTGCCGACGCCCTGCTGCGCCTTCACCTGCGGCGTGAAGTGCTTGAGCTCCCACTCCGAGATGTTCTCGTTGTTGACGAGCGAGCTGTAGAGCAGCGGCGACGCCTTATCGAGCTCCTTCGTCACGATGAAGGGCTTGTGCATGCGCTTGCCGGTCGGCAGGCCGCTCGCCGGATCGCGGGGGCTCATGATCTCGTGCGAGACCGCGATGATCATGATGCTGTTCTCGCGACCCTTCTGGGTCACGGAGCCCTTGATCTCGCCCTGCTTCTGCCCCTTCAGACGGAGATACGCATTGAGAGCCATGGTGCAAACCTCTTCCGTTTGGTCGTGCCGTCCCCTGGACTCAGTCTACGCCTCATTGCGCGCTGGCAGATGACGGCCTTCCAGCCGAACCCGAAGACCCGAAGACCTTCGTGCACGGGCTTTCGGCTTTCCCCCGTTTTCGTTCCGGCGTCAAGCAACTTCGTGCCGGCTTTTCGAGGGGAGCCGCCCAGGTATCATTGCATTCGTCATGCCATCCGTTGGAGGACAAAAAGACGCAGCCACGACGTAGGACTACCGTGTCATTGCGTGAAACTGGGAGGGGGTGGGGCAACGATCCTGGATCTTCGAGGTCCCACCGTGGGGAAAAAAGGATCCAGGATGCGACGCGTCAGGAGCGGTATTTGCGGCCGCCCGCGAGCTGATCGGCGAACGCGACGAGATCCTGCTCTTTTTTGAGCAGCGCGCCGAGGAAGGGGAGCGCCTGTTCGAGCTTCACCTCGTCGATGCCGGCTTTGCGGAGCGCGGCGATCCAGTCGATGAGCTCACTCGTGGAGGGGCGCTTGCGGAGCCGCGACATGTTGCGGATCTCGTAGAAGACCGAAAGGACCTGGTCCACGAGCGCCCGCGCGAGCTCCGGGTGGTGGACGTTCACGATCTGCCGCATGAACTCGCGTTCGGGGAAATCGATGAAGTGAAAGACGCAGCGGCGCAGGAACGCGTCCGGGAGCTCTTTTTCGTTGTTGCTCGTGATGACGACGACGGGCCGCTCCTTCGCCACGTACTCGTCGCCCGTCTCGGTCACACGGAACCGCATGCGATCGAGCTCGTGCAAGAGGTCGTTCGGGAACTCGAGGTCCGCCTTGTCGATCTCGTCGATGAGGAGGACCACGCGTTTCTCCGCGGCGAGCGCGCGGCCAAGGGGCCCGAGCTTGATGTAACGGCGGATGTCGCGGACGTCGCCGTCGCCAAAGCGCGAGTCGTAGAGGCGCTGGACCGTGTCGTAGACGTAGAGGCCGTCCTGCGCCCGGGTCGTGCTCTTCACGTGCCAGGGGATGAGCTCGGTCTCGAGCGTCTGCGTGATGGCCTCGGCCAGCAGGGTCTTGCCCGTGCCAGGCTCGCCCTTCACGAGCAGGGGACGTTCGAGCGCGAGGGCGCAGTTCACCGCGGCCTCGAGGGATTCGTTCGTGAGGTAACCGATGGTGCCGCGGAAACGACGAAACTCCGTCATGGGCGGGAACCTAGCACGGAGAAACCCCCCGCGGGGCGCGCGGTTTGCGCCAGCGCGCAAGGCGTGCGCTCACGTGCCCGACCGATCGAGCTCCTTCGCGAAGGTCGGATAATCGAGCGGCTTCGTGAAGATTCGTGGCTCGGGATCGAATGCCTTGGCGCGGGCCGCGACGATCTCGGGATACCCCGTCACCATGAAGATCGGCAGCGCGGGGTTTTCGGAGCGCGCGTATTTCGCGACGGCGATGCCGTCGGCATGCGGCATTTGCAGGTCCGTGACGAGGACGTCGGGCATGGGCGCGCGCGAGAGCCTGCCGATGGCGTGGGCGCCGTCGTGCACGACCTCGACGTCGAAGCCGTCTTCGCGGAGCATCCGCACGAAGATACGCGCCGAGCGGATGTCGTCGTCCACCAGAAGGACCAGTCGCCGCGGCCGTTCTTGCGTGTCCACGCGCAAGGGACGTACAAACCCCGTGCCACGCAGAGGGTGTTCCCCAGGCGGCTGCGCGAGCCGCTCGCGACGCCTGTGGAATACCCTCTCAGCCGGCGCCCTTTTTCTCTTTTTCCTTCGCGGCGACGCCGTACTCGTGCAGGCGGTACTGGATCGTGCGGACGCTGATGTCGAGCATCTCGGCGGCCTTCGCCGTGGAGCCGTTCGTCGCGTCGAGCGTGGAGAGGATCGCGAATCGCTCGATCTCGGCCATCGTGGCGCCGGGAATGCGGACGCCGCCCTTGGGCAGCGGGGCGACGTCGATCGGCAGGTCGTCCTCGTCGATCTGCGGGCCCTCGCAGAGCACGACAGCGCGCTCGATCGCGTTCTCCAGCTCGCGCACGTTGCCCGGCCAGCGGTGCGCGAGGAGCTTGGCGCGGGCGCGGTCGGTCACGCCGTCGATCCGCTTTTTGTTCTCGATCGCGAAGCGCCGGAGGAAATGCATCGCGAGCAGGAGGACGTCGCCGCCGCGCAGGCGGAGCGGCGGCATCTCGACGTGCACGACGTGCAGGCGGTAATAGAGATCCTCGCGGAAACGGCCGTCGTGCACGTCCTTCGCGAGGTCGCGGTTCGTCGCGGCGATGAGGCGGACGTCGACCTCGACAGGGTCGTTGCCGCCGACCCGCTCGAAGGTGCGCTCCTGCAAGACGCGGAGGAGTTTGACTTGCGTCGCCGGCGGGATCTCGCCGACCTCGTCGAGGAACAAGGTGCCGCCGTTCGCCTGCTCGAACCGGCCCACGCGGCGTTTGTCCGCGCCGGTGAAGGCGCCTCGCTCGTGGCCGAAGAGCTCGCTTTCGAGGAGGCTCTCCGCGAGGGCCGCGCAATGCAACGTGATGAAGGGGCCGCTCGCGCGCGGGCTTTTTTTGTGGATGGCCCGCGCGAGCTCGCCCTTGCCCGTGCCGCTCTCGCCCGTGATGAGGACCGTGGCGCGGGCCGGGGCGACCTGCTTGGCGACGCGGTAGACCTTCTGCAGCGCAGCGCTCGATCCGATGAGGCCCTCGAACCCTTCGCCCTCGCGCTCGCGGAGCTGGCGGCGCAGCTCCTCGGCCTCGGCCTTGAGGTTCGTCCGTTCGATCACGCGCTCGATCGAGAACGCCAGCGCGTCGAAATCGACGGGCTTCGTGATGAAATCGTCCGCGCCGCTGCGCATGGCCTGGACGGCGGTCGAGACCTCGCCGAACGCGGTCACCATGATCACGGGGACGCCAGGGTACGTGGCGCGGAGCTTCTGCAAGAGCTCGAGGCCGTCCATGCGCGGCATCTTGAGGTCGGTCACGACCACGTCCGGCGGGCGATCGGCGGCGATTTGCAGCGCGCTCGGGCCATCGGCCGCGGCGTCGACCGCGTAGCCCTCCTGGCGCAAGAGCTTTTCGAGGCCGGAGCGGGCGCTCGCCTCGTCGTCGACGACGAGCACGCGCGCCCTGGGTTTGCCCGCGATTTTCGTATCCGTCATGGGAGCCTCAAGGGAGGACCTTCCCCGCATTCCCCTCGGCGTCGTGCGCGCCGAGGCGGACGGGGAGCGAGACACGGAATATCGTCCTGCCAGGGTGGCTGTCGACGTCGATCGTGCCGCCGTGGTCGGTGACGATGCGGTGGACGATGGCCAAGCCGAGGCCCGTGCCCTCGGGCTTCGTCGAGAAAAACGGGTCGAAGATCGGGGCGTCGGGGCTCGCGAGGCCGGGCCCGTCGTCTTCGACCTCGATGACGACGTCCCGCGGCCTTCGCCGCGCCCGGAGCGTGACCGTGCCGCCGCCCGTGGGTTCGAGCGCCTCGATCGCGTTTTGCAGGAGGTTCAGGAGGACCTGCTGGATCTTGGGCGTGTCGAGATCGAGCACGAGCTCGCTCGTGGGCAGCTCCAGGGTGAGCGTGACGCCGGTCTGGAGCGCGCGGGCCTCGGCGAGCTTGCCCGCGCGCTCGCACACGGCGCGCACGGGCGTGGGGCGGAGTTCGAGGGGTTTGGGGCGCGCGAAATCCAAGAACTCGCTGACGAGCTTGCCGAGCCGCTTGATCTCTTCGCCCACGATGTGGACGGCTTCGAGCTGCTCGCCGTCGGCGCCGCTCTTGCGCAGGCCTCGTTCGAGGAAGGTGACGTGGAGCTGGGCGCCGTTCAGCGGGTTTCTGATCTCGTGCGCGAGGCCCGCGGCGAGCGTGCCGACGGCCGCGAGCTTCTCGTTTTGCCGGAGCCGCACGGCGAGCGCGTTCTCGTCGGTCGTGTCGCGGCCGACGGCGAAGAGGACGATGTCGTCGTCGTCGCCCGGCGCATACGCGAAGTGCCAGCGTACGTCGCGGATTTTGCCGGCGCGGGTGCGAACCGCGCTCTCGACGTCGTCGAGCGAGGCGCGGCCGTCGTGGCTGTCGAGGAGCGTCTGCAAGAGCCCCGCTTGCTCCTCGTGGAGGGCCTCGGGCAGGAGCGCCTCGTGGAAACGCGCGCCGAAGACCTCCTCACGCCCGAGGCCGGTGACGCGCTCGGCCTCGCGGTTGAAGAGGCGGATCTTGGCTTCGCGATCGAGGCCGACGACGAGGACGCGGGCGAGCTCGACGGCGCTGACGTAGCGGTGTTCGGTGCGGCGCAAGGCGAGGTCGACCTCGGCCCGTTCGAGGCGCTCGCGCTGCTGCGTGCGCGCGAGGAAATGATCGCGGTAGCTCTCGAGCATGACCGCGAGCTCGAGGTCGAGGGCGCGGTCGAGCGCCTCGCGGCAGGCCCGCGCGTCGTCGCCCATGGTGTCGTCGGCGACGCGGAGGAGCGCGACGCGGATGAGCGCCATCGCGGTGAACATGTAGCGCTGCGGGAGGCCGATCTGGACGTGGATCCGGCCGATTTCGAGGGTCTTCTTGAAGTACGCCTCGTCGTGCGGGCCTGTGCAGAGCCGATCCATCCAGCGGACCATGGAGCCCTGGAGCCGCTTGATCTGCGCCTCGCCGGTGAAGACGTCGTGCGCGTCGCCGTGCTCGCGGATGCGGTCGTAAAAAGCCGTGGCGATGCGCTCGAAATGCGGGGCCGCGAGGGGCCGGAGCGCGCGGAGGAGGCGCGCGTCCTCCTCGCTGAAGCGCACATACCGCAGGAGCTCCTGGACCAGGCTTTCGTCCGTTTGCGCGCGGGGAGGAGGAGAAGCAGCCTTCCGGTCCATGATCACGGCAGCTCGGGCGACGAGCCGTCGTCCACGTTGCCTTCGATCCTGCCTTCGATCAAGGGGAGGTCCGCGCCGAACCAGCCGATCCGGACGCCGCGGTGGCGCAAAGCTTGCGCCTCGGATGCAAGGGGTGCGTCGCCGGCCCGTGGAGGTTCGTTCTCCTCGGTCTCGTGCGCGTCGGGAGCGCCGGTGCAGACGAGGTATCGATCGCGGATGGAGAGGCCGGTGCACGCCGCGCAGAGGGCGCAGCGATCGACGTGGACTTCCTTGGTGCGGCGGGGGCACTCGACGAGCAATCCTTTGCCGCCGGTGCCGAGGACGCGAATCGGAAGACGATGGACCTCGGGGAGCGGGCTCCGAGGCGGGGGCTTGCTGCTCGACATGATGGACGGGCGTCATGCAACGGGCGGGCCTTTGCATGCGTCGCGGGGGCGCGTTTCGTCGTTACAGCCAATCCCGAAAGAGATAGGCCGCCCAGGAGGCAGCCCGCTCCCACGGCGGACGTTTTCCCCAGCTCGTCCGGGTGACCTCGTGGCAATGGGGGAGGTCCGAGAGGAACATGGCCTCCATCGCCAGCGCGAACCGCTCGTCCTCGATGATCGCGTTCGCCTCCAGGTTCTGCCGCAGCGATTGCATGTCGAGGTTGCTCGACCCGACGGTCGACCAATGCCCGTCGACGACCGCCGTCTTCGCGTGGAGGACGCGGCCCGTCCATTCGTAGAGGCGCGCGCCGGATTCGAGGAGGCGCCCGTAGATCGAGCGCGAAGCGTGCAGGACCGCCGGGACGTCCGTCGTGCCGGCGACCATGAGCCGCACGTCGACGCCGCGTTTGGCCGCGTCGTTGAGCGCGTGGAGGAGGCCGAGCGAGGGGAGGAAATAGGCGTTCGTGATCCAGATGCGCCGCTTGGCGCTCTTGATGGCCGCGCGGTAGGCGTCGCGGATGCCCGCGCGGCCGCGGTGCATGTCGCTCGTGATCACGCGGACGCGCGGATCCGCGCGGCGACCCGTGAAGCTGTAGCGCGGCTCGTCGAGCGCCGGGCCCTTGGCCTTCGTCCAGGTGCGCAAAAAGAAGTATTGCAGCTCGAGCGCCGCAGGGCCCTCGAGCGCGAGGTGCGTGTCGCGCCAGGGCGGGGCGCTGGCGATGTCCTTCGGCGCGTAATCGCCGCAGATGTTGATCCCGCCGGTGAATGCGATGTGCGAGTCGACGATGAGCGATTTGCGGTGGTTTCTCCGGACGACGTGGCGCAAGAGCTTCCGATTCTGGAGCGCCATGCGCACGGGGCGAAACTCGACGACCCGCACGCCCGCCTCCTCCAGGGACGCGACGTAGTCCCCCGAGACGGACGAACCCCACGCGTCGTACAGGAGGTTGACCTCGACGCCCGCGCGCGCGCGCTCGGCGAGGGCATACGCGAAGGTCTGTCCGACGTGGTCATCGCGCAGGATGTACGTCTCCAGGCAAATGGTGGAGCGCGCGTGCGCGATGGCCTCGAGCATCGCGGGGAAGGTCTGCGCGCCGTCGTGGAGGAGGCGCAGACGGTGGTACCCCACGATCATGTCGCAGAAGGCCGGCGTGCGAAGGAGCGTCGTGGGCGGCGGCACGGCGTCGATGGACAGGATGGCGTCGACGCTCGGAGAGAGCGGCAGACTATCGCCTCGGCTCAATCGCGGGTCCTTTCGAACGCCCAGCGTAGCGCAGAATCAGCCCGCGGGTCCCTCGCCGAGGGCCGACGATCGTGGAGGCGTGGGCGGCGCGACGACCGCGCGATCTCGTCCTGCCGTCTTGGCCGCGTAGAGCGCCGCGTCGGCGGCCTCGAAGAGCGCGAGGGGCAGGGGCGCGGCCGCTGCGTAGAGGTCGGCGAGGCCGATCGACACGGTCGGCGCGCCGGGCACGGCGCGCAAGGACGCACGGATCCGCTCGGCGAGCTCGACGCCCTGCACGGCCGTCGTCTCCGGCAAGAGCACGGCGAACTCGTCGCCGCCGTACCGCGAAGGCAGGTCGATCGCGCGGCAAGATCGGCGCAAGGCCTCGGCGACGGCGTGCAGCGCGACGTCGCCAGCCTCGTGGCCGCCGCGGTCGTTGATCTCCTTGAGGTGGTCGACGTCGAGCAGGAGGAGCGCGACGGAGCCCTCGTACCGCACGAGGCGCGTGATCTCCTCGGCGAGCCGCGTATCGAGGTGGCGACGGTTCGAGAGGCCCGTCAGCGGGTCCTTCATGCTGGCCTCGGCGAGCGCGTCCTCGCGTGCGCCGAGGGCGCGACCGAGCAGGACGAACACGAGCAACGAGGTGAACACGAGGTAGCCGAGGGTGACGGGATCAGCCTTGGCTTCCGTGACGAGCGAGGCAGGCGTGGGTGGCGCGCCGGCGAGGAGGGCGCGGAGCACGAGCAGGCCGAGGGGCGTGCCGAGGGCGAAGAGGAGGCCGAGGACGGGGAAGACCCGCCGGCGGGGCCAGCTCTCGGGGACGCGTAGCCATCGCATCGTGGACCCTGGTTGCCTGGAAGATCTGTGCCGGCGTGGCGCGACGAGGGTGCTGGGCGCATGGCACGGGCCGTGTTAGGCCCGTGCCGCGTAGAACAAGGAGAGCGACGGATTATGCACCGGATTCTGGTTGGTCTCGATGCTTCCCCGCGGGCGAAGGACGTGCTCGACGCGGCGATCGACCTCGGGCGGCGAACGAACAGCCGGCTCATCCTGATGCGGGCGATCGGGATCCCGGTCGAGCTGCCGCCGGAGGCCTACGCCTTGCCGCCGTCGTCGCTCGAAGGGCTGCTCGAACAAGAGGCGCTGCGCTACGTCGAGAAGGAGCTCGAGCGCGTGCCCGAGGAGCTGCGCGGGCCGGTGCGGGTCGCCGTCGGCACGCCGTGGCAGGCGATCTGCCAGGCGGCCAAGGACGAGAACGTGGACCTCATCATGATCGGGTCGCACGGGTATCAGGGGCTCGATCGGCTGATCGGGACGACGGCGGCGAAGGTCGTGAACCACGCGGACCGATCGGTGCTCGTGGTCCGGCACGCCGAGAAGCTCACGTCGTGATGCAACCGGTGCGGCTCCGCGCAAAGGCTGCGCTGCACGAGGTTGCTAGGGCTTCGACTGGATCGAGGCGATGCCCGTATCGACGTAGCGGGCCTGCGCCTCGGCGCCGGTGAGGTAGGTGTCGTAGCCTTTGTTGCCGCGCAGGTAGCGCTCGTAAAACGCGGTGACGTAGGCGCGGGAGAGGGCGTTCACCGTGGCGTTGTCGAGCGTGGGCATCTTGCACGCGCTGCAGGCGACGCCGCAGGTCTGCGTGTTGTCGACGAAGCCGACGTGGTTCGCGCCGTTGATCGTGACGGCGACGCTCGGCGAGGTGGTCTCCGCGTAGAACGTGATGAAGTTCTCCGCCGCGGGCGCGCACGCGGGCTGGAAGCCGCCGCTCATGCCGTCGAGCGTTTCGCCGAGGAAACCCGTGGGTTTGTCGATCGGGAGCTGCTCGCTCACGTCGATGCACGCGGGGGCCGTGCACATCGGGTTCGGGTCGATCGGATTGCTGGGCGCGCCGTCGACCGGATCGAGCACGATCGAAGCCTGAAAGCGATCGTCGAGCTTCGCCGCGTAGATCGCGAGCTTGCCGCCGAGCGAGTGGCCCGTGGCGCCCGCGAGCTTCGTGTCGCCCTGGAGGCTCGGCTTCGACTCGACCCAGTCGAGGGCGCTGATGATGTTCTGCGTGGCCTTCGTGTTGTCGTTCCCCAAGAACGACGTCGGATAGTCGGGCGTGACCGCGACATACCCGAAGCTCGCGAGGCGCTTCAAGTAGCCGTAGTACTGGCTCGCCGCGATCTGGAAGCCGTGCGCGACGACGACGACCGGATACGGCCCGCTCGAAGGGCCCTCGGTGGGATACGCCGCGTGCATCGGCACCGTGTCGCCGGTCGACGCCTTCCACTGCTTGTCGTCCATCTCGGCGATCGTGAACGGCCCGTCCTTGTTCGGATCGAACACCGGCATCGGCGTGCCGCCGCCCGCGCCCGCGCCGCCTTGCCCCGATCCACCCGCGCCACCCTGGCCCATGCCACCGTCACCGCCGGTGCCACCGTCGCCGCCGCTGCCGCTGCCGCCTGGCCCCGATGTGCCCGATCCGCTCCCCGTCGGCCCCGTGATCGTCCCTCCCGTGAGACCGGTGTCACCCCCGCCCGTGCAAGCCGACGTGAACACGACGCTTGCAATGCCCAAGACAATGCCGAGTTTCTGCATGAGACGGGCGTAAGCCGACGCCGACGGAGCGTCAACGCGGTCACCCGAGGATGCAGGGGCGATCAGGCCGTGAACTCGGTCGTCATCTGGATGCCCCAGTTCGTCGGGGGCCGGACCGCATAACTCAGCGCGAGGACCTCGATCAGCACGATGCGATAAATCTCGTGCACGTCGTCGACGTCCACCTCGCTCGCGTTCGCTTCGAGCGCTGCGTCGACGTGCTCGTGGACGAACGAGAGCACATCGGGCTGCTCCATCGCGATGACGTCGTCGGAGTCGACCGCCTCGGCCGGATCGGCCATGCGGAGCTGTTCGTCGAGCTTGAGCGACTCTTCCACGCCGGCGAGCGCGAGGGGCGTGACCTCCACGAGCTCTTCCCCAAAGACGTTGTCGAAGGCGAGCCAGACGGCGAGCGTCAGGAAGTATCCGAGCGCGAGCGCGGTTTCATCGAGAGGCCCGCCGAGGACCTGTGCGATCCGATCGGCCATCGCAGGCTGCGTCTGCTCGAAGCGGGCGAACGCTTCGTCGAGCTTCTGCCGCGCCTCTTCGTCATCCTCCGCGAGCTGCTCCTCGACCTCCGAGAGGGCCCGTAAAGGGACCTGCGCGAAGGACGGTACCGGACGGATGGCAGCGCGGCGGACCCACACGGCGGAAACCTAGCACACGGCGACCTGGCGTTCTCGCGACATCGTCCACGGTCGCCAGGCGGACGTTACGGCGAGAGCAAGCGGACGCTGCCGCCCGAGACCCATCCCTCCGTCGCGCCCCACCGCACGTGAACGAGCCCGCCGCGCACTTCGCCGACCTCGACAGCGTGCGCCTCCGGGATCGGATCGCCACCGAGCGCCGTGCCGTGATCGTCGACGAGGTGGACCTCGGGCACGACGATGACACCCGCGCGTGTCGTGAGCCGAAGCCTGCGCGCGGCGATCGTGAGCGGCAAGAACACGAGGAGGAGCACGAGCGCCGTCGGCGCCATGATGCGGCCCGCGACCGAGAACGCAGCGGCGCGGCTCCGCCGGAGGAAGAGGCCGATCGCGAGGAGGATCGAAGCCGCGAGCGCGAGCAAGCTCCACGCGCGCTCGGACGCGAGGCCGAGGACGGCACGATCGAGCGTGGGCCGCACCGTCGTCGCGTCCTTGCCGTGCCGCGCGCGCCTCCGCACGACCTCCGCGCGCACGAGGTCGAGAGCGTGATCGGCCTCGATGTCGGAAGGACGAAGGCGGAGCGTCTCCTCGAAGGCCGCCGCGGCGCGGCCGAGATCCCCGGGTCGATCGGCGCCGGCGCGCACGCGCGCGACATAGGCGAGGCCGCGACCGAAGCTCGCGTCGGGGTGCACGAAGCCCATGTCGGCGAGGGCCTCGAAGCGCTCGATCGCCGTGCTGTACGCGCCGCGGCCGAGGGCCTCGGTGCCCTCGTGATGGAGTTCTTCGGGCGTCGCCGCGCGCGCGACGCTCGCGGACGCGAACCCGAGCACGAAGGCGATCGCCGCGGCCTGCCCGCGCCTCATCCCCGCGCCCTCCCGGAGACGGCGAGGAGATCACGCACGGCCGCGCGTCCGCGTGTCGAAAGCTCTTCCAGGCTCGACGCGCTCGCTCCCGGATCGAAGCGAAGCGCCGAAGCCTCGTCGAGCAGGCGCCGCGTGCGCGTCGCGAGGTCTTCGGGGACGCCCGCGTCTTCGAGTTCGGTCGCGAGATCGTCGAGCAGGATGCCGCGCGATTCGAGCGTGGTCGCGGCCTTGATTGCGTGGTGGATCGCGCGCTCGACGGCCGCCGAGAGGGCCTTCGTGTCGCCTCGCCCGCGGGCTTGATCGGCCTCGTCGAGCGCGACGTTCGCGAGGCGCTCGGGCGAGGAAGCTCCCGCGGCTCTGCGGGATCGGAGGCGCCGCGCGCCCGCGGCCGCGGCCGCGAGCATGCCGTACGCGAGAGGCGGCGCGGCGATGACGACGTAGAGGCTCGCGCCGTCGAAGAGGGGCGCGGAGGGCGCGACGAAGGCGCCGAGCGTGGCGCGCGGGGCAGGGAGGGTCGCGAAAGGATCGGCCTCGCCCTTCGGCGCCGCGGGATCGGCGCCGGGCGCGGCGCTCGGGGAAGCGCTCGCGGACGATCGAGGATCGGGCGCGACGTCGACCTTGCCGAGTTCGACGCTCGCGACCTCGTACTGCTTCGACGAGGGATCCCAGTACGGGAGATTGATCTTCCCGAGATCGACCTGGCCCGCCTCCTGGATGCGGACGACGTAGCCGAACGAGCGATACCCCGCGATGATCGCGCCTTGCGGGCCGATCGACTCGCGCTTCTCGGGATCGAGCCACTCGACGCCCGTGCGCGCCGGCACCGCGAGCGTCTGCGGGAAGTTGCCGTTGCCCTTCACCTGCACGCTGACCGCGATCGATCCGCCCTGCGTGAGGCGGCGTGGCTCGACGGTGGCCGAGAGCGAGAACCGACCGACGTCGCCGAGGACGTAGCCCGGCGGGCGGCCCGCGCGCGGCGGCTCGGTCACGCGCACGACGATGTCCTCGCTCGACCGATCGACCAGGCGGCCGACGCGTTGGCCCGAGAATTTGATGGTCATGGGTCCGACGTGCAGATCGCCCGTGCGGACCGGGAAGAGCGCGACGCGATCGATGAGGCGCGCCATGTACGTCTTGCCGCCGGCGCGCGTGCGGAACGGCGGCTCGAAGCCGGGCGTCGAGATCATCGACATGCGGATGAAGTCGGTCATCGACGCGTCGTGCGCCGGCGCCATCTCCACGTTCACGCGCTGGTAGACGTAAAACGACACCGTCACCTGCTCGCCGACGACGGCCTCTTTCTTGTCGGCGCGCGCATGCACGAACACGTATGGATCGGGCGCGGTCTTTAGCTCGAGCTTCTCGTCGAGCGCGGGCTGCGGCTCGTCGTCGTCGTCGTCGTCCGCGAAGGGATCGTGGCCGCCGCCGAACCCGAACTGCCCGAAGATCCCAGGACCGCCCGGCAAGAGGAACGGGCTCTGCGGCCTGCGTGAGCGGCCCGTCGAGGGGACGACCTCGACCTCGACGGTCTGTCCAGAGAAACGTTTCCCCGACCAGAGCACGCTCGGCGCGGGGATCTTCACGCGGCCCGGTGCGTTCGAGACGAGCTGCCAGCTCGCGTCGATGCCGAGGCGCGTGTTGCCGTTGATCGAGACCATCGAGGTGCCGACGGCCGGGCCGCCCTGGATCGTGGCGCCCGCGGGCGGCGCGAGGCGCGGATCACTCGGCATGGGCTCGCCGGGCGGGACGAGCGCGGAGAGCTGGATCGAGAAGGGCTCGCCGACCTCGACCTTGCGCGCGCTCACGCGGGTCGTGACCTGCGGTTCGGCGTGCGCGATCGTTGCGACAGAAACGATCGCGGCCTGCGCGGCCAGAGCCCACGCGCGCGCCCCGGCCCTCACTTGTCCTCCATCACGCGCCCGCGCCGCGTGCCGGCCTTCATCTTGGCCTCCTGCTCCTGGTAGGTCGGCGCCTCTTCGAAGCGGTCGAGGATGCGATCTTCCTGGCCCGGCTGGGGCTCCGGCGAGGCTGGTTGCGGCGGCGGAGGCGGCGACTGTCCGCCGTCCTGGCCCGCATCCTGGCCCGCGTCCTCTCCGCCGTCGCCACCGCCGTCGTCGCCCGCGTCTTTCCCGCCGTCGTCTCCTGCGTCCTCGCCCGCGTCGTTGCCGCCGTCGGACCCATCCGAGCCATCGGATCCATCGTCGCCGTCGGTGCCATCACTCGCGTCGTCGCTGCCGTCCTGGCCTGCGTCCTGGTTCGCGTCCTGATCGGCGTCCTGGCCCGCGTCTTTCTGATCCTCGATGCGGCGCAGCGCGATGGCGCGGTTCCACGCGGCGTCGCGCCCGATGCCGTCGGCGGACGCGTCCTCGGGCAAACCCGGAATGAGCGCGAGCGCGTCGTCGTAGTGGCGCACGGCTTCCTCGTACTTCTTCCGCAAGAATTCGAGGTTGCCCGCGAGGTAGTGCGCGCGGGCGCGGAGATCGATCGGGACCTTCGGATCCTCGGCGATCGCACGCACGACGATGAGCGCGCAGTCGACCTCGAGCGAGCGCATCGCGGCGAGCTGCTCTTCTTCGGGGCCGCCGTCGCTCTGCTCCTCCTCGCCGAAGCGCCGGCCGTACTTCTCCGCGACCGAGAACAGCACGAGGCCGAGATCAAACGAGCCGTTGTATTTCTGGCGAACGGCGTCCGGCAGCCCGAGGCCCGCGTCCGTACACGGCCCGGTGCCGAGGTAACTTTCGAGGGCCTGCTCGGCCGATTCGAAGCGGCCCGCGTCGAGATCGGCGAGGGCCTGATCGACCGCGGGCGCGTTGCGTTCGAAGGGCGAGCGAGGATCCCACCCGCTGCATCCGGACGCGAGCCAGGTCGCGCCGCCGGCGACGCAAGCGAGCGTGAAGACGGCGATCGCCGCGGTCTTGGCGTGGTCGCGGAGCGCGCTCGATGCACGCGCGGCGCGGGCGACGCGCTCTTTGCGATCAGGCCGGGACACGACGCGCCTCCTTTCGTTTGCGCTCGCCGGCGCGCGGGATCGGCTTCGGCGCGGCCCTTCGGCGGAGGATCCGGAGCGGCGCGTCCGTGATCAGCGCCTCGGCCACGAGCAAGAGGATCGCGAGCCCGAGCGGGTAGTAGTAGACGTCGGCGTAGACCGTCTCGATCTTCTCGGCGAGCTCGCTCTTCATCTGCTTGCGCAGATCTGCGGCGATCCGATCGATCCCGGTCGTGCCCTTGTCCGCCACGATGATCTCGCCCCCGGGCGTCGACGTGGCGATCGCCGCGAGCTGCTTCTCGCCGTTCACGGTGAGCGCCGTCGTGAGGGGTTTTCCGTTCCGGTCCGTCCGGAACCCGACGACGCGGCCGTCCTCGCCGACCTCGGGGATCCGCTCGGGCGTGCGGCCGCCGATCTGCACGACGTGCACCGTCGTGCCCTCGGCGCCGAGCTGGCGCGCGACGCCGGCCGGATCCCCCTCCAGATCCTCGCCGTCCGTGACGAGCAAGATGATCCGTTTGTGCTCCGACGATTTCGGATCCCGCTTCAAGAGGTCGCGCGCGAGGGTGAGGGCGCGGGCGATCGCGGTGCCGCCGATGGGCATGTCGTTCGGGTCGAGCTGGCGGAGGAACTGCGCGACCGCGGCGCCGTCGGCGGTGAGAGGAAACCCCATCGGCTCGCCGGCGAAGGCGACGGCGGCGAAACGCGCGCCTTCGAGCTCCTTCACGAGCCGCGCGACCTCGACCTTCGCCCGGAAGATGCGCGAGGGCTCGACGTCCCGCGCGTACATGCTCTTCGAGTAGTCGAGCACGAGGACCACGTCGACGTTCGTCGCTGGCACGAGGCGCGTCCCCTTGCCGTACTGCGGGCGCGCCGCCGCGAAAAACGCGAGCGCCGTGGCCATGACGAGGAGGACGGCCTTCCATGCGCGGCGCACGGAGGGATCACTCGTGCGCAGCGCTTCGATGCGTTCGAGATCGCCGAAGGCTTGGGCCGCGCGCCGCCGGTAGATCGCGCCGAGCGCGAGCAGGACCGCGACGAGGGCGGCGAGGGCCGTGCAGAAGAGGAAGACGGGCGCGCCGAAGATCACGGGAACCTCCGGAGCAGCCACGCCCGAAGCAACGCGTCGAGGCCCACGAGCACGACACCGGGCACGAGCAGGAACGGAAAGAGATCCTCGAACGAACCGCGGCTCGCCTCGAAGCGGGTCTTCTCCAGCTTGTCGAGCACCGCGTGCATGCTCTGCGCGAGCGCCTGCGCGTCGGTCGCGATGTACGCCTCACCGTTCGTGGTCTTGGCGATCCACTTGAGCAGCTCGGGGTTCACGGGGTAACGGCGGCGCACGTACCGCGGCTGGCCCAGGGGATCGAAGCCGTCTTCGACGTCGACCTCGTCGTCGTTGCCGATCTGGATCGTGCTGATCTGCGCGCCTACGCTGGTCGCGAGGTGCGTCGCGTACTGCGGCGAGACCAGGCCTTCCTTGTTGTCGCCGTCCGTGAGCAGCACGATCACCTTCGAGTGCGCGTCGCTCCGGCGGAGGCGCGCGACGGCCGTGGCGAGCCCGTCGCCGATCGCCGTGCTCGATCCGTCGATCACGTCGAGCGTCATCTTGCCGACGAGTTCGCTCAGGAGGTGGTAGTCGAGCGTGGGCGGCGAGAGGACATACGCGCTCTTGCCGAAGACAACGACACCGATGCGGTCGGTCTTCCGGCGCGAGATGAAGTCCTGAAGGACGATCTTCGCCGTATCGAGCCGCGTGAGGCGCTTGCCGCGCGGCAGCGAGATCCGGCCTGGCAGGTCGCCCGGCTTGGCGTCGAGGATCGCGCGCATCGAGCCCGAGAGGTCGAGCGCGACCACGATGTCGATGCCTTTGTCGTCGCTGCGCTCGTCGCGCAGGATCGAGATCGGGCGCGCGATCGCGGTGACGAGCAGCGCGACCGACACCGCGCGTAGCACGCCCGGCAGATCCCGGAGCTTTGCGCGCACGCCGCGTGGACCCGTGACGAACGGCAGGACCGTGCCAATGCGCAGCCGCGGCGTACGCTGGTCCTGCCCCGCCGTGCCCCACCAGAGCAGGAAGGGGACGATCGTCAGGCCGAGGAGCAACCACGGCAGCTCGAAGCTCGCGCTCTCCCAGGCGTCGCGTCGCGAGAGGAAAGGCCACGCGAGCGCGAGCGCGAGCACCACGAGGGTTTGTAGGAGGACGAGGGCGAACCGCTTCATGCCGACCCTCCCGCAGCTTCTTTGCGGCTCGTGGCCTCCCCGGATCCCGCCTGGGGCGGGGTCGTGTTGCGCACGATCGTGATGCCGCGATCGAGCGCCGCGAGGCAGTCATTTTCGCTCGGCACGACACGCGCGAACTTCACGAGGTCGGCTTCTTCGAGGAAGCGCGTGATCGTGTCGAGCCCGCGCACCGGCGGCCGCACGCGCGCGAGCGTCCGCTGCATCTCGTCGGTTGTGCTTTCGAGGCCGTCGAAGCCGTACCGCGCGCCGAGGTACTTGCGCACGCAGTCGCTCACGCGGTCGAAGTACTCGTCGTTGCGGCCCTCGGCGATCAGCGTCGAGGCGCGGATCGCTTCGAGCTCCTCGATCGCAGCGATCCACGGCAGCTTGGGCGCCACGTACGGCACGGGCTTCGGGCGACGTGACCACCGTAGGAAGAGCCACGCGCCGATCGCCGTGAGGATCGCCCCCACGAGCGCGCCCACCGCGAGCTGCTTGGCGAGCACCCACTCCTCGCGTTGCGATCTTCCCTCGGGGTTCGGTCGGACCTTTGGATCGAGCTCGTTCGCGATCGGATCCTCGACCAAGATCGGATGCGGCGCCGTGCAGACCGTGACGAGATCCCCGCTCGCGCGCGCCAGCGTGATCGGCACGGGCGGCAGCATCATCACGTTGCGGCCGGGGTTCTTTGGCAGGGCCACGAACGGGATCGTCAGCTTCGTCGTGGAGGACGTCTCGCCCGCCTCCGTGACCGCGATCGGGCCTGCGCCGCCGTCCGGGTCGGGCAGGACGAACCCTGCCTCTTCGAGCGCCTTGTACTGATCGCTGCTGCGCTCGACCCGAACCCCGCCGGGCATCACGGTCTCGCCCTTGCCGTGCACGACCGTGATTTCGAGCGGCGCGGCCCAGCCGCTCGTCCCGCGCTCGGGGAAGGTCTCCGTGATCTTCGGCCGGCTCGCGCCCTCGGGGACACGCTCCACGCACGACGCCCACACCCGCGCGCCCGCGTCCGCGTCCGTCTCTTCGGCCAGCACCGGGCGCGCTGCCGCGAAGGCCATCACCGCGGCTGCGAAGGCGAACGCCGCGAGGCGCCTCGTCGTCATCATCGCCGTGCCCTCCTCGCGCGCTTCGCGAAGAGCTGACGCAGCGGCTCCACGTAGCTCTGGTCCGTTCGGATCGTGACCGTGTCGACCGCGAGCTTCTTGAACAGTTTGTCCCGGTCGCGCCGCATCTTCCGCATCTCGGCCGCGTATCGCTCCCGCACCTTGCGATCCGAGGTGTCGACGAGCACCTGCTCGCCCGTCTCCAGGTCCTCGAACGTCGCCAAGCCCACGTCCGGCAGCTCCGCGTCGCGTGGATCCTCGATCACCACCGGGATCACGTCGTGCTTGCTCGCCGCGAGCGCGAGGGCCCGCTCGTAGCCGTGGTCGAAGAAGTCGCTTACGACGAACGCGACGCTCCTCCGCTTCTGCACCTTCGAGAGCGTCTCCAGCGCGACCCGCAGGTTCGTCCCCGCGCTTTCCGGCTCGTGCCCCAGGATCTCGCGGACGACGCGCATCACGTGTTTGTCGCCCTTCTTCGGCGGGACGATCTTCTCCACGCGGTCCGTGGCCAGCACGAGGCCCACGCGGTCGTTGTTGCGGATCGCGCTGAACGCGCAGAGCGCGCAGATCTCCGCCGCGACCACGGCCTTCGAGGCCCGCCGCGTCCCGAAGAGCTCGCTCTCCGACGCGTCGACCACGAGCATCACGGTCATCTCGCGCTCTTCGGTGAAGACCTTCACGAAGGCCTCGTTCATGCGCGCCGACACGTTCCAGTCGATCCAGCGCACGTCGTCGCCGGGGTTGTACGCGCGCACCTCGCGGAACGAGAGCCCTTGGCCGCGGAACACCGACGAGTACGACCCCGAGAGCTGCTCGTTCGCGAGGTGGCTCGTCTTGATCTCGATCACGCGCAGCCGCTTCAGGAGGTCCGCGGCGCCGGCCTTCGCGCCGTCCTTCTTGCTCGCCGCTTCGTCCGGCGGGGGCTCGTCGCCGAGCCCGAAGAACGCACGGAGGCGCTCCCCGAAGCTCGGGCCCTTCGTCGCCCCTTTCTTCGTACGGCCGCGGGCCTTCACGGCACCTCGACCACCTCGAACACGCGCCGCACGACCTGCTCGGTCGTCACCTCTTCGGCCTCGGCCTCGTACGTGAGCACCATGCGGTGCCGCAGGACGTCCGGCCCCACGGCCTTCACGTCCTCGGGCGTCACGTACCCGCGGTGCCGCAAGAACGCGTGCGCCCGCGCCGCCAGCGCCAGCGCGATCGAGGCGCGCGGGCTCGCGCCGTACTCGATCATGCTCGCGAGCTCCTTCATGCCCTTCTGGTTCGGCTCGCGCGTCGCGAAGACCACGCCGACGATGTAGTCCTTCACGCGGTCATCCATGTAGACGTCGCGCACGACCTTGCGCGCGCTGACGAGCGTCTCGGGCTCGATGATCTTGCTCGCGCTCGCCTCGATGAGCCCCGTCGTGCGGTCGATGATCTGCCGCTCCTCCGCGCGGGTCGGGTACCCGACCTTCACCATCAGCATGAAGCGATCGACCTGCGCCTCGGGCAAACGGTACGTGCCCTCCTGCTCGATCGGGTTCTGCGTCGCCATGACCACGAAGGGATCGGGCAGCTTGTAGGTCGAGTCGCCGATCGTGACCTGCTTCTCCTGCATCGCCTCGAGCAGCGCGCTCTGCACCTTCGCCGGCGCGCGGTTGATCTCGTCGGCGAGCACGAGGTTCGCGAAGATCGGACCGAGCTTCGAGGAGAACTCGCCCTTCTGGTGGTTGTAGATGACTGTGCCGATCACGTCGGCCGGCAGCAGATCGGGCGTGAACTGGATGCGCGAGAACTTCGCGTGGAGCGCGTCGCAGAGCGTGCGGACCGTGAGCGTCTTCGCGAGACCCGGCACGCCTTCGAGCAGGACGTGCCCGCCCGTGAGCAGGCCGATCAGGATCCGCTCGACCATGTAGGTTTGCCCGACGATCACCTTGCCGACCTCGGCGATCAGGTTGTCGACGAAGGCACTCTCTTTCGCGACGAGCTCGTTCAGGGCGCGGACGTCGTGCATGGCATGAACCGGGAAGGTTGTCTGGGCGGGCGTTGCCGCATGGCCGTCGTGGCTCGATCCCGCGCCTCGCGCGCGTGATCATCGTGCGGCGTGCACATAGCAAGGCTCGCGGCGCGTGGACAGGCGCGGCGGCGCCTTTATTCCCGAAAGCGGCGCGCGGCGCTCGCTACATCGCCGAGATCACGTTGAGCACCGCGTTTCCGCGAATCTTGCCGTAGAGCTGCCAGATTTCGATCTTGTATGCGCCCGGGGCCGAGGCGGTGAACTCGATCGGCGGCGCGCTCTGCGGCTTTCCCGTGGGGAGATCACGCAGGACCCGCTCGATGATCACCTTGCCCGAGGGCGACTTGATCCGGACGTTGAACGGGGGATCCGCGTCATCGTCCGAGCGGAAGACGAGCTTGACCAGGTCCCCCACGCGCGCGGGGTCGGTCTTGCAGATCGTCTCGATTTCTCCGACGTTGTCGGTGATGGTCCGGGACACGTCGTTGCTCGTTCAGGCCTTCACGCTCTGATACGTCGCCCGCTCCGCGGTGGGAGCGAGCGACCGACGGACGACATTGTACGCACGGACAACCCCGGTTCGCGAATTTGGGGCGAACCGGAGCCCGTGGTCAGCCCGCCTGCGGCCGCCAGCGCAGCCGCGGCTGCCGCGCCGCGCGAGCCTCGTCGAGCCTCCCGACGACGGTGTTGTGCGGCGCACCTTTCACGAGGGCCGGATCTTCCTGGGCCTCGCGGGCGATGGCCTTCATCGCGTCGATGAACTCGTCGAGGGTCTCCTTCGTCTCGGTCTCGGTCGGCTCGATCATGAGCGCGCCCGGGACGACGAGCGGGAAGTAGATCGTCGGCGCGTGGAAGCCGTAGTCGAGCAGGCGCTTGGCCACGTCGAGCGTCTTGACGCCCGTCGCCTTCTCCAGGTCGACGTCGCTCAGCACGACCTCGTGCATGCACGCCTCCGGCACCGGCGCGGCGTACGTGTCCTTCAGCATCGCCCACAGGTAGCGGGCGTTCAGGACCGCGAGCGCGCTCGCCATCTTGAGGCCCTCGCCGCCCATCTCGCGCAGGTACGTGTAGGCGCGGATGAACATGCCGAAGTTGCCGTAGAACGCGCGCAGACGGCCGATCGAATGCGGGCGATCCCGATCGAACGCGAACGTGCCGTCGTCCTTGCGCACGAGCACGGGGCCGGGCTGGAAGGGCTCGAGGTGCTTCTTGAAGCAGACCGGGCCCGAGCCGGGGCCGCCGCCGCCGTGTGGCGTGGTGAAGGTCTTGTGCAGGTTGATGTGGATCACGTCCACGCCGATGTCGCCGGGGCGCGCGTGGCCCATGATCGCGTTCGTGTTCGCGCCGTCGCCGTACACGAGGCCGCCCTTGCCGTGCACGATCTCGATGATCTCGGGCAGGTGCTTCTCGTAGACGCCGAGCGTGTTCGGGTTCGTGATCATGAGGCCGCAGACGTCGTCGCCGCCTTCACGCTCGATCGCGGCGAGGACCTCTTGCGGCGTGACGACGCCGCCGGGGTTCTTCTCGATCTTCACCGCGACGAGGCCGTTCAGCGCGCAGGAGGCCGGGTTCGTGCCGTGCGCGCTCTCCGGGATGAAGACCTTCTTCGGGCTGCGCCCCTTCGACGCGTGGTAGGCGCGCATCATCATGAGCCCGGTCAGCTCGCCCTGCGCGCCTGCCGAAGGCTGCAGCGAGCAGGCGTCCATGCCGCTCACCGCGGAGAGCATCTGCTGCACGTGCCACATGACCTCGAGCGAGCCTTGTGCGAGCTCGTCCGGCGTCTCGGGGTGCATCTTCAAGAAGGCCGGGATGCGCGCGGCCCACTCGTTGATCTTGGGGTTGTACTTCATCGTGCACGACCCGAGCGGATAGAGCTGCGAGTCGATGCAGAAGTTCCACTGCGAGAGGCGCACGAAGTGCCGGAACGCCTCGGGCTCGCTCACCTCGGGCAAACCCGCGGCCTCCTTGCGCGCGAGCGCGCCGAAGTGCGCGGCCGGATCGACGTCCGGCACGTCGAGCGGGGAGAGCGAGGCGCCCGAGCGCCCCTTCGTCCCACGCTCGAAAATGGGGGGCTCGCGGAACTTGATTCCTTGCGGTTGAGGTCGTGCCATTTCGCAATCTCGCTCGGGCGAGGGAACGTCCCCGAGCCTCCTGTCAGGGGTTCGCCGGCTCCTCGGGCGCGCCCTGTTCCTTGTTCTCCGAATCCCAGTCGCCGCCGCCGATGTCGGAGGCTCCCGTGCCGCCGATCGACGCGAGGTCCGGGTTCACGTTGCGCTGCTTGACCGCGTCCCAGGGCTCGCCGACCTCGTCCTTGTCGAAGCCGATCTCGCCGGAGAACGTGTCGTCGACGTTGTCACCCGTGGGGCGCTTGTACTTGAAGTAGCCGCGGCCGTTCTTCGCCGCGTTGGGGCCGACGAGGCCCGTGGTGTACTCGGTCCACTCGAACTTGATGACATCGCCGGTGGCTTCGCCCTTCAGCTTGCCCCACTTGTCCTTGTGCGGACGGATCCACTTGCCCTCGACCGCGTTGCCGTCCTGAACGAGGTGCAGGTAGCCGTAGAGCTCGCTGAAGTAGACGCCGGTCCAGCTCGCGCCGGCCGGCAGGTCAGCAGGCTGCAAATCCGGGGCTTTTGCGCCTCCCGAGCCACCTGCGCAGCCCACCGTGGAAAGAGGAGCGCTCACGAGCGCCATCGCCGTCACGACCAACCAGAGCGAACGCTTCCATTTCATGGGGCCGGGAGCCTAGCACAGGCAGGTGCGCCCTCGCGCGAGCCTCGAAACGAGAGTCGAGCAAGGAGCGGGCCCACAGAGACCCGATGATCGAGGGCGAGGACCGGGGCACCGCCGAGCCGAGGCGGGAGCTTGGTAGCGCACCGAGCCGTGGTGAGCCAGGCATCGAGGCCAAGGTCCCGGGCACGATCGAGCGTCGCCGTGTCGAAGCGGGCGTGGTCGGCCAGGCAAACGACGGCGCGCGGGTGGATGCCCACACGGTCGAGCGCAGGAAGCAAGCGATCGGGGCGCGCGATGGCCACGAGCAGGCCGACGCAGCGTGAAGCGAGGGAAGCGAGGTCGTGACGGCGGCAGGCCGTGTCGAGCGCGCCTTCGATCGAAGAGGCGAGCGAGAGGGCGGACGCGGGCAGGGCAGGCGAGCGCGCGTCGCCGAGCGCGACGACGTGATCGGCCGCTTCGAGCAGCGCAGAGGCAGGGGCGCGGAGATCCCCGAGCGGAGGGCAAACGCCGGCGCCGAACGGAGAAGCACCGTCGAGCACGAGCACGGCATCGTCGAGGCGACGCGGCGAGGTCTGGAGGAGGCCGTCCACGACGAGCAAGGTTTTTCCGGACCGTACCGCGAGTGCGAGGGCCTCCGCGCGTCGCTTCGCCACGAAGACGGGCGTGTTCGTGGCGGCGAGCGCGCGCGCCGCGCAGAGCGCGTCGTCGCCGACGAGGTCGACGACGTCCGTCGGCAGGACGCGGCGCGGCGAGGCCACGCGCGCACGGTAGCCGTGTCCGATCAGCGCGACGTCGTGGCCTTCGAGCGCGAGCGCGCGCGCGAGCTCGATCGCGACGGGCGTCTTGCCCGCGCCTCCGAGAACAGCACCGCCGACGCCGATGACCCGCGCGCCTTCGGGGAGCGTCACGGGGCGCGCAACACGCGCGGCGGCGATCGCAGCCCACGCGCTCGCGAGCGCGCGGCCGGGCAGGGAAGGCTCGATCCCACGCTCGAGGCGTCGCGCGATGCGTGCGCGGAGGGCGTCCATGGGGCTCGCCCCGAAACGTAGCGCGCGGCGCGCGGGGCTGCGACGCTGCGCGTTCGCTGTCGACGGCACGCGCGGGATCGCGTAGGGCAAAGGGCGTGGAGGTTCGTCGATGAAACGTTCGTCCTTCTGGATCGCGGTCCTCGGGCTCTCGGCTTTCGCGGTCGTCACGCCCGCGCGTGCGGACGTGGTCGGACCGCCGCCGGACGACTGCCCCGAGGGCACCGAAGGCGCGACCTGCCACGGCGGGCCTTATTGCAGCCCCGTCGAGTGCACCTCCGACGCGGAGTGTGGCAACGGCGAGACGTGCAAGGACAAACCGCTTTGTATCTCCACGATCTCATGCGCCGGGCTCTTGCCGCCCGACGCGAACCCCATGGACTACGAGCGCACGAAGGTCGAAAGCCAGTGTCCCGCCGGCAACGAGTGCACCCAGGGCGCGACCTGCAAGACGCAGAAGGTGTGTGTCCCCGCGGCGTCCTCCTCGGGCTCGGCGTCGTCGTCCGGCAGCGACGGCGGGTGCGGGTGTCGGCTCGCGCAGGGCGCGCCGCTCGAAGCCTCGTTCGGGGCGCTCGCGCTCGGGGCGCTCGGGGCTGCGACCTTCGCACGCCGCCGTCAACGCGCGGAGGCGGCGTCGCGCGCTTCGCGGCAGCGGCGAGCGTAACCCGAGGCGAGCGCGTCGATGCCCGGCGCGCCGTCGGGGTGCGTGCGCAGGTAGTCGAGCACGAGCCCCTCGCGCGCCGCCTCCGGCGCCTCCCAGTAGGCCCCTTCGAACTCGTAACGCACGCGCGCCGACGAGCCGACGCCAAACGCGCGGCGCAGGCCGAGCTCCAGCGACAGCGCAGCGGACTCCGCGGCGAGCGCGCGCTCCGTGATCACCTCGCAGCTCTCGTCCTCACCGCTGCGCGGCTCCACGCGCAGCCCCTCGGCCACGTGCGTGAGCAGGTGCCCGACCCGCGCGGCGGCCTCTTCCGTTCCAAGCGCCTCATCGATCAGCACGGCGCCCGACGTCGTCACCGACGACACGCCGATGCGGCCGAAGCAGAATGAGACCCCGCCCTTCGCGAGCGCTTGGTCCCTCGCGCGCGCCCCCGCGGGCACTTCCCCGAGCTTCGCGAGGATCGCCTCGGCCCGCGCGTCGTCCGCGCGAAACCCTGCGGGGCACGTGCTCGCGCGTGGCGTCTCCGACCTGCATCCGAGCGTGAGGCATGGAGCAAGAACGAAGAGAACGAAGAGCACGAGTGCAACGTGAAGGCTGTACGCGCGCGGCGTGACGATGCCGCGCTTTCGCGGGCGAACCCCGGGACAAGGTGGGTCTTCTGGGGATCCTGTAAAGAGAATCACCTTGGATCGCTGTCGTCTCCGGTTGCGGTCAGCCGCGCTATCAGCCTACCGTAAGCAAGCGGTCGCGCGATGAACGGAAACCTGAAGAAGCTCGTTCACCACACCGAAGAGGCAGTAAGCTTCGGACTTTCGACCGTTTGCAAGAGGCTCGGCGCCGGCGTGCTGATGCGCGTCAAAGCGCAGGACGTCTTTCGAACGGAGGGCAACGGGCTTTCGGAGGAGCTGCTCCAGTTCGTCTCCCGCGCCACGTTCGACTTTCTCGCGGTGGATGCCGAGCGCACGCCGCTCTTCGTCGTCCAGTTCGACGGCACCTCGCACCCGACCGACGTGGCGAGCGTCAAGCAGCAGCAGGAGAACGAGATCTGCCGCAAGCTGCTCCTGCCGCTCGTCCGCGTGCACGCCTTCCACCTCTCGAAGAAGCACCACAGCGTCGAGCTCATGACGTTGATGCTCGAGAGCTGGTTCGCCTCGAAGGGCATGCCGAGCGGCGGGGAGAAATCGCGCTCGTTCCGCAGCGGCGAGATCGATCTCTTCGGCACCGCGGGGCCTGGCTCGACGGCGTCGCTCTCGGCCACCTCCGCTGCTTCCGCGGCGGAATTCGATCCGACCTCGGGCGCGCTCGGCGACGTGCGCAAGAACATCCGCCGCATCTACGAGTCGGGCAAATGCAAGAGCCCCGTCGCTTCGTCCGTGATCGGCGTCGACGCGGCCGGAAACTTCCACGCCGTCGGGTTCGTCCGCGTGACCGACGAGGCCGTGGCGAGCTCGAAGATCGCGATGCGCAACCAGCTCTTCCCCGCGACGACGAACACGCTCGTCGACGAGATGCTCCTCTACGAGCTCTATCAAGAGCTGCTCGAATGCATCCGCGGCCGCGGCCGCCTCGTCTCGCGCGCCGAGCTCGGCGCTACGATCGCGGCCTTCCGCATGCGTTACAAGGTCAAGGCCATCCCGCCGAGCATGCCGCCCGGCTCTTTCTGAGCCTGCCGCGTTCTCGCCCGGCTGGGTTTTTCCTTTCGCGACGGCTTTGCGTGATGTGTTCGCGCGCCGCGAGCGCCCCGTCCGGGGTGCCTCTCCCTTCGCCCACGTGACTCGGGTACCCTCGACGCGTCCGAGGTGACCATGGATTCCCGAGCTTCTGCCCTTCTCGCCTTCGCCGCGGTTCTTTTCGCCGGTTCGAGCGCCTTTGCCCACGCCGTGCTGATGAACCCGCCACCCCTCACGAACGACGACAACGCGAAGAGCGGCCCTTGTGGCTGCTACTTCGGCGCCGGGCCCGAGGATCCCGCCGAAGACAGCTCCGCCTCGGCGTGCCCGGCCTCGGGCTACAAGGTCACCGACCTCGTCGTGGGACAGACCGTCCAGGTCACGTGGAAGGAGACGGTCAACCACAACGGCAAGTTCCGCGTGGCGATCTCGACGAAGGCGATCGAAGCCGTCAAGCGCGCCGATCTCGACGCCTCGGTGTTTTACGAGGGCAACGACGCGAACTCGCAGTCGGGTGGGCTCGTGAGCACGACGATCACCGTGCCCGACACGCCTTGCGAGAACTGCGTGATCCAGCTCCGCCAGTACATGGAAGGCGCCTCGAAGCCTTATTACTACTCCTGCGCCGCCATCAACATCGTCGACCCGAACGCGAGCGGCAGCAGCGCGTCGAGCTCGACGGCAGCTTCGTCGTCGAGCTCGACCGGCGCAGGCGGCGCGGGCGGCGCAGGCGGCGGCGGCATGGGCGGCTCGATCCCGGACGACGTCGGCCCCGGCCCCGCGCCTTTCCAGGAGAACCAGCCGTCCGGGATTTGCAGCGCTTCGCCTTCGGCGCCTGGATCTCCCGCCGCGCTCGCGCTCGTCCTCGCCGGCCTCGTGGCCCGCGTGGCGCGCAAGAAGACGCGGCGGTGAGGGGATAGGCGCGATCAGCCGAGCGACGCGCGCGCGGCCTCGACCGTGCGCGTGATGTCCTCGTCGGTGTGCGCCGCCGAGAGGAATGCCGCCTCGTATTGCGACGGCGGCCAGTAAATGCCCCGCGAGAGCATGCCCGCGTGCCAGGCCGCGAAGCGCTTCGTGTCGCTCTGCGAGGCCTCGGCCCACGACCGCACGGGTTTGTCGTTGAAGAACAGCGTGATCATCGAGCCCACGCGCTGCACCGTGGCCGGCACGCCCGCCTTCGCGGCTGCGTCCTTGAAGCCCGCTTCGAGCGCGGCGCCGAGCCTCTCGACCTTCTCGTACACCTCGGGCACGAGCCGCTCGATCGTCGCGAGCCCGGCCGCGACCGCGACGGGGTTTCCGCTCAACGTGCCGGCCTGGTACACGGGCCCGAGCGGCGCGACCACGTTCATCACGTCTTCCCGGCCGCCGTAGGCCGCGAGCGGCATGCCGCCGCCGATGATCTTGCCGAGCGTCGTGAGATCCGCGCGCAGGCCGTAGCGCTCCTGCGCGCCTCCGCGCGCGAGGCGGCAGCCCGTCATGACCTCGTCGAAGATCGAGATCGCGCCGTGCTTGCGGCAGAGCGAGAGGATCGCTTCGAGGAAGCCGGGCTCGGGCGGCACGCAGCCCATGTTGCCGACGACGGGCTCCACGATGACGGCCGCGATTTCGCCGCCGTGGGCCGTGAAGAGCGCTTCGAGCGCCGGGATGTCGTTGAACGCGAGCGTCAGCGTCGTCTTCGCGGTGCCCTCGGGCACACCGGCGGAGTCGGGGACGCCGAACGTTGCGAGGCCGCTGCCTGCTTTGACCAGCAAGTGATCGGCGTGACCGTGGTAGCAGCCCTCGAACTTCACGATGACGTCGCGGCGCGTGAAGCCGCGCGCCACGCGGATCGCGCTCATCGTCGCTTCGGTGCCGGAGGACACGCAGCGGAGCTTCTCGATGCCCGGGTAAAGCGCGCGCACGGCCTCGGCGAAGCGCACCTCGCGGGATGTCGGCGCGCCGAACGAGAGCCCGCTCTCTGCGGCTTCTTGCACGGCGCGGATCACGTCGGGGTGCGCGTGGCCGAGCAGCGCCGGTCCCCAGGAGCCCACGTAGTCGACGTACTCGCTGCCATCCTCGCCGAAGACACGCGCTCCCTTGGCGCGGGCGATGAACACGGGGTTCCCGCCGACAGCGCGGAAGGCGCGGACGGGGCTGTTGACGCCGCCGGGGATGACGGCGCGCGCGCGCTCGAAGAGGGCCTGAGAGATCGTGTCGGACATGAGGTCGGTGACTATGCGCGCCTTGGGTTCGGGGGCAAGTCCGAGGTATCCTGCGGCGGGCTTTCTTCGCGCCGCGGCGCTTCGCCGCTGCGTTTTTCCCAGGGGAATCCATGGCGAGAACACCGCTCTTTCGATCCTTGTCCCGCCTCCTCCAGATCAGCCGGGCCGCGCGCCAGACCGGCATCCCCGCATCCGAGCTCCTCGCGATGCAGCGCGAGCGCGCGACCTTGCCGCGCCGTCGTTTCCTGGAGATGAGCGCCGCGGCGCTCACCTTGCCGATCGCCGCGAGCGCGTGCGGAGGCGAAGATCCGCCGAAGCCGCCGCCCGCGGGGGAGCCGACGATCGCCATCGTGGGCGGCGGCATCGCGGGCCTGCACTGCGCGTATCGGCTGAAGAAGCTCGGCGTCACGGCGACCGTGTACGAGGCCTCGAAGCGCATCGGCGGCCGCATGTACTCCGACCGCGCGACGTTCCCCGACGGCCAGCACTGCGAGCTCGGCGGCGAGCTCATCGACACGGGCCACGAGACGATGCACGACCTCGCGGCCGAGCTCGGGATCGACCTGCTCGATTACAAGGAAGACGATCCGAGCCTCGAGCACCTCGTCGCCCACTTCGGGGGCACGAAGCTCACGGAAGCCGAGATCCTGTCGGGATTCGAGCCCATCGCGGCGAAGATCGACGAGGCCCTCGCGACGCTCACCGATCAGGAAGACCTCTTCGTTTATTACGACAAACCGAACGGCGGCGAGGCGCTCGACGCGCTCTCGCTCTCGGCGTGGCTCGATCAGATCGGGACGAGCGGGCCGGTGCGGACGTTGCTCGAGGTCGCGTACAACATCGAGTACGGCCTCGAGCCCGACGTGACGAACGTGCTCAACATGATGTTCCTGATCTCGACGGACACCTCGTCCTTCGACGTCTTCGGAGACAGCGACGAGCTCTTCCACGCGAAAGACGGCAACGACACGTTCCCCACGCGCCTCGCCGAGGACCTGAACCCCGAGCAGATCGAGCTCGAAGCGGCGCTCGTCGCGCTCCGCGAAGAGGCGGACGGGCGGTACGTGCTCACGTTCTCGCGCGGCAGCGGCACGTTCGAGGTCACGGCGGATCACGTGGTGCTCGCGCTCCCGTTCACGAAGCTGCGCGAGGTGACGCTCGACGTCGAGCTGCCCGACGCGAAGAAGCGCGCCATCGCCGAGCTCGGCTACGGTACGAACGCGAAGCTGATGGTGGGTTTCTCCTCGCGCCCGTGGCGCGACGCCGGGTCGAATGGCGAGACGTTCTCGGATCTGCCGTACCAGTCGACCTGGGAGACGAGCCGCCTGCAGCCGGGCGCGAGCGGCATCCTGACGAATTTCACCGGCGGCAATCCAGGCATCCAGATCGGCATGGGCACCCCCGAGGAGCGCGCGGCCGAGTTCCTGGATCAAATCGACCAGGTTTTTCCTGGAACCAAAGCGGCCCACAACGACAAGGTCGCGCGGTTCCACTGGCCGACGCACCCGTTCACGCTGGCGAGTTATTCGGCCTACAAGGTCGGGCAATACACGACGATCACCGGGGCCGAATCGCTGCGGGTCAAGAACATCCATTTCGCCGGCGAACACACGAGCCTCGACGCGCAAGGCTACATGGAAGGAGGCGCGCTCTCGGGGGCGATCGCCGCGGACGAGATTGCCGGGGATCTGGGGATCTCGACGCAAGCACTCTTGCGCGGGCAGGAGGAGCGGCCGCGATCGTTGTGGCTGCCGGGTGATCGCATTCTCGCGCGGGCGCGGGCGGCGCGCACGCATCGACGGTGGAAGACGGCCCTGCGACGGGCGCGCTGATTCGATTCGTCAACCGCGCCCACATCGCGCCACGGCCGACAGCATCTTCAAAAGCGTCGCCCCTTCCCGCACGAGCGCCGGCACGCCGCGCAGCGTCGTCCCCGCGTCCGCCTTGTGCGTATGCCCGTACAGCCCCGTCACGTGAATGCCCTGACAAACGCCCGCGGGCAGGCGTTTGGCCAGGGCGAACGCTTGTTCGTATGGGATCACGTCGTCGTCCGCGCCGTGGATGAAATGCACGGGGCAGCGGATGTCCCCGAGCAGCGGGCCGGGATCGAGCCACGTGAACGCGTCGCCCGATCGGCCGAGCGCCGCGTCGACGAGCGCCTTCGTGTCGCCCGAGACGCCCGTCGCGGCGTAAAACAAGGGCTGATGCGCTGGCGCGAGCTCGTCCGCGACCGCCCGCGCAATGACTTGCCATTTCCCGTCGACCTTCATTTCGGGCCGCCCCCACGTCGCTTCCACGTATTTCCGCAAGGCGGCGACGAGCGGGGCCGGATCGTCGGGTTTGTCGTGGAGCCAGGGCAGGAGGTTCATGAACACGACCGGGCGGTTCAGCGGGTCGTGCGCCGCGCCGGGGCGACCGTGAATGCAGAATCGCAGCGTGTCCCCGAAATCGGCATATCCGCCGAAGACGATCAAGGTTCCCACCTCGGAGGCGAGGCGCGAGCGCGCCGCGAGCCAAAGCGAAGGGAGTGATCCGAACGAAATGCTGAAGACGCCCGGCCGACCCGGCGGGCGGCCCGGGAGCGCGAGCAGCGCCGAAAAGGCGCGCGAGAGGTCGTCGAAGACGCCTTCGCCGAGCACGAGCGAGGTGAAATCGGGCAGGCGCGGCGCGAGCACCGTGAGGCCCGCGGTTGCGAGGATCCGCGCGAAGCGATCCATCCGCGGATCGAGCGGGCCGAGGTAATGGAGGCCCGGCACGAGCAGGAGCGAGCCCACCGGCGTTTGGCGCCGGGATCGATACACGAAGGCCGAAAAACCTCGCTCCCCGGCGCGGCGACCTTCGAGGGAGAGCTCTTCGCGCGTGACGTCGTGGGGCGCGGCCTGCCCGTCTGTCCAGGGGCCGAGCCAGCGCCCGAGCTCGATCATCGTTCGTAGGTCCACGAGCGGCCGCACGCGCGACATATTTCTCCTTTCGCGAGCCAGCACCCGCGACGCCCACGACGATAGCCTTGGTCACGCCCCCTGGAAAACGCGTGTGCCACTTCGGTCTATAAGTGTTTGGCATCACGATCATAGGCTTCGCTCGAAATTTGTTGCGACGCAGCAATCGGGTTGGATCTTGCTCTTGTCGTCGGAAAGGAGCCCAAAGGAGGGACGTTTTGCTACCCTCGGGGGGCCATGGCCGGGGATCGAGACGCGGACATCGCCGTCCTCGCGACGGGCGCCCTCTTTCACGGGGCCTACGAGGTCGTGCGCTGCATCAAGGCCGGCGGCATGGGCGCGGTGTACGAGGTCTTGCAGAAGAACACCGAGCGACGCCGCGCGTTGAAGGTGATGCTGCCGAGCCTCGTGAGCGACCCCGAGATGCGCGCCCGCTTCGAGCTCGAAGCCAAGATCGCGGCCGGGATCGAGAGCGAGCACATCGTCGAGACGCTCGACGCCGGCGTGGACGAAGCGACCGGCATGCCGTTCATCGTGATGGAACTCCTCAAGGGCGAGGAGATCGGCGCCCTGCTCAAGGTGCGCAAGCGCCTGCCGCCCGAGGAGGTCGTCACGCTCCTGCACCAGGCCGCGCTCGCGCTCGATCGCACGCACGCCGCCGGCATCATCCACCGCGATTTGAAGCCCGAGAACCTCTTCCTGACGCGCCGGGACGATGGTTCGCCGCGCCTCAAGATCCTCGATTTCGGCGTGGCGAAAATCGTGGCCGACGGAACGGGAAGCTCAAACACGACGAAGAGCGTCGGTTCGCCGCTCTACATGGCTCCCGAGCAAATTGCCGGGGACGCCATCGGGCCCCATGTCGATCGGTACTCGCTCGCCCACATCGCGTTCACGATGCTCGTCGGAAAGCCGTACTGGGCGCGCGAGCGCAAATCCGCCCAGGGGCTTTATCCCTACCTGATGCTGGTGGCGCGCGGCGCGCAGGTGCCGTCGAGCGAGCGCGCGAAGGAGCTCGGGGTGAGCTTGCCCCCCGCATTCGACGGCTGGTTCTCCCGGGCCACTGCGCTCGACACGAGCACGCGGTTCGACGGCTCGGTGGCCATGGTCGCGGCGCTCGCGGAGGCCTTCGACGTCAAACCGCCCGCGGCCTCGACCCCGCCGCCCGGCACGCGCGCGGTGCTGCCCTCGATCGTGCTCGAACCGGCGCGCGAGCTGCCGCTCTCCCAGCCGCCGCCGGCCGACGGCGTGATCACCGCGACCGCGCCGCCCGTCCCCGCGTACGTCGCGGCCATCGAGGCGAGCGGGCCGTCCCCCCTGCCTTCGTCGCTGGAGCCGCCGCCCGAGTCGACCTCGCCCGGCGCGGACCCTTCGGCGCCGGCGCTGACCCGTTCGAGCGGCGAGCCGCTGAGCTCGCCGGCGGAGCCGCGGTCCAGGCGGCGCTCGTCGGTCACGCCCCTCTTCGCGCTCGTGCTGCTCTTTGCGGGTGTGGGCGCGGTCGGCGCCGCGCTCGCGTTCTGGCCCAAAGGCGGGTCGCGCGCAGCTTTGCCCTTGCCCTCGCCCACCATGGCGCCGACGCCGACGCCCGGGCCCACGTCCTCGTCCCCGGCGCCCGCGGCCGTCGTCCCCGCGGCGCTCTCCAGCGCCGAGCCGACCACGATCCCCGAGCCTGTGGCCTCCGCGTCGGCCGCGCCGGCTGGGGAGCCTCTGCCCTCGTCGTCGTCGGCCACGCCCGTCGCATCGGCCGCGTCCTCGGACAAACCCGCCTCTCCGCTCCCCTCGACCAGCGGGTGGAGCCGTGGCAAGCCCGCGGGCACCGGCACGTCGAAGACCCCACCCAAGGGGAAAAATCCGCTCGATGAATATTGAACGTCCGATCTCGGCGACGCGGAAGCACGCGTTCGCCGTCTCCGCGCTTTTGATCGTCTCGGTGTGCCCCGGGCGCGCGCTCGGTGAGGACAACCCTCGGGATCCCGCGGCGGCCGAGGCGCTCTACCTGAGCGGGCGCAAGCTCGTGACCGACGGCAACTGGGCCGAGGGCTGCGCGAAGTTCGAGGCGAGCATGGAGCTGAACCCCGCGGCGAGCACGCTGATCAACATCGCGAAATGCCGCGAGCACGAGGGCAAGCTGACGCAGGCGCTCGTCGACTACCGCCGCGCGGTGCAGCTCAACCAGGACACGCTCGGCGAGGAGCGCAAGAAGCAGCTCGAACAGGTGGCGAAGGACGGGATCGCGGAGATCGAGCCGCGCCTCGCGCACGTGGAGCTCGTGGTGAACGCGCGGCCCGAGGGGCTCGAGGTCGTGCGCGACGGCATCCGCCTGCCACTTGCGGCGCTCGGCGAGACGATCCCGCTCGATCCGGGCAAACACATGTTCGAGGCGAGTGCGCCGGGATTCGAGACGATCGAAAGAAACATCGAGCTCGCGGAAGGCCAGAAGGCGAGGGTGGAGCTCGCGCTCGTGCCCGCCGTCGCGGTCGCGAAAACACCGGCCTCGCCGCCCACGGACAAACCCAAGCCGCCCCCGGCCTCGGGCGGCGTGCCGGCCTGGGCGTTCGTCGCGGGCGGGCTCGGGCTCGCGGCGGTCGGCGCCGGCGTGTACTTCCGCTTCGATCAGATGGCGGCCGAGGAGAGGATCCAGGCGAACTGCCCAGGTACGCCGCCCATTTGTGATCCCACGAAACCGTACCGGCCCGACGATGACAACACGCGCAAGGACCGGAGCTTTTACCTCTTCGTGGGCCTGACGGCGGTCGGCGCGGTGGGCATCGGCGCGGCGGTGGTCGGCATCGCGCGCGGGCTCTCGCAGAAGAAGCCGCAAGCGCAGAGCCTGCACGTCGTGCCGTACGTCGGGCGCGGCGACGGCGGGCTCGTGCTCCAGGGAGCTTTCTGACGATGGCGAAGGGGCACTCGCAAGGGCTCACGCTCGCGCTGCTCGGCGTCGCGCTCTCCGGTTGTCCGATCGACGACGCGCAGGTCGGCGAGGCAGGATCGTCGAGCAGCAGCAGCGGCGGCATGACGACGTCGTCGAGCTCGGGCAGCGGCGGCGCAGGCGGGATCGGCGGAGGCGGCACGGGCGGCGTCGGCGGCGGGAGCGGCGGCGCCGGTGGCGGGAGCGGCGGCATGGGCGGCGGTTGTCCCGTGGAACCCGGCTTGCCCGGGAGCTGCGACGTGGCCGGTTGCCCCGCGTGCCCGATGCTCGTGATGTTCGCGACCGGTACGCAGGGCGGCGTCACGAAGCGGTTCCAGTCGAAGGACGGCTGGACGATGGAGACGGCCGTGAGCGAGAAGAGCGCCGATCCGCCGGCGTTCGTGATCCTCCCCGGCCAGAAGGCCGGCGTCGCGCTCCTGCACAGCAGCGAAGGCGTGACGAAGGATCGGATCCGCGCGTCGACGTGGACCGAGGCGGGTGGCTTCGGGCTCGTGACGAACGTGGGGGCGAACGTGACTACGCGGGCCACGCCCGGGATCGCGGCGTCGAGCGCCGCGGCGCACATCGTCTACCAGGACGTGACCAACAACCGCTACTGGTACGCGGCGTACACGCCCGCAAGCGGGTTCGCCCCGACGAACGAAGAGGTGAAGGTCGGAGTCGACACGTACAGCCTGGGAGATGCGGCCGCGGCGATCACCGTGCTCGGGATGGATCCCGTGATCACGAACGACGGGTGGGGCGACCCGAACCTCTACACGCAGCGCCGCGCGGCCGGCGTGTGGGAAGCGGCAACCCAGCACCTCGCGGCGTTCGACGTCGACGACACCACGCCCGCGATCGCGGCGCTCACGTCGGCGCAAGGTCCCGAGCTCGTCCTCGTCTTCACGCGCGCGAACGACAAGCAGCTCGTGTTCCTCACGCGCGAGGGCGGGACGTGGAGCACGACGCCGGTCGAGATCACGGGCGCGAAGTCCACGGATCTCGCGCTGCTCGCGTTGCCCTCGGGCGGGGCGCTGCTCGCCTACCGCGAGGTCGCCACGGGGAACCTGCATTGGGCGCGCTTCGACGGCGTGGCCTTCTCGGCCGTGGAAAACCTCGCGTTGAAGGCGATGGGAAGGCCCGCGCTCGCGCTCGGCGCGGGGGACGCGGAGGCCGAGCTCGTCTACGTGGACACGACCGGCAAGGCGCACCATGCGCGCCTGCAGAACGGCGCGTTCACGACGCCCATGGTCGTCGGCGGGGCGAACCTCGTCGGCGTGGCGATCGCGACGAACCTTTGAGCTGAAACGAGAGGGGAAGGGGAGGGGGACGCGGCGTGCGTCCCCCTCGCGGGGGCGGACCGTTCAGGGGACGAACGGATCGCAGTCGACGAACACGACGTCGCTCTTGCTGCGCGGCATGAGCTTGAAGTGGTTGAACGAGTAGCCGTGGACGCCGGTGATCGAGGTGAACTTCGATCCCACCGCGCACGTGTTGTTCAGGCCCATGTTCAGCGCCGCGTCGGTGATCTGGTCGTCGATGCGCAGGTTGCCGGTGACCGTGAACTCGTCGTAGTCGCCGGCCGGTCCGTCCGAGTTTACGACCGTGATCGCCACGTTCACCACGCGCACGAGCATCGACTCGTAGCCCTCGGCGAACATGCCGTTCGTCGCGATGGTGGCGGGATCCGCGACGTCGATCGGGCCAAAGGGCAGCGTCGTGCTCGCTTCGTCGACGGTCACGATCGGCGTCGTGATCTCGCCGAGGCCGAAGTACTCCTCGTACTCGCCCGTGATGCTGACGCGGTTGCCGACCTGGACCTGCGGCGCCGTGCTGCCCGTGAAGACGAAGATGCCGCTGAAGGGCTTCAGCGACGCATCCTGTACGTAGAAGCCGCGGCTGTTGCCCGTGTTCGGGCGGAGGGCCGTGACGAAGACGTCCTTGATCGTGACGGCCGAGCCCGCGGCTGGGTGCTCGGGGTGCGCCGGGTTGCGGATCACCTCGATGAGCATGGGCTTGGGCGGGCAGAGCGGCGTGCCGAAGTTCGGCTCGGCGCACGGATCACACACGTCGCCGTGCCCGTCCGCGTCCGCGTCGGCCTGGTCGCTGTTCGCCGCTTCGGGGCAGTTGTCGCTGCCGTTCGGCACGCCGTCGGCGTCGATGTCGTTCGCGTCGAGCGACGTGCAGCCGTCGTTCGCGTCGAAGGGGCACGCGTCGCAGACGTCGCCGATCTTGTCGCCGTCGATGTCGGCCTGCGCGCCCTGATCGAGCGGCCGGATCGGGTTGAAGACCTTGGGGCAGTTGTCGACGTCGTTCGCGATGCCGTCGCCGTCGTCGTCCTCGGCCGTGATGCCGTTCGCGTACTCGGTGCGCCAGGGGACGCAGCTCGGCTCGATGTTGGGCGTCACGTCGTTGCAGAAGAAGAGCGGGTAGAACGCCTCGCCGGCCGTGCGGATCTGGTTCAGCGTGATGCCGTTCAGGTCCTTCGCGACGCACGCGCGCTTGTCCCTCCCGCAGACGGGCAAGGGCTCGCAGTTCGAGCCCCCGAAGGCCGGATCGATCACGAGCTTGTCGTCGCCGTAGAGCGCCTTGCCGCCGCGCAGGACGAGCACGACGTCCTCGACCCCGGCGCCGATCACGGCGCGGTGATCCTTGCGATCCTTGCCGTCGAAGATCGTGATGTCGGCGGCGTAGCCGGGCTTCAGCATGCCGACGATGTCCCCCGCGCCCGCGGCGAGCGCGGCGTTCGTGGTGACCATGCGCCAGAGCTCCAGGTCGGAGAAATGGCCGTCGTAGTGGAGCGTGTTGAGCTCGTCCGCGCAGCGCAGCTCGCGAAGCAGGTTCATCGAGCCCGAGGCCACCCAGTCGGTGCCGAGCGCGATCGGCACGCCGAGCGTGTCGAGCAGCGTGACGCTCGCGGTGTTGCCGTAGAGATCGATGTTCGAGCGCGGCGACCAGACGACCGTGCTGAAGTCCTTGCGCATCTCGGCGAAGTCGTCGGCGTTGAAGCCGATCGCGTGCACGATGGCCGTCTGCGGCTGGACGATGTCGTTCGCGCCCGAGATCTGGCAAGTGATCTCATTGTGCGCGGCCTTGTCGATGCCCTCGCTGACGTGCGGCACATACGCTTCGAGGTCGGCGATGGCCGTGGCGGCCGTGGGCGAGGGGTAGTTGCAGCCCGACTCGAGCATGAGGCCGCCGCTGTCGCCGAGCGGGAACGTGTCGGAGTCCGCGGGCGGGATCGGCAGGCCCTCCATCCGGCCCTGCACGTCGAGGTTGCGGAGCAGGCCGGCCTGGCCGCCCGCGCCGAGCGTCGACGTCGCGCCGCTCATCACGAAGCGCAGCTCCGCGAACCGCACCACGTCGCCGCTCGCGCCGCCGTTCACCGAGATCTTCGGCAGCCCCGGCGCGCCCTTCCGCCACTGATGGCGGTGCGTGTAGCGGACGCCGTCGTGCGTCTTCGGCGGGTTGTTCGCGAAGCCGATGTGATCGTGCGCGTTGATGAGCCCCGGCGAGATGACGCCGTCCGCGCACTCGATGATCGTGGGATCGGCCGCGGCGGGCGAGGCGCTGCAATCGCAGTCGACGCAGGCGATGCTGCCCGTCGTGTCGAGCGCGAGCTCGCCGCGGTGGAACGTCTGATCGGGCGCGAGCACGGTGCCGCGGAAGATCGTGCCCGAGGTCCCCTGCTTCACGACCGCACACGTGCCCTGAGGCGGCGGCGTGAGCGGAGCGCCCGGACACTCGATCACGACGCCGCTCGGCGCGCCGCCGCTGCCTCCAGCGCCGCCCTGACCGCCTTGCCCTCCAGCGCCGCCCTGACCGCCCTCGCCCGCGACGCCGCCCTGTCCCCCTTGTCCGCCGACGCCGCCTTGCCCGCCGGCCCCGCCTGGGCCCGCGCTGCTGCTGCTCGTCGTGGTCATGCTGGTGCCCCCTTCGGCACACCCGGCCGCGATCGCGGCGAGTGGGAGCGTCAGGGCCATCGTGCAAAGAAAGAGCGAGGGACGGGTGAAGCGCGGCGGTCTCATGCTCGCATCTTACGCGAAGATGAGCGGCTCGGCTGCTCGTCCGCGCGTCCTGACGAACGGCGTCACGCGTTCGTCACGCCTGATCGACGCAGCCGTCGTGGGCGGCGCGGTGACCCTCGCTCCACTATCGACGCGCCGCGCCGCGCGCGCTAAGCACCTCGCCGGAGAGCGTGCATGAAGATCTTCATCGACTCGGGTGACATCGCGGAGATCAAAGAGGCGCAGGCGATGGGCGTCGTCGACGGCGTGACGACCAACCCCTCGCTCCTCGCGAAGGGGGGCAAGCCCACGAAGGTGGCCATCGCGGAGATCTGCGAGGTGGTCGACGGCCCCATTTCGGCCGAGGTCGTCGGCGTCGAGGCCCAGGAGATCCTGCGCGAAGGCCGGGAGCTCGCGCGGATTCACAAGAACGTCGTGGTCAAGGTCCCGCTCATCGACGAGGGCCTGAAGGCGGTCCGTGTCTTCACAGCCGAGGGGATCAAGACGAACGTGACGCTCTGCTTCTCCGCGTCGCAGGCGCTGCTCGCGGCGAAGGCGGGCGCGACGTACATCTCGCCGTTCGTCGGTCGGATCGACGACATCTCGGGCGACGGCATGGACCTCATCCAGCAGATCGTGCAGATCTACCGGAACTACGAGTTCAAGACCGAGGTCCTCACCGCGAGCGTGCGCCACCCGGTGCACTTCGTGCAGGCGGCGATGATCGGCGCGCACGTGGCGACGCTGCCGCTCAAGGTGATCAAGCAGCTCCTCAAGCACCCGCTCACCGACCTCGGCCTCGCGCAGTTCCTCGCGGACGCGAAGAAGATCCCGCAGTCGTAGCCGTGGCGACGAAGAAGAAGGGCAAACCCGCCCCGCCCGTGCCTGCGCCGAACGTGGTGGAGGTCGCGACGCGGGGCGGGCCGTTCGAAGGCGCCTCGCCCGTGGTGCTCCGTCGCCGCGCCGGCAAGATGCTCGATCACCTCGGCCTCATGGCGGTCGAGCTCAGCATCGCGCTCGTGGACGACGGGACGATCCACGAGCTGAATCGTTCGTACCGGCACAAGGACAAACCCACGGACGTCCTTTCTTTTCCGCTGCACGAGCGTCCCCCCGGGTGGAAGCCGAAGGGAGCGAAGGGCGCGGAGATCGGCGCGGGATGGCCCCACGAAGGGCCTCTCGGGGACGTGATCCTCTCGATCGACACGGCGCGGCGGCAGGCCGCGGATCAAGGTCGTCCGCTGCTCGCGGAGCTCACGATGCTCCTCGCGCACGGCCTCTTGCACCTCGTCGGGTACGACCACCGGACGGCGGCCGAGGATCGCGAGATGACGGCGCGGACACGGGAGCTCGAAGCGGTGGCGAGCGCGCGGACCACCGGCACCCCCCGGTGACGTTCCCGAGATTTTGCCTTGCGAGGCCACTCTTCGCCTGTTAAACGGTCGCCCGCTCGCGTCCAGGACGTGCTCGGACAGAGCCATTTCATGGGGTCGTCACCGATATCGGGCGGCGATCCAAGAGGAGGGCAGGATGCCTCTTAGCAAGCTGACGAAAGCCCAGATCACGGCCGCTCTCGCCGAGAGCACCAGCCTCGACAAGAAGGCCGTGGGTAGCGTCCTCGACGCGCTCTCGGCGCTCGTGGCCAAGCAACTCGGATCGGATGGTCCGGGCGAAATCACGATCCCGGGGCTCGTCAAGCTCAAGGCGAAGGCGACGCCCGCCACCGCCGATCGTCAGGGTGTCAATCCGTTCACGAAGGAGCCCATGACCATCAAGGGCAAGCCCGCGAGCCGCAAGGTCCGCGCGACGCCGGTCAAGGGTCTCAAGGATCAGGTGGGCGCGTAACCGAATCTTCGGTTTACGTTTCCGTTTCGCCGGAGCCGGCGCGAGCTTCATCGCTCGCGCCGGTTTCGTTTTTCGAACGCGCCTCACGACGAGATCGCCAGGCGAACGCGGCGATCGCGGCCACGAAGACAAAGCCGAGCGGCTTGTCCCCGAGAAGGCCATAGACCGTGAGGGATCCGTCGCGCAGCGTGGGCGTCGCGACGAGCGTGGAGGGCGACATGGAGGCGTCCCGCGCGACGACGACGCCACGCGCGTCGATCCACGAGAGCACGCCGAGGTTCACGGCGCGCACGAGATCCAAGCGATGCTCAATCGCGCGCATGGCCGCGAGCCGCGCGTGGAGCTCGGGCTCCGCGGTCCCCACGAACCACGCGTCGTTCGTGACGTTGACGAGCAAGTTCGGCTGGAGCGCGCGCGTGATCCGCAAGCCGACACCGGCGAGCGTGTCCTCGTAGCAGTTGAGCACGCCCATGCGCACGGGGCCGTCCGCGTGGGGAAGCACGAGCGCCGTCGGCTCGGTGCCCGGCACGAGGCCGCCGCTCGCCTGGAAGATGCGGCGCAACCATGGGATGTAGCCGCCGAGCGGGACGGTCTCGCCAAACCAGAGCAACTCGAGCTTGTCGTACGAGGGCTGGAGCGAGCCATCGGGCAGGACGAGGGTCGCGGAGTTGCGGCTGTTCGTCTCCACGACGCCGGGGCTCGTGGCCGTCGGCTTCTCCAGCATGATGAGCCCGAACAGGATCGGTCCGCGCGCGCCGTCCCCGTGCACCGCGCGTGGCCCGCGCGGCGCCTGCGTCGTGCCGTGCATGAGCGGGTAGGGGTAGGCTGCCTCGGGCCAGACCGTGAGGTCCACGCCGCCCGCCTCGGCGTCCTCCGTGAGGCGCCGCAAATCGCGCAGGATCCCCGCGTGGTTTTTCGGGTCCCAGCGCTCCGTCGGACCAACGGCCTGATTGAGGAGCGCGACGCGGATCGTGCGCGCCACCGAGGGCTGCGTCGTGAGAAAGCGGATGCGGAGCGCGCCATGGATCACGAGCAGCGCGGGGATGGCTGCGGCGATCACGAGCGGGACCGTGGTCTTCGCGCTGAAGCGCGCCTTCATGGAGGTCGCGTCCTCCGCGAACATCGCTCGGAGCGCACGCGCGAGGAACGCAGCGGAGACGGCGAAGATCACGGACACGCCACGCTCCCCGACGAGGTCCGCGAGCTGCACGAGCGCAGGCCATGGACTCACGAGGCCGGCCGGCGTCCACGCGAAGACCGAGGGGAGCGAGACCGCGACGAACACGCCGAGGGCAAACGCGAGGACGAACGGCGCGCGCGCGCGGCGATGGACGAGGTGCGTCGCGGCCGCGCCGATCGCCCAGATGAGCGATTGCCCGGCGGCGAGGAGGACGAGCGCGAGGTACGAATTTGCCGAGCCGAGCGGCGTGAAGCGCTGCACCACGCTCGGCACGAAGCGGAGGCCCACGATGCCCGCGGCCGTCGCCCACGCCGCGCCGCGGCCGAACGCGCGCCACGCCGTCGGCGCGTCTTCGAGGGACCACGCGAGCAGCGCGAGGCCGAGGAACACGGCGGGATAGAGGTCGGTCGGGGGCGAGGTGAGGGCGAAGAGGATTCCCCCGGCGATGGCCAGGAGGAGGGCCTTGTGGCGCCGCAGTCGTTGCATGGTGGGGAAGCGGCCCGGCGGCAGAGAGGGCCGGGCCGCGTGCGGAAGATCTAGCAGCGGCGAGGGGCGCGCGCCGGGAGACCCGGCGCGGGCATCACCACCAGAACGTCAGGCCGCCGCGGAAGAGGCCGCCGCCGGAGGTGTTCGTCGTGCGCCCCGTGTTCGTATCGATGAACTCGGCCGGGCCCGTCTCGGCGTTGTCGTCCGTCCGGTGGCGGACGAACGCGAGCGCGTCGATGTTGAGCGCGAGCCTGCGCGAGACGCGGAACTCGAGGCCGATGCCGCCCTGCCCGCCGAAGTAGCTGTACTCGGCGGAGAAGTTGTTGCCGTCGCGGGTCGGCGACAAACGCGGATCCGCGTCCTCCGATTGCACCGTCGCGCTCGACCAGTGCACGCCGCCGGTCAGGTAAAACTGCGCGCGGCTGCGCGGGTTCACGTAGAGAATGCCGTTCAACGAGAACGGGGTCTCGACGCGATCGAAGCCGTTGTAGTCCGTCCCGCCGAGGATGTCGAACGAGCCCTCGATGGCAAACGCGGGCACGGGGCGATAACGCAGGCCGAGCCCGAAGCCACCCATCCCGGCGTCGGGATGAGCGCTCTGCTCGCCGTTGTCGCGACGATCACTGCTGCCGATCGAGAGGCCCTGCAGGCGCAGGTTGAGACCCCACTCGGGCTGCCAGCGGCGCTTCGCGGGCGCCACGAACGGCGTGCGCAGGCGCGCGGGCGCGGCCATCACGCGGACCGGCGGCGGAGGCGCGGGCGGCGGCGTGACGCGGACCGCCGGGTGGTGCCGACGAACCACGTGCGTCCGGGCACCCGGCGCGACGATGATGATCTGCGTTTGCGCCGGCTGCTGCTGCACGACCTGCGGCTGCTGCGGCGCGGGTTGATAAATGACGACCGGTGGTTGGGAACGACGAACCTGGGGCGCGGTCCGCGCGGGCGGCGGCGGAAGCGCCTCGTCCTCTTCTTCGACCACCTCGACGGCGGGCGGCGGAGGCGGGAGCGTGTCGGCTTCGGGCGGGGGCTGCGCGGGAGCTTGTGCCTCATCCGCGCAGAACCACGAGCCCGGCGGGCAGTCCGCCAACGCGACAGCGGGTTGGCTCAGAGCAGCGGCAGCCACGATCAAAGCAGGGGTCAAGCGGCGCATGGGACGACTCCTCGTTTGTGCTTGCAGCCTAGCAACCGGAGTGCCATCGGCCAGCACGCTTCGGTAGACGGTTTCCGCGAGATCTCGGTGCACTCGCGTGCATCGTCCGCCACGGCGGGCTGTGATGAAAGGTTCACACGGTGGCCAAGCGCCTGCCTACAGAAAACAATACCCCAGTCAGCCGCCCATCGGTATGCCTTCCGAGGGGGGCTTTGGCATTCGTTCTTCCGACCGGACACGCCCCGGGAGCGGGACGCCCATGAACGCGCGCGCGAGATCCGCCCATGCCCCCGACCCGAGTCCTGCGCGCCCCGAGGGGCGTAGGCCAGGGTCCCCCATCCCCGTCGTCACCCTCAAGCCGGGCCACGTGAGGCCCGTCTGGACCGGACACCCCTGGGTCTTCGCGCAGGCCATCGCCCGCATCGAAGGCGGCGCCCTCCCCGGCGACGAGGTCAAGGTCATCGACCCCCACGGCGCGACCCTGGGCCACGGCCTCTACACCCCCCGGTCGGCCATCCCCGTCCGCATCTACACCCGCGACGACGCGCCCGTCGACGGCGCGCTCTTCCGCCGCCGCATCGAACGCGCGATCCAGCACCGGCGTGATCTCGGCCTGCCGAACCACGCCGCGGGCCACGAGACCACGGCCTACCGGCTGATCCACGCCGAGGGCGACGGGCTGCCGGGGCTCGTCGTTGATGTCCTCGGGGACGTGGCCGTGGTGCAGATCGGCACGATCGGCGTGAAGCGGCGCGAGGGGATCGTGTTCGACGCGCTGTCCGAGCTGCTCTCGCCGCGCGCGATCGTCGACCGCACCTCGGTCGAGCTCGCGAAGAAGGAAGGCTTCGAGGCGGCCGCGGGGGTGGTCCGCGGCGATACGAGCGTCGACCGGTTCTCGTTCGTAGAGCGCGGGCTCCTGTACGAGATCCCGCTCGCGCTCGGGCAGAAGACGGGGTTTTATCTGGATCAGCGCACGCTCCGGGCGCGGGTCGAGCAGCTCGCGCATGGGCGGCGCGTGCTCGACGCGTTCTCCTTTGTGGGAACGTTCGCGATGGCCGCGGCGCGCGGGGGCGCGAAGGAGGTCGTCGCGGTCGACGAGAGCGCGCTCGCGATCGAGGTCGGCGCGGAGTGCGCGCGCAAGAACGGGCTGCTCGGGCGGATCCACTTCCAGCGCGACGACGCGCGCCAGGCGCTCTCGCGGGCCTCGGCCGAGGGCGGCTTCGACATCGTGCTCTGCGATCCGCCGAAGCTCTCCCCGACGCGCGGCGCGAAGGAAGGCGCGCTCGGCGTGTACAAGGCGCTCGCCTCGGCGGGCTGCCGGGCCACGAAGGCGGGCGGGATCCTCGTGCTCAGCTCGTGCTCGAGCGCCGTCTCGATCGACGACCTGACGCGCGCGCTCGCCCTCGGCGCGCGGGAGGCGCGCATGCACGCGGTCATCTTCGATCGGCACTTCCAGGGCGCGGATCATCCGGTGAGCGCGGCGTTCCCCGAGGGCCTCTATCTGAAGAGCGTGATCGCGCGGCTCGAGGTGCTGTGACCGGCGTGTCCCCCTCGGCTGCGCCGCGCGCGCTCGCCGCCATGCGCCCGGAGGAGGCGCGTGGCCTCTCCGGGCTCGTGTTCGATCTGGACGACACGCTGCTCGAGCACGGCGAGCTCACGGAGGTCGCGTATACGTCGCTCTTCCGGCTGCGGGAGGCGGGGCTCCGGCTCGTGGCGTGTACGGGGCGGCCCGCCGGCTGGGCCGAGGTGCTCGTGCGGCAGTGGCCGCTCGACGCAGCGATCGCCGAGAACGGCGCCGTGGCCTTCGTCAAGGAGCGGCGCCCGTTTGGCGCGCCCCGCTTGCGCCTCGTGTTCCCGGCGGATCTCGCGGCGGCGGGGGCGAGGCGCGCGGAGCTTCGGGCCCTCGCCGAGGAGCTCGTCCGGCGTTTTCCGACCGTGGCGCTCGCGGACGACAACAGCGCCCGCTTCACGGACGTGACCCTCGACATCGGCGAGCACTGCCGCGCGCCGGCCGAGGACGTCGCGGCCATGCGCGCGGAGGCCTCGCGGCGCAACGTCCACACGCTCGCGTCGAGCGTGCACCTGCACCTCTCCTTTGATCCGGCTGACAAGGCCACGGGTACGCTCCGCCTCCTCGAAGCGGCGTTCGGGGAGGACCCGACCCGCGCGCGGCTGACCTACGCGTTCGTGGGCGACAGCGGCAACGACGCGGCGGCCTTCGCGGCCTTCACGACGACGATCGGCGTGGCGAACGTGCGCGCGTACTTGCCCATGTTGCCCGTTCCGCCGAAGTATGTGACCCAAGCTGCCATGGGCCGAGGTTTCGCGGAGCTCGCGACAACCCTCGTGGATCTCCGCGTTCCTGCCGGTTGAAGGCGGGACGGCAACGCATCAATGTGAAGTTTGTCACGCGATCCGCGGGATGGAACGTGGGATGGACCAGCAACGGCGCACAGGGAGGAGGCGGCGGAACGAAGAGACCCCCACTCTCTCCGAGATTCGCTATCTTGGCACCATCCGAAGTGGCTCTTCGCCCTGGGAGACGGGTATCGTAGCGGCTCTCCCTCGTGGCGGGGCCTTGGGCCGAACCCCGAGGCGAGTCCCCCTGGATCCGAGCATGTCCACCGGCTGAATGGCTTCTCGAACTCCCGCCCCCGGCGCGATCGTCGACAACAAGTACCGCCTTGCAGAGCGCATCGGCGGTGGCGGGATGGGCCACGTCTTTCGTGCGGAGAACGTGCTCGCCGGCCGCGCGGTCGCGATCAAGTTCCTCCACCCCGAGCTGTCGGAGAACACCGAGCTCGCGCAGCGCTTCTTTCAGGAGGCCCAGGCGGTCAACCGCATCCGCCACCCGAACATCGTCGACGTGATCGACGCGGGCGTGGGCGAGATGGGCCCCTACATCGTGATGGAGCACCTCGAAGGCGAGGGCGTGGGCTCCGCGCTGCAGCGCCTCGGGCGCTTCGATGTCGACGCCTCGGTCGCGACGTGCATCCCCGTCCTCGAGGCCCTCGACGCCGCCCACCGCGTCGGCATCATCCATCGTGATCTGAAGCCCGAGAACGTCTTCGTCGCGTTCGACGTGTCGCGAGGTCAAGCCGTCGTAAGGCTTCTGGATTTCGGTATCGCGAAAGTGCTCGACTCGAGCGGGCCTTCGCCGCGCACGCGCACCGGCGTGGTCTTCGGGACGCCCGACTATCTCTCGCCCGAGCAGGCCACGGGCGACGCGCCGATCGACGGCCGAAGTGATCTCTTCGCCGTGGGTGTGCTGCTCTACGAGCTGCTCACCGGCACGCGTCCCTTCCGCGCGCCGACGGCCGTGGCGACGGCATTCCGCGTGGTGCACGCCGAAGCGCCCACGCTCGCCGCGGCAGGCGTGCACGTCGATCCGCGGCTCGAAGCCGTGGTCGCGAAGCTCCTGCAGAAGGATCCGATGAAGCGCTACGCCACCGCGGGCGAGGTGGCGCGCGAGCTCGATCGGTTCTCGTCGGATCCGACGAAGCGCTCGACGGCGCTCGGCCGGATCATCAACCTGCATCGACGCGTCGCGCACGCGAGCGTGTCGCAATCCCAAGGCGCGCCTCCGCCCCCGCCGCCGGCCACGATTCTGCCGGAGCCGGATCGCATGAACACGCCGCTCCGCGAGCCGCCCCCCGTGCCCGCGCCGATCCGGCCCAGCGTGCGGACGAGCTTCACGGATTCCGGCGCCTCGTCGATGCCGTACGCGCCGACGCGTGTCGTGCCGAGCATGGGGAGCCCAGGCCGTACGAGTGATCCCGGGCCTCCGCCGCGCGGCGACTACATCGCCTCGCCACGCAACGTCGAGCCGCTCGTGCCTCCGGCGATGCCGAAGCCCCTCGGCGTGGCGCGGAGCACGGCCTCCTCGGCGAGCTCCGCGAACACATCGGCGACCTCTTCGAACGCAGGTCCGCCGTCGCGGTACGTCCAGCCGCGCGCAGCGTCGCGGTTCCCGGGGATGTACCAGGTGCGCGGCGCCGTGCTGCGCGCCGTGGACAAGGCCCTCACCGAGGACGCAGGGCCGCGCGTGCGCGAGCAGGTCGTGGCGCAGCTCCCGCAGCGCTACGCGGAAGATTTCCTCAACGACTCGATCAACGCGCTCGTCGCGTACGACCTCGAAGCGCTCGACGCGTACATGGAGATCGCGACCGCGATCTCGCTGCACGAGCCTTCCCGATGGCGCGCGCTCGGCCGTCTCGCGATCGGCGGCGAGCTCCACAACACGGTGCGCAGCGTGCTCCGACCCGCGCCGGATCTTCAGATCGCGATCCGCCGCGGCATCTCGATCTGGTCGCGGCTCTTCAGCTTCGGCGCATGGAAGGTAGGCGCGAGCCAGAGCGGCAAGGTCGTCCTGCAAATCGCAGAGTTCGAGCCAGCCTCGCTCGCGTTGCGTCTCTGGGTCGTGGGCATGGTCGAGGAGACCGCGCGCCGCGCCGCGAGCTTCGACGTGCGCGTAGCGATCACCGCAGGCGAGGTCGGGTTCACGCCCGAGCTGACCTGCGAGATCGTCTAGCAGAGGCGTTGCGCTGGGGCTTTGCCCCAGGCCCCACCAGGGGTTGTCCACCCCTGGACCCGGACCAGCGCAAGCGCTGGACTCGGGGTCGATGAACTGCGCGATGCGCAGTTCATCGAACAGCCGCCGTCAAGACCACCAAAGATCTTGCCGACCAAGACCGCAGCCCTGACGGCTTGACGGGCAACGCCCCGTCGCCGGCTCGAGACGCACCTCCGCGGTCTTGCCACCGGCCCGTTGGAAGAACTGCGCATCGCGCAGTTCTTCCATTCCCGGTCCAGGCCGTGCCTGGTCCGGGTCGAGGGGCGGACAGCCCCCGCGGGGTCCGGGGCCGCGCCCCGGCTCCGCGCCTTTGCAAGAGAATCAGGACGGCTTTTCCGCCTGGAAACAAGCCCGGCAGTACACCTTCTGGCCTTCGGCTGGCTTGAAGGGAACCGTGGCGGCGACACCGCAGGCTGCGCACGTGATTGGGAAACCACGACCGCGCGGGCCACGCGGGCTGGAGGAGGCGCGCGGGCTCTGCGTGCGATCTTGGGTGCCGTCTCGCGGGGCTTGGCCTCGGGGAGAGAAGCCGCCGCGGGGAGCGGGCGAAGCGGGACGGCCGTAGGATGGGTACAGGGCGAAGTGGGGATCGGGCATCGGGCTCCGGTATTCGTTCACGTCGCCCGTGTATCGGCCGGGGCGCGCGGGGGGATCGTGCCTTCGGCCTTCGCGCCCGCGTGGAGCGCTGCGGGCTGGGCCCTCGCTGCGGCTCGTGCTCTTCGATCGCTTCTCGCGCCAGCAGGGCTTGCACAGCGTTGGCGGGGACGAAAGCCCTCGCTCGGCGCGCGCGGCCGCGTCGTCGGCGGAAAAGAGGAACGACGAGCCGCAGCTCGCGCAGTTGATCTGCTCGTCTCGATGCTGCTCCATGGACACTCCGGAAACTCTTCGCAAAGGGCGCGGGTGCTCGGACCCGCGTGCCCGCGTGGTGTGCTCGGCACGCCCCTGATTTCACGGCAAAAACGCCCGCCCTTTGTGGGACGAGCGCTCGGAGATCGTGGAGAGCAAGGTGACATGGAGCCCCTCGGGGTCAAGGCGCTCGTTCCTCGCTTCCACGGGCCGTCCGTGGTCCGCCTCGGCTGTGCGCGACGCGTGAAGACGCGAGGGGATATCACCGCGTTTTGGCCAGTGCTACAAGGGGAGCCACGACGCCATTCCGCCTTCGCTACGCACCGCGCGTGACGCTTGTTCGCGTGCACCTCGTGACGTTGTGAAGAGCGCCCTTCGAGCAGAGTGATGACCCACGCCCCCTTGCATCTGACGGACAGCGACTTCGACGCCTATGCCCCGGAGAAGTCGACGTCGAACGCCTACTCGCGCCCGCGCCTCGAAGTGAAGCAGCGCGCGCTTGCCTGGGCGCGCGGCGTGATCACGCGCCTCGCGGAGCTCGGGATCACGGTCGACGTGCACGGCTCGGACGAACATCCGACCCTGCGCAACAAGAAACGCGTCGAGTGCCAGTGGGTCTTCTTCTGGCGCGACGCTGCGGCGCGCGAGGAGCTCGAGCGCCTGCTCGACGCGGGACGATCGATCTCGGCTGCGATCGATGATCCGAGCCCGTACGGTCGGCATGCGTTCCTCGCGCTCCGGATCGCCTCGCACGGCGTCGAGGTTTGCTTCGCCGTGCATCCTGAGGCGAAGGTCGACATCGACAACCTTCGCGCGCGCCTCGCGGCGAAGGATGCGGGGGAGGGGGCCGGACCGACGGCGCTCGCCGCCGAGCTCACGGCCGCGCTGCGCGCGCTCCCCGAGCAGTTCGCGGTGGGCGTCGGCGCGGATCGCGTGGCTGCAAGCGCGGCGACGCCGGAGGCGATCGAGGCGATGCTGGAGCGCGCGGCCGAGGGGCAGGTGCCGCTCTGGATTGGATGGGCCGTGCCGCGCGAGGTCGCGCTGGAGCATGCGGAGATCCTCGACGAGCAGCTCGAGGATGCGCTCCTCGCGCTCGCGCCGATCTACACGCTCGTCGCTTGGTCGCGGCAGAACGATCACATCGCGCTCGATCGGCGCCTCGAAGGCATCGAGCGCGAGCGGGCCCGGACGCACGCGGAGGCTTCGGCGCAGACCGAGAAGTGGCAAGCCGAGCAAGCCGCTGCGCGGGAGCGATCCCTCGCCGAGGCGAAGGCGCGTGGCGAGGCCGAGGGGCCGCGCGTGTCTTCGCTCCCGTTCGGGTTTGGCGCGCGTGCGGGGCATGGCGCGCCGCGCAAGCCCTCGCTCGACACGTTGTTCAAGCCGAGCCAGAAGGCCGAGGGCGATCGCGATCGGCGCGGCGGAAAGCCGCAAGAAGCGAAGGCTCCTCAAGCACCGGCTGCGCCGCGTGAGCGCGAGCAGACGCCCGCGCCGCCTCGCGTGGCGCCCACGCCTGCGGCCTCGGCGCCTGCGCCCGTGGCTTCGAGCAACACGAGCGCGTCGGCGCCGACCACGATGGAAAAGGGCGCGCGCGTGCGTGTCTTGAGCGGCGCGTTCGTGGACAAGATCGGCATCGTCGGCGAGCTCGACGGACGCGGCGGCGCGCGTGTGCTGCTCGGCCTCTTGTCGACGCGGATCGAGGTGACGGATCTCGCGCTCGTCCCCGAGGGGCGCGAGCGACCGGCGATCCAGAGCTCCCACCGGCGGCCCACGGCCCCGATGCCCCGCAAAGCGCGCTGATGCAAAAGGCCGCACCCTCCGAGTTCCCCACAGGGCTCGGCGCTCAGTTCCGCCGCAACATCTGGCTCTATCTGAGCGGCGCGGTCCTCCTCGCGGCGCAGCAGCTCCTCATGGTGAAGCGTGACTTCCTCGTGAGGGACGCCGTCGACGCGGCCGAGCAGCTCCGCTCGAGCGACGCGGCGCAGGATGCGCTGCTCATGCTGGGCGTGGTCGTCATGGCCGCGGTCGTGCGTGTCCTCTCGCGCTGGACGATGTTCACGGGCGGCAGGAACGTCGAGTACGAGCTGCGCGCGGCCCTGCTCGCGCGGCTGCACAAGCTCGGCCCCGCGTTCTTCCGGCGCATGCCCACGGGCGAGATCATGAGCCGCTCGACGAGCGACCTCCAGCAGGTCCGCCTCCTCCTCGGCTTCGGCATCCTCAACGTGGTCAACTCGCTCCTCGCGCTCGCGAGTGCGCTCTACGTCATGGTGCGCGTGAGCGGGAAGCTCACGCTCGCGGCGCTCGTGACGTTCCCCGTGCTCATGCTGACCACGCGCACCTTCTCGGGGAAGATGTTCCAGCGCATGCGCGAGAACCAGGAGGCGCTCGGCAAGATGAGCGACCGCGTCCTCGCGAGCCTCGCGGGGGTCCGCGTGGTGCGGAGCTTCGCGCTCGAAGAGGCGGAGATCGCCACGTTCGAGCGAGCGAACCGGGACTACGTCGAGAAGAACCTCGTGCTCGCGCGCATCCGCGGATCGATGCAGCCCATCATGGGCGCGATCCTCGCGGCGGGGACGCTCATCGTCTTCTGGTACGGCGGCTCGCTCGTGCTCCAGGGGGACATCACGAAGGGCGCGTTCATCTCGTTCTGGACCGCGCTCGGCCGCCTCATCTGGCCGATGCTCGCGCTCGGCTTCGTGACTGCGATCGTGGCCCGCGGCCGGGCGAGTTACGTGCGCCTCAAGGCGATCTTCGACGCCGTGCCCGAGGTCGTGAGCGGCGCGCTCCCCGCGCCCGAGGCCGTCTCTGGCGCGCTGCGCGTCGAGGGCCTCGCGTTTGCCCACGGGGAGCGGAAGGTCCTCGACGACGTCCGGTTCGACATCCCCGCGGGCGGATCCCTCGCGATCCTGGGGCGCACGGGATCGGGCAAGAGCACGCTCGCCACGCTCCTGCCGCGGCTCTTGCCGACGCCGCGCGGAACGGTCTTCCTCGACGGCAAGGACATCTGCGAGCTGCCGCTCGAGGTCGTGCGCGAGAGCATCGGCTACGCGCAGCAGGACGCGTTCCTCTTCTCGACGACCGTCGCGCAGAACATCGGCTACTCGCTCGAAGAGCAGGACTCGCCGGAGGCGATGGAGAAGATCCGTGCGGCCGCGACCGAGGCGGGCGTGCTCCAGGAGATCGAGTCCTTGCCGGACGGCTTCGACACGGTCGTCGGTGAGCGCGGCGTGCAGCTCTCGGGCGGCCAGCGGCAGCGCGTCGCGCTCGCACGCGCGCTTCTGCGCGAGCCCAAGGTCCTCGTCCTCGACGACCCGATGTCCGCGGTCGACGCGAAGACCGAGGCCGCGATCCTCGGCGCCATCGAGCGCCAAGCTGCGCGCCGCACGCTCGTCCTGATCACCCACCGCGTCGCCGCGGCGAAGCGCTGTGATCGCATCATCGTGCTCGAACACGGGCGCGTCGTGGAGGAAGGCTCGCACGAGGAGCTCGTGGCGGCCGGCGGCCTCTACGCGTCGTTCGCCGAGGAGCAGGAGATCGAGGAGAAGCTCGCTGCGTTCGGCGCCGAAGACCTGCCTTCCTCGATGCCCTCGCCGGAGGCCGTGCCCGCATGACGACCTTGTCTGTGGATCCCAAGGCGAACGGCGCGAAGGCGGCGGCGCCCGGCAAGACCCGGGCCGAGACGGCGCTCGCGCGCTTCCACGAGGAGGACCGCCTCGGCGAGGGCCTCGACGCGAACATCCTCGCGGGGCTCTGGCCGTTCATGCGGCCGCACGCGAAGTGGCTCGTCCTCTCGCTCGTGCTGCTCCTCCTCGGCTCGGGCCTCGCCGTGCTCCAGCCGTGGCTGATGGGGCGCACGTTCGACGCGTTCGAGCATCCCGACGCGGCGCGGACGCTCATGCAGATGGGCGCCCTCATCCTCGTCTTGAAGCTCGTCGAGCAGTCGATCGCGTTCCCGCAGGTCTACCTCATGCAGCTCGCGGGCGCGCGCGCGTCGGGGGACCTGCGCGCGCACGTCTTCCGCTTCCTGCACACGCGCAAGCTCGGCTTCTTCGATCGCACGCCCGTCGGTCGGCTCGTCACGCGTGTCACGAACGACGTCGACGCGATCAACGAGATGTTCGCCTCGGGCACGTTGAACGCGATCGGCGATCTCGTGCGCCTCGTCCTCATCATCGTGGTCATGTTGCGCCGCGACTGGCAGCTCGCGCTGATCACGTTCGTCGCGGTCCCGCCGGTCGCGCTCGGCGTCATGTGGACGCGGCGCCGGATCCGCGACGCGTTCCGCGAGATCCGCGTCAAGACGGCGCGCATGAACGCGTACTTGAACGAGCAGATCTCGGGCATGGCCGTGGTGCAGGCCTACGCGCGTGAGGAGCAGAGCGCGCTCGAGTTCGACGACATCAACGAGGCGTACCGGCAGGCGAACAACCGCTCGATCGTCTTCGATGCGGCGCTCGACGCGGCGATCGAGCTCGTGCAGAGCCTCTGCATCGCGGCCGTGCTCTGGTACGCGGGCGTCCGTTCGCTCTCGGATCGTGTCTCGTTCGGCACGCTCGTCACGTTCGTCGCGTACATCGAGATGTTCTTCATCCCGATCCGCGACCTCTCGGCGCGCATGACGCAGCTCCAGTCGGCGCTGGCCGGCGCGGAGCGCATCTTCCAGCTCCTCGACAACAAGGACGAGGACGCGCCGGTGCCCGCGGCTGCCGCCGAGGGGCAGGCCGAGAAGAAGGACGACACGATCGCGTTCGAGCTTGATCACGTCGACTTCGAGTACAAGCCCGGCGTGCCCATCCTCCGCGACGTCTCGATCCACGCGGGCAAAGGCGAGAAGATCGCGCTCGTCGGCGCGACGGGCGCGGGCAAGACGACGGTCGCGTCGCTGCTCCTGCGCCTCTACGAAGCGAAGCAGGGCTCGGTGCGTGTCTTCGGCCGCGACGTGCGGAACGCGCCGCGCGACGAGCTTCGCAAGAGTTTTGCGGTGGTGCCCCAGGAGGTCTTCCTCTTCCCCGGCACGATCGCGAGCAACATCGCGGCCGGCGACGTCGAGGTCGACCGGGCGCGTGTCGTCCGCGCGCTGGAGCGGATCGGCGCGCTCGATCTCTTCGAGCGTCGCGAGGGCGGGCTCGAAGCCAAGGTCGAGGAGCGCGGATCGAACTTCTCGGCGGGCGAGCGCCAGCTCATCGCGTTCGCGCGCGCGCTCTACCGCGACCCGCCGATCCTCGTGCTCGACGAGGCGACGGCGAACATCGACAGCGACACCGAGGCGCGCCTGCAGAAGGCCGTATGGGCTGCGATGCAGGGGCGCACCGCGCTCATCATCGCGCACCGGCTTTCCACGATCCGCGCGGTCGATCGCATCGTCGTCTTCCACAAGGGACGCGTCGTCGAGCAGGGCAGCCACGAGACGCTGCTCGCGCAGGGCGGGGCGTACGCGCGCCTCTACCAGCTCCAGTTCAGCCGGACCGAGGCGCACGCCGCGGAGTAGGCGTTCCGCGAGGGCGGGGAGTCGTTCCGCGAGGGCGGGGAGTCGTTCCGCGAGGGCGGGATGTCGTTCCGCGAAGGCGGGATGTCGTTCCGCGAAGGCGGGATGTCGTTCCGCGAGGGCGGGGAGTCGCTCCGCGAGGGCGGGGAGTCGTTCCGCGAAGGCGGGATGTCGTTCCGCGAGGGCGGGGAGTCGTTCCGCGAGGGCGGGGAGTCGTTCCGCGAGGGCGGGGAGTCGTTCCGCGAGGGCGGGGAGTCGTTCTGCGAGGGCGGGATGTCGTTCCGCGAGGGCGGGTCGTCGTTCCGCGAGGGCGGGTCGTCCCTCACATCCCCGCATCCTCGACCGGGCAACTCCCATGCGGCATCGCGTCCGGATCCGCCGGCGGGTTCGGCTCTCCGTCGCCGGTCCCCGCCACCACGAGCAGCCAGTAGTCCACGCAGCTCCCGTTCACGATCACGAGCTTGTTCGTGTCGACCGTGCGCAGCTCCGCCTGGTTGCCCGCCGCGGGCGCGATGGTGCTCTCGCCCGTCCCGCACTTCTTGAACGACAGCCAGATGTCCACGAACCGCGGCACTTCGCCGAGCCCGTGTTCGAGCTCGTACCGCATCCCCGCGGGGAACCAGAGCAGCTCCCCGTTCCACGGCGCGCTCATGTAGACGCCGTGCTCCACCGTGCCCTCCGTGTACCGGACGGGCGTGTTGGTCTCGGTGGAGCGGTCGCAGTTCGGGCCGATCGAGTTGATCGCGTTGCAGCCGCTCGAGCCCACGAGCGCGAGCGCGGCCGCGACGATCCCCCAGCGTGTCGCGCGGCCCATCAGCCCAACCAGCGCGCCGCGTCCACGGCGTGGTAGGTCAGGATGAAGTCCGCCCCCGCGCGCCGGATCGACGTCAGGAGCTCCAGCACCGCGCGCTTCTCGTCGATCATCCCCGCGGCCGACGCGGCTTTGATCATCGCGTACTCGCCGCTCACGTTGTACGCGCCGAGCGGCAGCGGCGACGCTGCGCGCACCTTCGCGATCACGTCGAGGTAGGGCAGGGCGGGCTTCACCATCAGGAGATCCGCGCCTTCCTCCTCGTCGAGCCGCGCCTCGCGCAGCGCCTCGCGCGTGTTCGCCGGATCCATCTGGTAGCCCGCGCGATCGCCGAACTTCGGCGCGCAGTCCGCGGCCTCGCGGAAGGGCCCGTAGAAGCTCGACGCGTACTTCACCGCGTACGACAGGATCGCCGTGCCCTCGTGCCCCTCGCCGTCGAGCGCGCGGCGGATCGCGCCCACGCGCCCGTCCATCATGTCGCTCGGCGCCACGATGTCCGCGCCCGCCGCCGCATGCACGACCGCCGCCTTCGCCAGGACCTCCAGCGTCGCGTCGTTGTCGACCTCGAGCTCGCCGCGCGGGCCCGGCTTCAGGATCCCGCAATGCCCATGCTCGGTGTACTCGTCGACGCAGACGTCCGTGATCACCAGGAGGTCCGGCGCGGCGTCTTTCAGGGCCGCGACCGCGCGCGGCACCGGGCCGTTCGGATCGTAGGCGGACGAGCCGCTCGCGTCCTTGGTCCGGGGCAAGCCGAACAGGATGACCCCGCCGAGCCCGAGGGCGCGCGCTTGCCGCGCCTGCTCGGCGGCCGCGGCGACCGGGAGCTGGAAGACGCCCGGCATCGTCGAGATGGGGCGGGGTTCGTCCAGCACCTCGTGGAAGAAGAGGGGCAGGATGAAGTCCGAGGGGGCGAGGGAGGTCTCGCGGACCAGGCTCCGGATCGCGGGCGAGCGGCGGAGCCTGCGGGGTCGTTCGGTCGGGAACACGCGAGGGACTCTAGCAGCGCCTCATTTCGTGCGGGGAGGGGGATTGCATTTCCAAAAACCGGATCCATTTCGTCGTCGCCATGACCCAAGAAGCCCCCCCGACCCCCGAAGCGCCGCCGGCCGTGTCTCCTCCCGCCGTGGAGATGCCGTTCCAGGCGGAGGTGCAGCAGGTCCTCTCCCTCGTCATCAACTCGCTCTACGCGAACCAGGAGGTCTTCCTGCGCGAGCTCGTGTCGAACGCCTCCGACGCGCTCGACAAGGCCCGCTTCCTCGGCCTCACGCGCAAGGACGTGACCGAGCAGGAAGGTGAGCCCGCGATCTCGATCCAGCTCGACGACGAGGCCCGCACGATCGTCATCGAGGACAACGGCGTCGGCATGACGCGCGACGAGGTCGTCCAGAACCTCGGCACCATCGCGAAGAGCGGCTCGCTCGAGTTCCTCAAGTCGCACGCCGAGGCCCTGCGCGCGAGTCAGGACAAGGACGGCGCGGTCAAGCTCATCGGCCAGTTCGGCGTGGGCTTCTACGCGGCGTTCATGGTCGCCGCGCGGGTCGACGTGGAGACGCGATCCATGCTCCCCGAGGCCGAGCCCGTGCTCTGGCGCTCCGGGGGATCCGGCACGTTCACCGTCGCGACGGGCGAGCGCGCGCACCCCGGGACGAAGATCACGCTGCACCTCAAGGAGGACGCGCGCGAGTACACGAAGGCCTACCGGATCAAGGAGATCATCCGCAAATACTCGGACTTCGTGCACTTCCCTATCTCGGTGAACGGCGAGGTCTCGAACCGCAAGGCGGCGCTCTGGTCGCTGCCGAAGTCGCAGGTGACGGAGGAGCAACACGCCGAGTTCTTCCGGCACGTGACGGGCGGCTACGAGGGCGAAAAGCCGCTCTGGCACCTGCACGTCTCGATCGACGCGCCCGTGCAGTTCCAGGCGCTGCTCTACGTGCCCGAGAAGGCGCCGCCGGACCTCTTCCAGCGGGATCGCCGCGCCATCCGCCTCTACGCGAAGCGGGTGCTCATCGTCGAGGACTGCGACAAGGTCGCGCCGATCTACCTGCGTTTCCTGCGCGGCGTGGTCGACTCCGAGGACCTCTCGCTCAACGTCTCGCGCGAGATGCTCCAGGAGGACAAGGCCCTGAAGCAGATCGAGACGCAGATCACGAAGCAAGTTCTCAAGGGCCTGAAGGAGCTCTCGGAGAGCGAGCCCGAGACGTACAAGAAGGTCTGGAGCGAGTTCGGCAAGGTCCTCAAGGAGGGCGTGTCGGTCGACTGGAAGAACAAGGACGCGATCGCGGACCTCTGCCGGTTCGGCTCGATGAACACGCCGGAGGCGGAGCTCATCTCGCTGAAGCAGTACGTCGCGGCGATGCCGGAGTCGCAGAAGGAGATCTACTACCTGACGGGTACGAGCCGCCGCGGGCTGGAGAAGAGCCCGCACGTCGAGGCCTTCAAGAAGCGCGGCTACGACGTCCTTTTCATGACGGAGCCCGTCGACGAGTGGGTCGTGCAGACCCTGAACGAGTACGAAAAGCGCCGGCTGCGCAGCATCGCGCACGGCGACATCGATCTCGGCGAGAAGGACGAGAAGGCCGACGAGAAGGCGAACGAGCAGATCAAGAGCGCCGTCTTCGCCGTGAAGGCCACGCTCGGCGAGCGGGTGAAGGACGTGCGCGCCTCACGCCGCCTGACCGACAGCGCGAGCTGCCTGGTCGCTGCCGAAGGCGATCTCGGCGTCAACATGGAGCGGATCATGCGCATGATGGGCGAGGACGCGCCCCAGGCGAAGCGCATCCTGGAGCTCAACCCCGAGAGCCCCATCGTGAAGAACCTGAGCGCGCTCGCCGAGAAGGACCCGAGCGCAGAGCCCATCAAGCTCTGGTCCGAGCTGCTCTACGAGCAAGCGTTGCTCGCCGAGGGCGTCGTGGTCGACCCGGCCAAGCTCGTGCAGCACATCCAGGATCTGCTCGTCCAGGCCAGCAACGCGGCCGTGGCGCGCTGAGGCAGCGGGTCGAAGGCGTTGCGCTGGGGTTTCACCCCGGACCCCGACCAGGGGTTGTCCACCCCTGGACCCGGACCAGCGCAAGCGCTGGACTCGGGGTCGATGAACTGCGCTTCGCGCAGTTCATCGAACAGCCAGGGTCAAGACGGGCGACGACGCCGCCAGCCATGACCGCGGCGCTGCAGGTTCAACGGGCAGCGTGCGCGCCGCCCACTTGAGACCCACCCCCATGGTCTTGCCACCGGCCCGTTGGAAGAACTGCGCACCGCGCAGTTCTTCCACCCCCGGTCCAGGCCGTGCCTGGTCCGGGTCGAGGGGCGGACAGCCCCCGCGGGGTCCGGGGCAGCGCCCCGGCGCGAGCGGCTCACGCGGGCTGCACGTCCCCCTCCAGTGCCGTGAACAAGGCCTCCGCGCTCGAAAGGGACTCCTCCGAGCCGACGGCGGCGACGATGTCGCCCTCCTCGAGCTGATCCTTCGGGCCGGGCATCATCGAGGGTTTGCCGTCGCGCACGATCGCGAGGATCGCAGCGCCGGTCTTGGCCCGTAGGTCGAGCTCGCCCAGGGTTCGCCCGACGGCCGTGCTCCCGGGGGCGATGCGCAAGAGACGCGGCGCGCCGAGACCGAGGAGCAGCGAGGGCGCGTCGTTCGGAGCGGGGGGCGGCGCCGCGGCGTGACCTTCTCCATGCGCTGCGTGCGCTGTCGCCTCGCCGGCGAGCTTTGATTTGAGCACGTCGAGCACGACGGTCCCTCCGGCTTGCACCTCGAGCTCGAATTGCCGGGCGTTTCGCCAGAACGAGACGATCGCGATGAAGGCGATCGCCACGAGGAGCAACATGCCGACGCCCGGGGGCACGAAGGGCTCGACGGCTGTGACCGAGGCGGCTGCGGTTGCCACGAGGAGGCCGAGCTGCACGACGAGCGCGACGGGACGACCGATCTTCGTGTCGCCCGCGACCGTGAGGCCGATCGCGCGCGTCAGGCGGACGATCCCGAAGACGAACGGCAATACGACGAGCGCGGCTGCGGCGAAGACGAGCACCTGCGAGGCGCCCTCGCTCAGCCCGAGGGACGAGGCGGCTGCGTGCTGGATGCGCTCGTGCAAGAGCCCGCCGCCGACGAGGAGCGCCACGAGGAAGGCGGCGTCGAGCACGAGCAGCACGCCCAGGCGTCGCAGCCGTGCGCCTGTCGTCGCGGCAGCGGGCGCCGTGCGCACGCGCTCGATCCACGCGCTGTAGAGCGTGATGAAGGTGCCGATCCTGCGAGGGACATGGTCCTCGACGAAACGCGCGGCGCCTTCCGAGCGACGGATCAACGCGGGCGTCGTCAGCGTCGTGATCGCGGAGACCGCGACGGCGACCGCGAAGAGGAACGGGCGCGTCGCGCCGAGCGTGGAGCCGAGGCCCACGATGATGAACGAGAACTCGCCGATCTGGGAGAGGCTGAGGCCCGCCTGTGCGCTCGTGCGGATCCCGCAGCCCGTCACGATGCCACCGAGCCCCACGCCGACGACCTTGCCGACGACGACCACGACCGAGAGGACGAGGACCGCGACCCAGTTCTCGAGCACGAGCGAAGGCTCGATGAGCATGCCGACCGATACGAAGAAGATGGCCGCGAACATGTCGCGGATGGGGACGATCAGGTGCTCGACGGTGTGCCCTTCGCCGGACTCCGAGATGAGCACGCCCGCGACGAACGCGCCGAGCGCCACCGAGTAATGCATGGCGGCGCAGGCGTGCGCGAAGCCGAAGCAGATCCCGATGCTGGTGACGATGGTCGTCTCGGGCCTGCCGAGCCGCACGACGTACCGCATGAGCCTGGGCACGATGAGCAGGCCGGCGACGACCATGACGACGAGGAACCCGACGAGCTTGCCGGTCGTGAGCAGGAGCGTGGTCGCGTCGAGGCCGCTGCCGGTCGCGACGGTGGTCATCACGGCGAGCAGCAGGATCGCGAGGATGTCCTCGACGATGAGGACGCCGTAGACGAGCTCGCGGAGGCGCGGGTCGATCTTCATCTCGTCGAAGACCTTGGCGATGATCGTCGTGCTGGAGATGGCGATCGCGGCGCCCGCGAAGATGCTCTCGATCTGCGTCCAGCCGAAGGCGCGACCCACGACGACGCCGGCGCACATCATGAGCGCGACCTGGATGACCGCGATGACGCCCGCGGTGGGCGCGACGCGCACGAGCTTCTCGATGTTGAGCTCGAGGCCGATCGCGAACATCAGCAGGATGACGCCGAGCTCGGAGAGGGTCTGGACCGTGCTCGTGTCGGCGTTCAGCGGCAGGGGCAGGTGAGGCCCGACGACGAGGCCGGCGATGATGTATCCGAGGACGACCGGCTGCCGGATTCGCTGAAAAACGACCGTCGTGATCGCCGCGACGCCGAGCACGGTCGCGAGGGTCTGAAGGAAGGCGTGCGCGTCCTGCATCCTTCGAGAAGTAGCGCTCACGCGCCTCGATTCAAGAGATCACGGCCGATCGTGAACTACTTTTTATTTGTGTACAAAAGAACTGTCGAGGGACGACGCCCCACGGAGCCTCTCTCGCCTCCGTGGGCAAACGCGACGGTGATGCCGCGCTCGTGCAGCACCCTGCGGGTCGAGCCGAGTTCGGGCCCGCGTCACGATGTGATCGATCGCACGCCGTCCGATGCCGTGTCCCTGGTTCTGCTGTCCCGAGCGCTTCGACCTGGAACCTCGTTCCGCGTCCGCCCGCGCTTGCCCGCGCTTCGGTGCGCTTCGTTCGTGCGCGTGCTTCGACCTTGCGCGTGTTCGTCGTAGAGTCCCGCCCCATGGCGGTTCGGCTGCACATCAACATCGATCACGTCGCCACCGTGCGAAACGCGCGGGGCACGCGTTACCCCGATCCCGTCTTCGCCGCGGGCCTCTGCGAAGCGGCCGGCGCCGACGGCATCACCGCGCACCTGCGCGAGGATCGGCGTCACATCACCGACGACGACGTCACGCGGCTGCGCGCCTCGGTCCAGACGCTCCTGAACCTGGAGATGGCCGTGACCGAGGAGATGATCGGCATCGCGTCGCGGGTGCGTCCCGACGTGATCACGCTCGTCCCCGAGCGCCGCGAGGAGCGCACGACCGAAGGCGGGCTCGACGTGATCGGGCAACGCGCGGGCGTCGAGGCCGCCGTGAAGATGGCCAAGGAGCGCGGGATCAAGGTGAGCCTGTTCATCGGCGCGGACGAGGCCATGGTCGAGGCCTCCGCGGCGCTCGGCGTCGCGCAGATCGAGCTGCACACGGGCGAGTACTGCCACGCCTCGGGCGAGCAAGCCGAGCACGAGCTCGACCGGCTGAAGCGCGCCGCGGCCCGCGGCGCGGCGCTCGGCCTGGAGATCGCCGCTGGCCATGGGCTGACCCGCCACAACGTCGGGCCCGTCGTGGCGATCCCCGACATCGTCGAGGTGAACATCGGCCACTCGGTCATCGCCGACGCCGTCTTCTTCGGGCTCGATCGCGCCGTGCGGGACCTTCGAAGGGCCGTCGATCGGGGGCTCGGGGGCAGAGCTCCGCTTGCCGGAGCGGAGCCCCCGAACGCTGACAACGCCCGGGGTCGGTCCCGATGATCCCCGTGCTCACGCGCGCCCAGATGCGCGCGTTCGACAAGTACGCGATCGAGACCTGCCACGTGCCCGGCGTCGTCCTCATGGAGAACGCCGGCCGCGGCGCGGCGGACGTCCTCTCCGCGATGATCGAGGCGCGCCGCCGGCACACGCCGAGCCGCGAGGCCGACGCGATCTCCGCCCGCGCCCGCTCCTTCCCGGTCCGCCACGTGCAGAGCCCCGGCCAGCCCGCGACGTATCCGCTCGAAGCGCGCGTCGTCGTCGTCTGCGGCACGGGCAACAACGGCGGCGACGGGTTCGTCGTGGCGCGCCACCTCTACGCGCGCGGCGCCGAGGTCGAGGTCTACCTCGCCGGCAAGAGCGAGAAGGTGATGGGCGACGCGCGCATCAACCACGACGCCTACATCGACCTCGGCGGCCGCTTCTTCGAGCTGCCCGAGGGCGCGGGCCTCGGCCCGTTGCACACGGCCCTCACGCGCGCCGACTTCGTCATCGACGCCCTCTTCGGCACGGGCCTCGACAGGCCGATCACCGGCCACCTCGCCGACGTGATCGCCGTGCTCAACGACGCGGCCGCGCGCTGCGTCGCGCTCGACATCCCCTCGGGGCTCGACGCCGACAGCGGCGCGCCGCTCGGCATCGCGGTGCGCGCCGACGACACCGTCACCTTCGGCCACCTCAAGATCGGCATGCTCACGCCCGAGGGCGCGCGCCTCGCGGGCAACGTGCACGTCGTCGACCTCGGCGTGCCCGACCCGCCGATCCTCACGCACGTCGGCTTCGTCGCCGAGGTCATCCGCCGCGAGACCGTCGGCTCGTACTTCGCGCCCCGCGAGGCGAGCGTCCACAAGCACAAGGCCGGCGACGTGCTCGTCGTCGCGGGCTCGCCCGGCAAGCTCGGCGCCTCGTTGCTGACGGCGCGGGCCGCCATGCGCGCGGGCGCCGGCCTCGTCACGATCGGCACCTGGCCCGAGGCCGCGACGTCGCTCGAATCACGCGTCGTCGAAGTGATGACGACACGGATCGACCCGACCCGCATCGGCCCTTCGCTCGACGCCGCGCTCGCCGGCCGCCGCACCGTGGCCATCGGCCCTGGCTTCGGCCTCGGCCCGGAGGCGCGCGCGGCCGTGGATCACGTCGTGCTCGGCTGGGACGGCTTCAAGGTCGTCGACGCCGACGCCATCACGCACTTCGCGGGCCGCCCCGAGTCGCTCGCGCAAGCCAAAGGCCGCCTCGTCCTCACGCCGCACCCGGGTGAGCTCGGCCGCCTCCTCGGTCGCAGCGGCGCCGCGATCGAGCAGGACCGCTTCGGCGCCGTGCGCGAGGCCGTCGCGCGCACGAACGCCACGGTCATCCTCAAGGGCGCCCGCACGATCATCGCCACGCCCGAGGGGCGCCTGTTCATCTGCATGGCAGGCAACCCGGCCCTCGCCACGGCTGGCTCGGGCGACGTCCTGACCGGCCTCATCGCGGCGTTCGCGTGCAGCATGTCGGCCGACGAAGCGGCCTGCGCGGGGGTCCTCGTGCACGCGCTCGCCGGCGATCTGTGGCGCGCCCGCACCGGCTGCGATCGTGGCCTCTTCGCCGGCGAGATCCCGGACCTCGTCCCGCAGATCCTCGCCGCCCTGGCCCGGGGCGCGGATCCGCTCGCGAGCTGAAGGGCGGCCGTACGCCCGAACGATCCCCCGCCTTCCCACGCCAGGTTGGCGCCTGGACACGCCCCGGTGTCGATTTGACACGCCGGGGGGACACAGGCCCCGTGGCGCCACAATGATTCCAATCACTTAGAACGTGCCACGCCTGGGCACCCGCCTTGCGAAAGGACCCGAGCACCAGGAGGTCACGTCGCCATGTTCGCTCAGGCCCTCGCCACCACGCCCGTCCCCTCGAAGTCGCGGTCTACGCTTGGGGGCTTCGCTCGGACGAGCCGAGCTACGCCCCCAAACCCCCAGGCCAACTCGATCGAGGAGCTCCGCCGAGGTGTCGCCGCGCTGGCCCCCGAGCTCTTCGGCCGCGCCCTCCGCATGTCGCGCTCCAGCGCCCTCGCCGAGGACCTCGTGCAGGACACCGTCGAGCGCGCCCTCCGCTTCGAGAACCAGTACCGCCCCGGCACGAACCTGAAGGCGTGGGTCCACCAGATCCTCTTCAGCGTCTTCATCACGAAGTGCCGCCGAAACCGCCGCGAGCGCCGCGCCCTCGACGTCCTCTATTCCGACCCGAACGCGTGGACGGCCGCGCCCGCGGTCTCCGAGATGACCGCGCTCTCGCCGCCGACCCTCCGCGCGCTCGAAGCCATCCAGGAGGTGTATCGCGAGGCGCTCATCCTCGTGGACCTCCAGGAGATGACCTACAAGGACGCTGCCGAGAAGCTCGGTGTGCCCGTGGGCACCGTCATGAGCCGTCTCCATCGTGGCAGGCGCCTGCTCGCCAAGGCCCTCGAGGCCGATCGGGACGCGTCGCTTGTGCAGTGCAACATGTTGGAGTAGTTCGCTTCTCCGGGGCGCGCGCTACGTTGCGCCCGAGCTCCCGGAGGATGCGATGACCTTGCCCGTTCCCGTGTACATCGTCGGCGCCGCCCGCACGCCCATCGGCGCCTTCCTCGGCGCCCTCTCCGCCCTCCCCGCCCCGCGTCTCGGCGCCGCTGCCATCGAGGCCGCGCTCGTGCGCGCGAAGGTCCCGGCCGACCGCGTCGGTGAGGTCTTCATGGGCAATGTGCTCGGCGCCGGCGTCGGCCAGGCCCCCGCGCGCCAGGCCGCGATCTACGCGAACATCCCCAAGAACGTTCCGGCGACGACCGTCGGCAAGGTCTGCGGATCGGGCATGCAGGCCGTGATCCTCGGCGCCAAGAGCATCGCGCTCGGCGACGCGGAGATCGTGGTCGCGGGCGGCATGGAGTCGATGTCGAACGTGCCGTACTACCTCACGCAGGCGCGCAGCGGCTACCGCATGGGCGACAACAAGATCGTCGACGGCATGATCCACGACGGCCTGTGGGATCCCTACGGCAACTTCCACATGGGCAACGCCGGCGAGTTGTGTGCCAAGAAGTACGAGTTCTCGCGCGAGGCCCAGGACGAGTTCGCCAAGGAGAGCTTCCGCCGCGCCCTCGCCGCGCAGAAGGAAGGCCTCTTCGACGCGGAGATCGTGCCCGTGAACGTGCCGCAGAAGAAGGGCGACGCCGTGGTCGTGAAGCTCGACGAGGGCCCGCCGGCCGCTCGGCCCGACAAGATCGGCACGCTCAAGCCCGCGTTCCAGAAGGACGGGACCATCACCGCGGCGAACGCCTCGTCGATCAACGACGGCGCCTCCGCGCTCGTGCTCGCCAGCGAGAAGGCCGTGAAGGAGCTCGGCCTCGAGCCGCTCGCGCGGATCGCCGGCTACGGCGGCGCCGCCCAGGAGCCGGAGTGGTTCACGACCGCGCCCGCGGCCGCCGTCGAGAACACGCTCGCGCGGACCAAGCTCACGAAGGAGCAGATCGACGTCTGGGAGATCAACGAGGCCTTCGCCGTGGTCACGCTGGCCGTGAACAAGCTCGTCGGCATCGACAACGCCCGCGTCAACGTGCGCGGCGGCGCCGTCGCGCTCGGCCACCCCATCGGCGCCACGGGCGCGCGCATGCTCACCACGCTGATCCACGCCATGAAGGATCGCGGCGACAAACGCGGCCTCGCGACGTTGTGCATCGGCGGCGGCGAGGCGCTCGCCGTCGTGCTCGAGCGGTAGGGCCATGGGGCGGCCGTGGCGCGTCACGCTGGGCGTCGAGCGTTTTCCCGCGCTCACGCCCACCTTGCCTCCCGCCACCCACACGAACAGCTACGCGCTGGGCGAGCGGGAGGTGCTGCTCATCGAGCCCGCGACGCCGTTCGACGACGAGCGGCGCGCGTGGCTCGCGTGGGCGCGCTCCCTTTCGAGCCGCGGCCGTCACCCCATCGGCATCGTCCTCACGCATCATCACGTCGATCACGTGGGCGGCGCCTGGTTCTTCGCGAACGAGCTGCGCCTGCCGCTGCTCGCGCATCGCGAGACGGCCGCGCGCCTCGCCGGGGAGGCGCGCGTCGATCGCCACATCGAGGACGGCGAGCGGATCGTGCTCGATGGGCCGCACCCCATGCCGCTCCGCGTGCTCCACACCCCGGGCCACGCGCCGGGTCACGTCTGCCTCTTCGACGAGGACACGGGCACCGCGGTCGTCGGCGACATGGTCGCGAGCGAGGGCACGATCCTCATCGAGCCCGTGGACGGCGACATGATCGAGTACCTCGCGCAGCTCGATCGCCTCGCGGGGTTGTCCGCTGCGGTCGCGCTCCCCGCGCACGGCGATCCCATCGATGAGCCGACCACGCTCTTCCGCCGGTACATCGCGCATCGCCTCGCGCGCGAGGCCAAGGTCGTCGCGGCCTTTGCCCCGATGCCTGCCGAGGGCGCGAACCTCGACGCGCTCCTGCCCGTCGCCTACGCCGATACGCCGCCTCTGCTCTGGCCCCTTGCGCGGATGAGCCTCGAAGCGCACCTCGTGAAGCTCGAGCGCGAGGGGCGCGTCTTGCGCACCGGGGACGGCGGCTATCGCCTCGCCGCCGGGTAACTCTTCCCGCCGGGGCCGGGCCGGCCTAGGCTGCCTCCGCTCGCCGTCTTTCGGGTGGAGGAACGCTTGATGAAACGAACGCTGATTTCCCTGGGGCTCGTGGGGAGCGCGCTCTTCGCCGTCGGTTGCGCGGACGAGCCGAACCAGAACCCGCCCCCGCCGCCCGAGCCGAACATCGAGCGTTTCCGGCCCGAGGGGTGCGATTTCGAGATCGCCACCCGCCCCGAATACCTGAATTTCCAGCGCGGAAGCGCCAAGACCTCGGCCGCGCCCGACATCCGCCGCGTTCGCCTCGGCCTCGGCGGCAACGTCGAGATCGGGTCCCCGGGCCGCGCCGATCCCGCGACCTCCGCGGGCTTTGGCTGGCAGACCGACCCGGAGACGCTCGCCAGCGAGATTCAGTGGGGCACCACGCCCGACCCGGCGACCTGGCCCGCGGCGAATCGCAAGGGCGGCGTCACGTGGGTGACCCCCGAGGGCCTCATCGCCCCGCAAGGCGACGACCGCATGCACGAGGCCTACCTCTGCGGCCTGACCCCCGCGACGACCTATTATTATCGCGTTGGCGGCGGCCCCGCGGGCAAGGAGGTCTGGAGCGAGGTCCATTCCTTCACGACCACGCCGAAGGATCCCAATGCCGAGGTCGTCCTCGGCGTCTCGGGCGACGCGCGCGGCCAGGACAACCAGGCCTGGCGCTTGATCCAGCGCCGCATGATGAAGGCCGGCGTCACGGCCGAGCTCTTTTCGGGCGACATGATCAATTTCGCCACCGACCAGAGCGAATGGCACAAATGGCTCGATCTCGCGGCGAAGGACGCCGACGGGAGCCTGCTCACGCTCGGGCAGATCCTCACGCTCTCGACGCACGGCAACCACGAGAACCACACGACGCATTTCTACAGCAGCGTCGTGCTCCCCCAGGACACGGCGAAATTCGCCGACTATCCCGAGCTCTTTTATTCGGTCGACATTGGCCCGGTCCACGTCGTGGTCGTCGATGACTTCTGGGTCACGTCCCCGACCGGAAAACCCGATTACGCCCCGATGTTGAAGGCGTGGCTGGAGAAGGACCTCGAAGCGGCGAACCAGAATCGCGCGAACGTGCCTTGGATCGTCGGCATGCACCACCACGCCGAGTTCTCCTCCTCCTCGCACGGCACCGATTCGGACGTCCTCCTCGGCCGGCAGTTCTTCGTGCCGATCTGGGACAAGTACCAGGTCGACCTCATCGTCCTCGGCCACGACCACAACTACGAGCGCACGAAGCCGCTCACCGGCCCGCTCGCCGAGGGCACGCTCGAGCCCGTGGTCCAGGAGCCTCCCGCGAAGGGCACGGTCTACATGGTCTGCGCCGGCGCGGGCGCCGATGCGTACGGCAAAGGCGTCAGCACGTGGACCGGCGTCAGCGCGGCCTACGACAGCAAGACCGTGTTCGGCTTCTACTCGTTCCTCAAGGCCAACAAGGACTCGCTGACCATCGAGTCGCACGAGATCCGGCCCGACGAGACCGACCCGGTCATCGACACGTACCCCCTCACCAAGTGATTCACGCCGCCCCGGGCGCTCCCCCGCGCGCGCCGATGCGCCGCGCGCGGGCCCCCGTTCGCCCTTGCACTACTGCAACTCGTTTGCTACTTGTTCCGCGTTGCTTTTGCGGAGGTGAGTCAAGTGAAGCAAATGTGCGGGATTCGTGCGCAGCTCCTCGCCCTCGGGAGCGCGGCCGTCTTCGTCGTCGGATGCGGCGGCGAGGACGGCGCGACGGCCGAGAAGGGCTCGGCCCAGGTCTTCGTCGAGGCCGAAGACACCATCCCGAACGGCCTTTCCGCCGGCATGGGCGACGAGGACATCCAGGACGGCTGGAGCGTCACCTACGACCGTTTTCTCGTCGCGATCGGCAACATCCGCGCCTCGCGCTCCGACGCGACCGAGGCGCTCTCCGCGCCCGACGTGTACGTCCTCGACCTGAAGAAGGTCCCCGCGGGCGGCTACGTGGTGGCGACGTTCGAGGGCGTGAGCGCGACGCGCTGGGACCGCTTCGGCTTCGATCTGCCGAACGCCAAACCCGGCGCCAAGGGCCTCGGGAACACGACCGAGGCAGACGTCTCGCTCCTCGTCGACAACGGATGGTCGCTCTACATCGCGGGCACCCTCGACAACGGCACCACGCAGAAGACGTTCCGCTGGGGCCTCGCCGCGGGCGCCTCGTACGACGACTGCGCGACGGAGGACGAGATCCCCGGCTTCGCGGTCCCGGCCGGCGGCAGCGTGCCGGTCAAACCCACGATCCACGGCGATCACTGGTTCTTCAACAACATCACGGCCGGCGCCGAGGTCACGGCGCGCTACGCGCAGTACATCGCCGACGCCGACGCGAACGACGACGGCGAGACCACGCTCGACGAACTGAAGGCGACGCAGGCCGCCGCCGTGTTCCCGCCCGACAAGTACAGCCTCGCCGGCGTGCCCATCGAGACCGCGTACGACTACGTCCTCGCGCAGGCGCGCACGCTCGGCGACTACCAGGGCGACGGCGAGTGCCCGACGCGCAAAGTTCTCCCCTGAGCACGCCCCCGTCCGTTCTGGCCCTCACCCCCCTGGGCCCTCGTCCGGATCGGTGCTATTCCGGCCTCCGTGCGCGATCCCTACGATGTGCTCGGCGTCGACCGCTCGGCGACGCAGGACGAGATCAAGAGCGCCTTCCGCAAGCTCGCAGGGCAGCACCACCCGGACAAGAACCCGGGTGACGACGGGGCGCATCAGCGCTTCAAGGAGATCAACGCGGCCTACCAGATCCTGAGTGATCCGCAGAAGCGCGCCGCGTTCGATCGCTTCGGCCCGATGGGCGTCGGCGGCGCCGGCGCGCAGCCGGGCAGCCCCTTCGGCGGCGCGGGCTACGTCGACCTGAACGACCTCAACATCGACGGGCTCTTCGGCGACCTGCTCGGCGCGCTCGGCATCAAGGTCGGCGACCGCGGCAACCTCCAGAAAGAGATCCGCATCAGCTTCGAGGAAGCGGCGTTCGGCTGCACCAAGGAGATCACCTACGAGCGCGTCGAGCCGTGCAACGACTGCGGCGGCGTCGGCGCAGCGAAGGGCACGCAGACCGAGCGGTGCAGCCTCTGCCTCGGCCGCGGCCGCGTCCGCATGCAGCAGGGCGTTTTTCCGATCGCCGTCGAGCGGCCGTGCACGCGCTGCCGCGGCACGGGCCGCATCGTGCTCGATCCGTGCAAGAGCTGCCGCGGCGCGGGCGTCGTCGCGAAGCCGCGCACGATCGAGGTCACGATCCCCGCGGGCATCGAGAACGGCGCCACACGCCTCGTCGAGCGCGGCGGCAACTGCACGCGCCCCGATCGCGCGCCGGGCGACCTCGAGCTCACGATTCGCGTCGCCCCGCATGAATTTTTCCGGCGCGTCGGCGACGACGTCGTCTGCTCGGTCCCGATCTCCTTCCCGGTCGCCGCGCTCGGCGGCGAGGTCGAGGTCCCCACCCTCGAAGGCAAGGGCAAGTTGCGCATCCCCGCGGGGACGCAGCCGGGCGCGGTGCTGCGCGTCAAAGGCAAGGGCATCGTGCGCCGCGTCATGGGCGGTCGTGGCGATCAACTCGTGGAAATCGGCGTGGAAGTGCCGACGCGCCTCACGGACGAGCAGAAGGAGCTCATCGCCCGGCTCGCTTCGACCCTGGGCGAAATTCCGCAGGAGCCCGAACGCGAGAGTTTCATGGACAAGTTGAAGAGCCTTTTTGGGTAGGCTTGTCGTTCGAGCGGCGTGGCTCGAACGAGCACAGAAGCCCTCCGCGATCCGACCGAGACGAAGACGAGAATGAGCAAGCCCATGTCCAAGTTCATCGACGTGCTGAGCGACTCGACGGGGGAGACCGCCGAGAAGGTCGTCCGCGCCGCGCTCCTCCAGTTTCCGCAAGCGGGCGTGCAGATCCGCCTGCACACGCGCGTGCGCACGAAGGAGGTCGCGCGGCCGGTCCTCGAGCGTGCCGCGAAGGAAGGCGCGCTGCTCGTGTTCACGGTCGTCAGCCCCGAGCTGCGCGAGTTCATCCACTCGGCGACGGCGGAGCTGCGTATCGAGGCGATCGACGTCATCGGCTCGCTCATCGGCAAGCTCGGCACGTTCCTCGATCGCGAGCCGATCAACCTGCCGAGCGCGATGCTCCCGCTCAGCGACGAGTATTTCCGCCGCATCGAGGCCGTCGAGTTCGCCGTCAAGAGCGACGATGGCAAGGAGCCGCGCAACTTCCGCAAGGCCGACATCATCCTCGTCGGCGTCTCGCGCACCTCGAAGACGCCGCTCTCGACGCTCCTCGCGCAGCGCGGCCTCAAGGTCGCGAACCTCCCGCTCGTGCTCGGCGTCCCGCTCCCGCACGAGATCGAGGAGGCGCCGAGTGATCGCATCGTCGGCCTCACGATCGGCCTCGATCAGCTCTGCGAGATCCGCCAGGCGCGTCTGCGCCAGCTCGGCATGCCCCCCGAGACGAATTACGCGATGCGGGAGCACGTGCGCACGGAGCTCGACTTCGCGCACAACATCTTCCGCGCGCACCCCGAGTGGCCCGTCGTTGATGTCACGGGCCGCGCGATCGAGGAGACGGCGGTCATCATCCTGGAGAGCATTCACGAGCGGAACCGAGCCGCGCACTGAGCCGACGGGCGCGCCCGATCCTCCTTGTGCCTGACGCGGCGCGGGGCGGATAATCGGGCGCATGACTTCAGCCCGGCTCAAGCACACAGCGTTCGTTGCGTTTGCGCTTCTCCTCGTTCCGGGAGTCCTCGCGGTCTCCTGCTCTGCGACGTCGAACCGGAACGAGTTCGGCGACGGGGGCGCGGGAGGGGAAGGACCGGGTGGTCCGGGCGGTCCGGGCAGCGGCGGCATGGGCGGCGACATCTTCGTCGGCTCGGGGGGCTCGGGAGGGCTCGGCGGCGGGGATCCCGGCGTCGATCCGACGACGTGCGCAGAGGCCGCGGCGGCGCGCACGTACATCGGCTGCGACTTCTGGCCGACGGTCGTCGCGAACAACGTCTGGTCGATCTTCGACTACGCGGTCGTCGTGGCGAACGCGGGGGATCAGCCTGCCGAGGTCACGGTCACGCGTGGGGCCAACACCATCGCCACCGCGACCGTCCCGCCGAACGACCTCGCGAAGATCTACCTGCCGTGGGTGCCCGAGCTGAAGGGCCCGGACGCCAACTCGTGTGGCAGCGCCACGCCGCTCTCGAACACGGTGCGTGTGCCGGACGGCGCCTATCACCTCGTGACCACGCGCCCCGTCACGGTCTACCAGTTCAACGCGCTCGAATACGGCCCGCAGGGTGGACCGCCCGGCAAGGACTGGAGCACGTGCCCCGGTCCGGAGTGCCTCGGCGAATGTTTGTCCTACTCCAACGACGCCTCGCTCCTCTTGCCGAGCACGGCGATGACCGGCAACTATCGCGTCACGGGCATCGCCGGCTGGCCGGATGCGAACATCGGCTCGTACTTCGCAATCACGGGCACCGAGGACGGCACGAGCGTGCAGGTGAAGCTCTCTGGGGCCGGCGAGATCGTCGGTGGCGGCGGCCTGCCGAGCACGGGCCCGAACGGCCTCGCGTCGTTCACGGTGAACCGTGGCGAGGTCGTCGAGATCGTCTTTTCGCCGAACGCCGACCCCTCCGGCTCGCAGGTCTTTGCGACGAAACCTGTGCAGGTCATCGCGGGCGTGCCGTGCATCAACGTCCCGCTGACGAGCGGGTATTGTGATCACATCGAGGAGTCCGTCTTCCCTGCCGAGACGCTCGGCAAGCGGTACATCGTGACGGTCCCGACCTCGCCGGGCGGCGGCCCCGTCGGGCACGTCGTGCGTATCTACGGCAACGTCAACGGCACGAAGCTCACGTATGCCGGCCAGACCCCGCCGGGCGCGCCGCTCAGCATCAATGCGGGTCAGGTCTTCGATCTCGGCCAGGTGAACGTCAACTTCGAGATCAGCGGCGATCACGAGTTCGCCGTCGGCATGTTCCAGCTTGGCTCCTCGCTCATCGACCCGTTCAGCACCGAGCCGAAGGGAGATCCCGCGCAGAGCCTCGCGACGGCCGTCGAGCAGTACCGCCTGAAATACGTCTTCCTCGCGCCGAGTGATTACGACGAAAGTTACGTCGACGTCGTCCAGCCGGTCGGGGCGCAGCTCGTCCTCGATGGCCAGCCGGTGGCCCAGACGCCGACGGTGATCAGCTCGGGGTTCGGCGTTGTGCGTCTCCCGCTCGGGCCTGGAAAGAATGGCTCGCACGTGCTCACCGCGACGGAGCCCGTGGGAATTCAGGTGATGGGGTACGGCGCGCAGACGAGTTACCAGTACCCCGGTGGCCTGAACCTCGCCGCCATCGCCCCGCCCCCGCCCCCGCCCAAGTGATCGTCGGGAAAATCAGTTATTCTTCGACGCACTGTGTCTTCACGCAGAGCGTTCGTCTTCAGCTTAGGGCTCCTGCGGGCCGTCCTTGCAGGACTTTCGGCGTGTGAGCATCCCAAACCTCCACCTCCCGATGTAGACGGAGGACATGGCGGCGAGGGGGGTTGTCCCGTACGACCTCCCGAGCCGCTCTTCGTCCTCGACATCCGCGCGGAGGGCGAGCCCCTCCCGCCGGATCTGCGCATCGTCGTCGAGTGGAGCGCGGGTGATGAACCACCGTTCGATCTGTCCGACGCGACCACGTGGAAGACGCTCGACGACGGCGCGAACTTCGTTTGCAACGTCGATCGAAGCAAGCCACCGCCCACGGATCTCGCGACCCTCCTGTGCGAGCTTTGGACGAGCGGCCCGGTGAACGTGCTCGTCACGGCCGAGGGGTTCGAGCCCCACGCCGAGACGTTGAAACCTGCGATGAGCGAGCTCTGCGGCACGCTCACGCCGATGGAGGTGGCCATCCTGCTCTCGCGTGCGAAGATGGACGCCGGCGCGACGCCCTGAAAGGAAAGGCGAAGGAGCGGATGGCTTCTCGTGGCGGTGGCAGGTTGATCCCCCGCATCCTCTACGGGGTCACGGGCACGTTGTTCGGCGGCGCGGTTCTGCTCGCGGGCCGACGGCTTTATGGTGACCGCGTCCTGCAGCGAAGGTGGCGCGCGCTCCTGCCCCGGCCGAGCGAAGGTCGCTTCGATCCTCGCGAGCTCGACGACCTGCCCGAGCCCGTGGCCCGTTACTTCCGGCATGCGCTCGCGGAGGGGGCGCCCCTCGATCCTGCCGTGCGGCTCGCGATTCGCGGCGAGATGCGCCTGTCGCCGACGGACGCGTGGCGCTCGATGGAAGCCGAGGCGCTCCTCGCGCCGCCGCGCGGGTTCGTGTGGAAAGCGGCGGTCGGCACGGGGGGCAGCCGTTTCGTGGGGTCCGATTGGCTCGAAGGCGAGGACGCGGGCAGCGAGTTTTATGCGATCGGCGCGCTCCCCGTGGCGCATGCGCGGGGCCTCGACGTGCGCCGCTCTGCGGCGGGCCGGCTCGCGCTCGAATCGATCCTCTCGCCGGCGGCGTTGCTCCCTTCGCGTGGCGTGCGCTGGGAGGTCGAGGGGCCCGACGCGATCCGCGCCACGCTTCGGATCGCGGGCGAGCCGCACACCGTGGCGATCGCGATCGACGACGCGGGCGCGGTGCGCTCGGCGAGCCTGCTTCGCTGGTCGAACCAGACCAAGGACAAGCGCTTCACGTGGATCCCGTTCGGGGTCGACGTCGACGAGGAGCGCACCGAGGGCGGTCTCACCATCCCTTCGCGGGTCCGCGTCGCGTACTGGCACGGCACGGACCAGCGGTTCGAGTTTTATCGCGCCGAACAGCGGATCGTCCCCCTGGGTGGATGAATATTTCCCCACCCGGTCCGTACTTGATCCATCCCCGTATGTTGCGTCTCCTGACGTCCCGGCCCGTAACGACGAAAAATCGCAAGGATACGGTACTTCCTCGCGACCGTTCCGGGTGTGCAGCGGGCGTTGACGTCTGGCACGGGACGTGCTGAAACGAAATCACGTAGGAGGACGGTCGTCATGAAGAAAGCCCTTTCGCTCGCTGCTGTTGCTATCCTCGCTTTTGCCGGCGCCGCATTCGCGGCCGAGGGGTACGACCTCAAGGTTTCGGCTGCGTCCGGCAAGTCCGGCAACAAGGCGACGGCGACCGTCACCATCAAGCCGAAGGGCGCGTATCACGTCAACCTCGAGTACCCGCACAAGCTCATTCTCACGGCGCCCGACGGCGTGACCGTGGAAAAGGCGAAGCTCGTCGCCGCCGACGCGAAGATCTCGAAGGACGAGCTGAGCTTCTCCGTCGTCGCGACGGCCGCCGCGCCCGGCAAGAGGACGATCGAGGCCGAGCTCAAGGGCGCCGTTTGCGACGAGAAGACGTGCCTGCCGTTCACCGAGAAGGTCTCGATCCCCGTCGAAGCAAAGTGAGTTTTTCGCGCCGCTCTCCAACGCGCGCGTGAAATGAAAAAGCGCCGCCCCTCCCGGGCGGCGCTTTCGTTTTCGAACGTCCGAGCGAGCCCTCAGGCCGGCGCGATGACGAGCCCCTCGCCGCTGGGCAGCACCGGCGCCGGTTTGCCGACCATGATCGCGTGAATCGCCTCCATGTCCGCCGCCGAGGGACGGCCCCAGCCCGGCTCATACGCGAACACCGAGGCCGCCGAGCGCGCGTGCAGCCGGTCGTCGAGGATCTCCAGCTCGTCGAGCGTCACCAGCGCCGGATGCGGCACGCCGCAGGCCCGCGCGAGCTGCAGCAGCTCCTTGCGCAGGCTGGTCACGTAATTCGCGAATCGGGCCGCTTTGTCCGTCGGATCGAGCCCGCGCACGAGCCAGCGGTTTTGCGTGGCGACGCCCGTGGGGCACCGGCCCGTGTGGCACTCCTGGGCCTGGATGCAGCCGATCGAGAGCATCGCCTCGCGCGCCACGTTCACCATGTCGCAGCCGAGCGCGAACGCGAGCAGCGAGGCGTGCGGGAAGCCGAGCTTGCCCGAGCCGATGAAGACCACATCCTCGGCGATCCCGGCCTCCGCGAACGTGCGGTAGATGCGGCTCATCCCGATCTTGAAGGGCAGCGCCACATGGTCGCTGAACACGAGCGGAGCTGCGCCCGTGCCGCCCTCGCCGCCGTCGATCGTGATGAAATCGACGCCCCGATCGCCGCGCCCCATGAGCTTCGCGAGCTCGTGCCAGAACTTCTCCTGACCGACCGCCGATTTGATCCCCACCGGCAGGCCCGACGCCTCGGCGAGCTTCTCCACGAAATCGAGCATCTCGTCGGCCGAGGCGAACGCCGTGTGTGCGGCGGGGCTGATGCAGGTTTCTCCGATCGGAATGCCGCGGATCTTCGCGATCTCGGCCGTCACCTTCGCGCCTGGCAAGACGCCGCCGAGGCCGGGCTTCGCGCCCTGGCTCAGCTTGATCTCGATCGCGCGGATCGGCGCCGACGCGACCGACTCCAGGAATCGCTCCATGCTGAAGCGCCCGTGCTCGTCGCGGCAGCCGAAATACCCCGTGCCGATTTGCCAGACGAGCTCTCCGCCGTGCCGGTGGTGCGGCGATACGCCGCCCTCGCCGGTGTTCTGCATGGCGCCCGCGATCTTCGCGCCGCGGTTGATCGCCTCGACGGCCGCGCCCGAGAGTGAGCCGTAGCTCATCGCCGACGAGTTGATCACCGAATTCGCGCGAAATGCCTTCTTCCTGCCCCGCTTGCCGCCGAGCACCTTCGCGCAAGGCACGCGGTAGCCGGGGTCGTAGCCAGGCTCGCCCGCGTGCAGCTCCGGCAGCGGGAAGGCCGCGTGCTTGACGATGAGGTAGTTCGGGCTCTGCTCCAGGTCGTTGTCGGTGCCGAACCCGAAGTAGTTGTTTTCCTTTTTCGCCGACGAGTAGATCCACCGGCGCTGATCACGGCTGAAGGGGCGCTCCTCGTCGTTGTTCGTGACGATGTATTGCCGCAGCTCCGGCCCCACGGCTTCGAGCAGGTAGCGGAAATGCCCAATGATCGGGAAATTGCGAAGGATCGCGTGTTTCGTTTGCGTCACGTCGTAGATCGCGATGGCGACGACGAGGACGGCGAAGACGGCCAGGATGATCCACACGGCGGGCTACCTCCGGGGCGCGGGGGAGAGAGGCTACAGCGTGTCGGCCGACGGTGTCGAGGGCGCCTTTCGCGCGAGCTCGCCCTCGATCCTCACGAGCGCCTCGTCGATCCAGCGCTCCACCGTGCGCGGGAAGGGCCACATCCAGCCATAATCCGGCCCCGTGAAGCGCCGCACGATCTCCGCCCGCAGCGCGGGGGCGCGGGCCGCGGCGAGGCCCTCGATCTCGGCGACGGCGCGCAGCGTCTCTTCGTACGCCTCCCACTCGAAGCGGGCGCGGAACCAGGCGAGGCCCATCGGCAAGGGCAGGACGCCGTAGAAGAGGACCATGACGACCCAGCCGTACCGCTCGAATTGCGCCACGTGCACGGCCTCGTGGCGGAGGATTTCGAGCGCGCGGGTGGGCTCCCAGCCGTCGAAATCGTCGGGCACGTAGATCGTGTGGCCGAGCGTCGTCACGTAATGGGTGAGGTACTTGTTCTGGCCGCCGAACGTCACGGCCCAGAGCGCCGCGCCCGCGGCCCGCTGGTGCCAGTATTCGGATTTTTTCACGACCCGGATCGGGCGGCGCCTGCGGGCGAAGCGTTCGAGGAGCCGCGACAGCTCCTCGCGCGCCTTTCGGTCGGCGATGTGCGTCGGCTTCACGCGCCTCCCTTCGGCACCTTCACGTCGAGCTTGCCGAGGCGCGCGAGCAGCGGGCCCCGCTCGTCCATGGCCGTGCCGAGCAAGGCCTGCGCGGCCTCCTCGTCGAGCACCGGGACGCTCTTCGCCGCGAAACGCGCTTCTTCCGCGGCGGGGATCTTGAACACCAGGTGATAGACGCCGCTGTTCGAGACCGCGAGCACGTTCGGCTTCTCCTCCACGCCGAGCAGGCGGAGGATCGCCGCGGCCAGAAAGCCCCCGGCCGCGCGGGCGAACGCGCCGCCGCGATAGGACATCGAGACGTGGTGCTCGTGGCCGTCCTCCTCGCCCTCCCTCGCGACCGTGTACGCGATCGCGATATCGGCGGACGTGATGAACGCATTGCCCGCGGCGAACGGATCTGCGGGTGGCGCTAGCCCCACGCCCGCGAGCGCGGCCTCCTTGGCGCGGCCGAGCCCGTGCGACAACTCCATCAGGTGGTCCGGCGAGAACAGCCTATCGTAGCGCGGCCGCTTCATCGCGAGCCGGTAGATCAAGAACACCACGAGCCCGAGGATCAGCCATTTCAGCATCGGGCCTTGCGCCTCCTCGCCCATACGCCGAGACAAACCATCCCGCCCGCGGCGAGCGGCAGCGCGGGGGATTCGCCCGCCCCGTCGAGACCCATCGAGCAGATACCGCCGCCGCGGCGGCGGCCCGGGGCGCTGACGGCGGACGTGGTCTTCGTCATGCACGTGGCCACGATTTCCTGCGTCGAGCCCGGAGCGCACCCCTTGTCCTCGTTCACGTAGCTCACGGCCTCGCGCCACTCGCCGACGCGATGTCCCCGCATCGGGATGACCCCAGGCGCCACGCACATCCGCACCTCGACGCACGCCTGTCCCGGCGCGCACGACCTCGCGTCGCGGGGGCTGCACACCTCCATCAAGCAGCAGGGCCGGGCGCTGGCGTCGCAGACGGCGGGGTTCGAGCCGAGAGGGCAGGTGTCGGGCGCGCAGCCCGTGCCGGCGTGCCCCGTGATGCCGTGGGTCTCGCTGGGACACGAGGTCGGCGGGGGCGGGACGGCGTCCGCGCGCGCGGGGGTAGGTAGAGCGAGCGCGGCCACGAGCGACAGGAGCGCCGCCGAGCGCGCCTTGGTTCGTTCCATGGCGAGGCATCGTGCGGGTCCTCGAAGGATTCGTCAACGCGCGCGGGGGTCTCGTACGTCGAAGGGACCATGCCTGCTCCTCCGCGCTCCTCGCTCCTCCTCCGCGTGGCCACCTTGCTGCTCTCGCTTGGCATCCTCGGCGTCCTCGTGACCCAGGCCTCGCTCTCGACCGGCTGCACGCGCAACGAGCCCCCTGCGCCCTCGACCCTCCCCGAGCCGCGCGCCGCCGTCCCGCCGCCCGCGCTTTCCGCCACGCCGGGGCCCATGCCCGGAAACCCCGCCGCCGCGCCGGATTCCACGGGCTCGCTCGACGTGGGCGACGAGATGTTCGGCACGACGAAATCGGGGAAGTTGTTCCGGCCCAAACCCCAAGGCTCCGCGGCCCCGAAGGGCGAGTCGGGCATCCTTCAAGACGTAGCGCCCTCGAACAACGCAGCCCCCTCGAACACCCATGCCCAGCGCTGAGCTCTCGCAGGCGCTCGACGCGCTCTGGGCCGCGCTCGCGAGCCTCGCTGTGCTCGTGGTGATGTTCGTCCCGCTGGAGCGCGTTTTTCCGGCCAGACACCAGCGTATCCTCCGGCCTGCCCTCGTCCTCGACCTTGGCTTCTTCTTCGGCCAATACCTCGTCTGGAACGCCCTCGCGATCTTCGTCGCGCGCTCGGCCTCGGCGTGGATCGGCGGCCACTTGCCGGAAGGGCCCCGCGCGTTTTTCGCGGCGCAACCCTTCGTCGTCCAGGCCGTCCTCGTGGTCCTGCTCGGCGACCTTTGCGTGTATGGGTACCACCGGGCCTGCCACCGTTTCGATTTCCTCTGGCGTTTCCACGCCGTGCATCACACGAGCGAGCACCTCGACTGGGTCGCGGCGCATCGCGAGCATCCGGTCGACGGCGTCCTCACGCAGCTCGCGACGAACCTGCCGGCGCTCGCGCTCGGCTTCGCGCCGCGGGCGCTCGCGGGCCTCATCGTCCTCCGGGGCGTGTGGGCCATCTTCATCCACTCCAACGTGCGCCTGCCCCTCGGCCCGCTGAAATGGCTCCTCGGCGCGCCCGAGCTCCACCACTGGCACCACGCGCGCCTCGAACGCACGCAGCACAACTTCGCGAACGTCGCGCCCTTCCTCGACGTGCTTTTCGGGACACACCATTGCCCCGCGAAGGACGAGGCCTACGACCTTGGCGTCTCCTTCGCCGCGCCGAAGAGCTACCTCGGGCTCCTCCTCGCGCCGTTCTTGCCGGCTACCGCGTCGGCTTCCGCAGAAACATCGTCTGCGTCGCGTACGCCGTGAGCTTGCCGTCCGCGCCCCAGACCTCCGCCTCCGCCGTCGCATACCCCGCCCGCGCTCTTCGCGCCCACACGCTCACGAGGTGCCAATCGCTCGTCGTGGGGTCGAGGAAATGCACCGTGAGGTCCAGGCTCGGTGCGTGGAAATGTGGGCCCTCCGGGCCGAGCTTCTGGCGCAGGGCCGGCGGCATCAGGTCCGCGATCGGCGGGATCGCGAAGGGATCGAGCGTACCGTCGGCGAGGCGCTGCGGGATCTTGTACCGCATCCACCGCGCATAACGAGCGGAGCCCGCGGGCCAGCCCGGCTTCCACCAGACGTGCCCGAGCGCGAGGCGCGAATCGAAATTGTCGAGGAACGGGTATTCGCTGCGGCCCGCGACCGAGCGGCGCGGCTCCACGATCGAGGGCGCCTCCTCGGGATCCGGCACGCGCGGCGGCGCCGTGTCGAGCAGGTCGAAGCCTGGCCGCTCGCGGGCGAACGTCGCGCTCACTTCGAGGTCCGTCTCCGAGGAAGATTGCGCGCGGAGCGCGGCGCGCGCCTGCACGGCCGCATTGCCGCGCCGGAGCAGCTCGACGCGAATGTCGAGCGGACCGGCGGGGACGGGGCTGCAAAAGACCGTCGTCGCCGAGACGGGGCGAAACGTCGCATCGGCGATCGTGGCCTCGATCGCGCGCAGCGCCACGGTCATGAGCACGCCGCCCGAGGGCAGGTGCCAGCTCCAGGCGTCGGGGAGGTTCGTCGTGTAATGGCCGGGCGAGCCGGGGACGGGCGTGACGGCGGTGTCGAGGGCGAGATCGGCGGGCATCGGGGGGTCAACTCGAAGCGGAGGTATAATGGCCGATCGCGCGGATCCAGACGGCTCGCGCCATCACGGCGAGCAGGGCTGCGCCGAAGATCGAGGCCACGGCGGTCTGCCCGGCGAGCGCGCCGAGCAGCGCCTCGGCCGGGTACGTCGTCATCACGCCGAGCGGGATGACGAAGGTGAACACGATCTTCCAGACCCCCTTGAACACGGACACGGGCCAGCGCGCGAAATCGAAGAGCGAATCGAAGAGGTACGCGAGGTTGTCCACGCGAACCACCCAGAATGCCGCGGCGATCACGAGGATCCAGATCGAATAAAGGACCACCGTGGCCGCCGCGAGCATGGCGAGCGCCGTCAGCACGCCGGCCGGGCTCGGGACGCGCCCGAGGCGCACGAATGCGACCGTGACGAGCGCGAGCCCGGCGATCGCGTCGAACACGCGGAAGACCTCGAACTTCGTGGTCGAGACGAGGAACTGCGCGTCGGCGGGCTTGAGCAACACGAAATCGAGCGTGCCCTCGCGGATCTGCTGCACGACCGTGAGGAGCGAGGGGTTCACCGCGCCGTCGAGCACGCCCCGGAGCAGCGTGAAAAAGCCCACGACGACGAGCGCGGTCTCGTACGTCCAGCCCCCGACGGGCGGCCGGCCGTGGAAGGCCACGTGGAACGGCACGAGGCCTGCGACCGTCCAGAGCAGGGCGAGGACCCCGCTGACCACGAAATCCCAGCGATATTGCATCGCGAGGGTCGCGGACTTGCGGAGCTGGAGGCCGAGCAGGGAGAGATACCGCATCTCGCGTCCGCGCGGAGGCTAGCACGCCCCGGGCCGGACGCGGTTATACTCACGCTCCCCGTGCCCCCGCGCCTCGAAGCCCCGAACGACACGAACGCCCGCGCGCTCAGCCCTTACCGCGCGGCTCCGCTCGCGTTCGGGCCGCCCGTCGCCACGTATCGCCCGAGCAAACTGCGCCGCGCGTCCTCGCTCTTCGTCGGAGCGTCCACGGGCCTCGCTGCGATCGGGTCGCTCCTCGCGTCGCTCGGAGGCGGCTCGGATCCGGGCTCCTGGGTCGTGACGTTCTTCGTGGTGGGCATGTTCGGGACCGTCGCGGCCTTCGCGTTTCGTCTCTTCCTGCGGGACATGCGGGCGCTGGTCACCGTGCATGACGAGGGGATCGGCATCACGACGTACACCGGGAAACACATGGTTCTCTGGGAGGACGTGACCGGCATCTGGGCGCGCTTCTACGAGCCCGTACGTTCGCCCGAGTTCATCGTGCGCCTCGGCTCGCGCGACGGCCGCGTGACCGAGTTTCCGGCGGAGCTCGAAAACGCGCGGGACCTGGCCACGCGGGTGCAACAGGAGACGGCGGCCGGGCTGCTCGCGGAGACGGTGGCCTCGCTCGACGCGGGAGAGAAGCTCCCGTTCTGGCCGATGGTGGTCGACGCGTCGGGGATTCATTACGGCAGGGGCGCTTCGCCGTGGAATGGAGTCGACGCGATGCAGCTCTCGTTCCGGTGGCTCGAAGTGCGGCTCACCTCGGGCAATCGGATCCTGCTGCCGACTGAGGAGGTGCGGAACGTGGGCGTCCTGCTCGCCGTGGCAGGGCGGTTCGGGGTGGGTCGATTGGCGGGAGGCCCGGCCTAACCGCGCTTGTTTCCGCGCTCCCTCGCCCAGTTCATGATCCGGATCAGGAAGAGCCCCGCGAGCACGGCCCCGTAGATCGCCGGCTCCGTCACGTCCTTCTTCACGCGCATCACGAAATGCACGACGCCGAGGATCGCGACCACGTACGCGAGCCTGTGCAATCGTTTCCACCGGGCAAACCCCATCCGCTTGAGGGCCTTCGCGGTCGACGTCGCGGCCAGCGGGAGGAGCAAGACGAACCCGGCGAACCCCACGAGGATGAACGGGCGCTTCGTGATGTCGGAGGCGATCGCGCGAAGGGCGAGCGATTGATCGACGACCGCGTAGACCAGGAAATGCGCGCAGACGTAAAAGAAGCCGAGCAGGCCGAGCGATTTGCGGATGCGGATCGGCCATTTCCAGCCCGTGACGATCTGGAGCGGTGTCGCGGCGAGCGAGAGGACCAAAAGGACGAGCGCGAGCAGCCCGAGCTGGTTCATCGCCTCGGCGATCGGGTTCGCCCCGAGGTCGCCTCGCGCCGCGCGCGCCGCGAGGACGACGGCCGGAACGAGGCCTCCCGTGACGATCGCGGGGACGAGCCAGCCGAGCTTGCCCGCGCCGGCGCGCGGCGCGGCGGGTTTGTCCGGCGTGGGGAGAACATGCGTCGCCATCAGTAAGACATCCGGAGGTCCATGCCCGCATAGAGGGACGCGACCTCCTCCGCGTAGCCGTTGAACGGGAGCGTCGGCCGTTTTTCGAGGTCCCCGATGCGTCGCTCCATCGCCTGGCTCCAGCGCGGGTGCGCCACTTGCGGGTTCACGTTCGCGTAAAACCCGTATTCACGCGGGGCCGCCATGTTCCAGGACGTCTGCGGCTCCTTCTCGACGAGCGCGATCCGCACGATCGACTTGATCCCCTTGAATCCATACTTCCACGGCACGACGAGCCGCAGCGGGGCGCCGTTTTGCCCGGGGAGCGATTTGCCGTAGAGGCCGGCCGCGAGCATCGTGAGCGGGTGCATGGCCTCGTCGAGGCGCAGTCCCTCGCGGTAAGGCCATTCGAGCACGTCCGTGAGCTGGAACGGGAGCTGCTCCGGATCCATCAGCGTGTTGAACGCGACGTACTTCGCCCGCGACGTCGGTTCGAGCCGTTCGAGCAGCTTTCCCAGCGGAAAGCCGAGCCACGGGATCACCATCGACCACGTCTCCACGCAACGCATGCGGTAGACGCGCTCCTCCAGAGGAAACCATTTCAAGAGCGTATCGATGTCGACCCGCTGGGGCTTTTTGATCTCGCCCTCGAACACCACCGTCCACGGCCGGGGCTTCAGGGTCTTCGCGTTCCGCGCCGGATCTTCCTTGTCGAGGCCGAGCTCGTAATAGTTGTTGTACGTCGTCACGTCCTCGTAAGGCGTGCGCGGCTCGTCGGTGGTGAAGGGATTGCGCGCAGCGGCCGAGCTCGAGGGCGCGGCGGGCGCCGCGGACGCGGACGGCACCACGAGGCCCGCGGGCAGCGGCTCGGCGGTGATCGTCGCGCGGCGGCCTCGGCCCGTGAGCGCGACGAGGCCCGTGCCCATCGCCGCGGCCGTCCCCACGAAGAGCCCGGCGCTCTTGAGGATTTCGCGGCGGCGCAGGTACCGTGCTTCGGGCGTGATGTCGGAGCTCGGGGGCGGCGTGGGCAGCCTGCGCATGGCCGCATTGTAGGCGATACGCGTTGCGACGTCGCGCCCGACGTACGATGATCGGCGCATGAAGATCTTGGTCTTCGGGGCTTCGGGGCCCACCGGTCGGGAGGTCGTCACGCAGGCGATCGACGCGGGGTACGAGGTACGGGCGTTCGCGCGCAGGCCCGCGGCCGTCGGCGCCTGGTCGCCGCGCCTCGAGCTCGTGCAAGGAGACGTACTCGAGTGGGGCCACGTCGGGCCCGCGATGCGCGGCGTCGACGCGGTCATCTCAGCGCTCGGGACCGGCAGGGACTTCGGCGAGACGAATCTGTTTTCGGACGGGTTCGCGGCCATCCTGTGGGCGATGGCCGAGGCCCACGTGCGCAGGTTCGTGTGCGTGACGTCGGCCGGGACGATCGAGGATCCGAACGAGCCGTTCTGGTACCGGACCGGGGGTCGATGGATGGCGCGGCACGTGTACGCCGATCAACGAAGGGCGGAGGAGCGCCTCCGCGCGAGCGACTCCGACTGGACCATCGTGCGCCCGCCGCGCCTCCTCGACGGACCGAAGAGGGGTGATTACAAGATCGTGAAGGACGGGCCCGCCGGCAAGTCGTACGAGGTGAGCCGGGCGGACCTCGCCGAGTTCATGGTGGCCGAGATGATGGCGATGAAATACGTCCGCGCCGCCGTGGGAATCGGGTATTGAGATGAGCTCCGCGAACGACATCGTGCAAGAGACACGCCCCCTTGGTTTCCCCTGGGAGACGGCCGATCCTTTCCTCTTTTGCGTGCACCACGACGACGCTTACCCCCCGGGCAACGAGCGCATGGGGCCGGCCGCGTCGCTCGCGGGGCGCAACATCGGTCAGGATTTCGCCGGCAAGGACGGCTGGCGGATGTACCACGGCGAGGTCGTGCCCGGCTTCCCGCAGCACCCGCACCGCGGCTTCGAGACGGTGACGATCGTGCGGCGTGGGCTCATCGATCACGCGGACTCGCTCGGCGCGGCGGCGCGCTTCGGCGCGGGCGACGTGCAATGGCTGACGGCGGGCGGGGGCATCGTCCATTCCGAGATGTTCCCGCTGCTCGACCGGACGAACCCGAACCCGGCCGAGCTGTTTCAGATCTGGCTGAACCTGCCGGCAGAGGACAAACTCGTGCCGCCGCACTTCGCGATGTTGTGGAGCGATACGATCCCGCGGTGCGTGTTCCTCGACGAAGCGGGGCGATCCACGGAGGTCACGGTGATCGCGGGGTCGCTCGACGGGAAACGTGCGCCTTCGCCGCCGCCGAAATCGTGGGCGTCGCGGCCGGACACGGACATCGCGATCTGGAGCATTCGAATGGCCCCGGGCGCCACGTGGACGCTGCCGAAGGCGGCGCACCCGCAATCGGTGCGCACGGTGTATTTCTTCAAGGGCGCGTCGTTGCGCATCGGCGAGCATGCGCTCGCGGGGCACGTGGCGGCGCGCGTGCGGAGCGACGTAGACGCGCGGCTCCAGGCCGGCGACGAGGAGACCGAGATCCTGCTCTTGCAGGGGCGCCCGATCGGGCAGCCGGTCGTGCAGTACGGTCCGTTCGTGATGAACACCCGCGAGCAGATCCAGCGCGCGATGATGGATTACCAGCGGACCCGCTTCGGCGGGTGGCCGTGGCCGAGCGACGACCCGGTGCACGGGCGCGAGGAGGGGCGGTTCGCGCGGCATGCGGATGGGCAGGTGGAGCGGGTGGGAAGCTGACGGAGGAGCCACGTCAGGACGCTTTTCCAGGCCCGATCGTTCGCCCTTTTGATAGGGTGTCGCTCCAAGCCTACTCGCCATCACCCCCCCGGGCCATTGCCGCGGCCGCGCTAGGACAGGGGAGTGTGCGTACGGCTGCGGCGTCGACTTAGCGCAAACAAGAACACCGGCAGAAGCCACCAGGGCGAGCCGCTGGAACGGGGGGCCACGCAGCCGCAGCCGGCGCCTCCGCTCTCTCCGTTTCCGCCTCCGCCACCGTCTCCGCCGCCACCACCACCGTCTCCGCCGCCGCCACTACCGCCTCCGCCGCCACCGGTGCCTGGCTCGGCGTAGTTGGCGCCGACCAGGAGCTGCGCCTGTGGGTTGACCGCTCCGTCGGCGACCGTCGTGACCTGACCAATCCAGACCGTCGCGGCGGGCTTGCTGAGGTCGGGCCGCGCCGGCAGGTCGTTGTTGAGGAAGATGCCGAACTCGACGTTGCCGACGTCGATGTCGTCGGCCGTGGAGTTGACGACGTAGTTGTACGACCAGTCGAACCAGGCGCCGTTCGGCGCGTAGAACGGGTCCTCCGGCTGCTCGTAGATCTTGGCGGTGGAGGAGGAGCCACGCTCGAAGCGCGTGCCCTCGACGTTTCCGCTGTTCAGCATCGAGACGCCCAGCTCATCGGCGCGGAAGTAGCAGCTGATGACGTCGGCGACGCCCTGTACGGTCGGCGCGCCCCCGTTGTTGATGATGTCGCTGTTCACCAGTTGCAGGTGGTTGCTACTCTGCGCGAGGAGGGTGCCCTCGGTGTTGCCCTGGAACCGGCTGTTGACGACGGAGTTGAGGTTGTTGGCGCGACGGGCCCGCAGCTCCATGCCGATGCGGTTGCCCACGAACTGGTTGCCATAGAACATCACCTTGTCGATGTACCCGGTGTTCACCCCACCCTGATCGGCTGCCGGGTCGACGTATTGCTTGAACCCGACATCCGAGTCGACAAAGGAGACGTTGTAGAAGACGCCATTGTCGAAGCCGCCGGTCTGGTCGATGAAGAAGCCGGCTTGGCTGAAGTTGCGGAAGACCAGGTTCGAGAAGAGAAACTCAGAGTAATGCCGGAGCACACCGGGCGGGCCGTAATGGTGCACGCCGTTGCGCCCCCCCTGGAGCGTGAGGTCTGCGATCGTGATGCCGTAGCGGTACTCTTGGTCTGTCCTGTCGTCGTCGACGAAGACCTCGATGCTGGGGTCCTTCGCGACAATGGCGGTGACGTCCGGACCGCTTCCGATGATCGTGGTGTCTCCGCGCACCAGGAGCGGGCTCGAGATGTAGTAGATGCCAGGCTCGAGGAGCACCGCGGCCTCGTTGTCGATGCGCTCCTGCAACATCGCCGTCGAGTCGGGCTTCGATGCGAGATCTTGATTCCAGTTCGGTCCCGCCGGATCGGGGATGGGATCGAAGACGGGGCGCTCCCAGACCTCTCCCGTGTGGGTGGTGTACATCGCGGTCAGCGCGTCCGCGGTCGCCTGGGGCAGAGGTCCGGTGACGAGCTCGTCGTGATCCTTCAGGGTGGAGCCCGAGTTGTTGTTGATGCTGTTGTCCCCGAACAGGCGCAGGCCCGCAGGGTTCTTGTCCTCGATCGGGCGCGAGCCAAACGCGAAGGCGCGCGCGACGGAAGCGCGCAGCGTGATGGGCGTGGGAGATACCCCACCCATCGTCACCGAACTGAGCTGCACCTCGGTCGCGTCGATATCGAACAGCGGCTGATTCGTGGTGGGGCTGTACCCGCCCAGCGCCCAGAGCCTCAGCGTCTCGACGTCCCCGAAGCGATACATCGGATCGGCCGTGTTGGAGGCGTAGGGTTCGTCGTCCCAGCCCACGAGGGTCACGTCTCGCTGTCCCGAGACCGACGCCGTATTGTTCGGGCCGGTGAGGTGGTTGCCCCACAGGAAGACGTTTCCATAGGACTTGTGCCCGGGGTCTCCGAGCATCGTCAGGAGCGGCCCATCCCCTTGCGTGCGAATGCGGATGAAGCGGTTGTTGCGCAGCCACCCACCCGCGCTCGTGTCGATGTGGATCGTCCCACCTTCCATGCCGAGGAAGGTGTTCTCTTCCAGCGTCGCGCCTTCGACCCTGATGCCGCGGCGGAGCTCGAAGAAGAGGTTGTGTCGCGTGACCAGATCCGACGGGGGAAACACGGCCCCCTTTGCGAAGTCCAGGAGCACGTTGGCCAGGATGATCCCCGTGGCGCCCGGCTCGATCGTGAGCAGAGGCAGCTCGCTCCGCAGCCCGTAGAGTTGCTGCCCGCTGCGCAAGACGAGGGGCGGCGACGCAAGGTAGCTCCCGCGCTCGAGGCGCACGATGCCGTGGGTGTCCAGGGCGTCCTGCAACGTCGCAGCGTCCGCCACGGTCACCAGGAACGCGTCATGAGGATACGTCTTCGTGAGACGGGGCGGCCCATCTGCGTGTGCAGAACCCATGCTCGCGAAGAGCGTGGCGGCTCCGAACGCGATACCGCGGAGTCGTAGTTTCATCGCCGCAGTATCGGACTTTCCTGGCGTCCAGAAACCCCCAAAACCGTCCTTCGTTTGATGATGAGCGAACCCGCCAGAACCCTGCCGTCCTGTCCGTCGTCCACGCGGGCTCGACGGTGGTTGTGGGGCGACCGTGGTAGCGTCGGCGCGTGGTGAAGGTCGGGATCGCGCGGCATGCGGATGGGCGGGTGGAGCGGGTCGGTACCAGAACGCCCTGCCATCTTCGCTCGATCTTCCAGGCCTGATCGCACGCGCTCTTGACGTGGTGTCGAATCGACACTAAGGTTCGTGTACATCCTACACGGACCTGATCATGAGCGTGACCTACCGTTACCCGCGCCCGGCGCTCGCCGTGGACTGCGTCGTGTTTGGCCTCGACGAGGAGGATCTCAAGGTCCTCCTCATTCGGCGCGGCGTTGATCCTTTCGCCGGGCGCTGGGCTTTGCCTGGCGGATTCGTGCGCCTCGAAGAGACGCTCGACGAGGCCGCGCGGCGTGAGCTTCGCGAGGAGGCGGGCATCGAAAAGGTGTACCTCGAACAGCTTTATACGTTCGGGGCCGTCGACCGGGATCCGCGCGAGCGTGTCGTTTCGGTGACCTATTACGCGCTCGTAAAGCTCTCCGAGCACAGGGTCCGCGCCGCCACGGACGCGCGGGAGGCAGCATGGTTCGCGATCGACGACCTGCCGAAGCTCGCCTTCGATCACGAAACCATCGTCGACAAGGCGATCACGCGCCTACGCGGCAAGGTGCGGTATGCGCCGATCGGGTTCGAGCTCTTGCCCAAGAAGTTCACGCTCACGCAGCTCCAGCGCGTGTACGAGAAGGTGCTCGGGTACGAGCTCGACAAGCGAAACTTCCGCAAGAAAGTGGCCGCGACGGGGCTCTTGGTCGAGCTCGACGAGGTCGAGCAGGACGTCGCGCACCGGGCGGCGCGGCTTTATACGTTCGACGAGAAGACGTACCGCAAGCTCGAAAAAGAGGGCTTTTTGTTCGAGATTTGAGGCCGGGAGGTCGTCATTCGCGTCGACGAACGATTCGAGGTGGCCGCGGGCAGCGTGACGGGGCGCTCGCATATCCTCGCGGGGAAGCCGAATCAGGATGCATTCGCGTTTCGTTCGGCCGAATGCGGGATCGTCGGCGTCGTGTGCGACGGGTGCGGCAGCGGCGCGCACAACGAGATCGGGGCGGCGATCGGGGCGCGGATCCTCGCATCGCAGGTGCTCCGCGAGATGGAGGCCGGCGCGGCGATCGGCGAGGAGGCGACGTTCGAGCGTGTGCGGGAGCGTCTGCTCGTGGCGCTCGCCTCGGCCGCGCAGGACATGGGGATCGCGCACGCGCGTGGCGTGGCCGAGTTTTTCCTGTTCACCGTGCTCGGCGTGGCGATCTCCGCCGAGCGGGCCGTCGTGTTCGGCGCCGGGGACGGGATCTTCGTCGTCGGGGACGAGGTCGTGCGGCTCGGGCCTTTTCCTGGCAATGCGCCGCCGTACCTCGGGTATGGGCTCTCGGGGGCGGGGCCGCGGGTCTCGATTCACCGCGTCTTGCCCGCGTCGACGCTCACTTCGGTGCTCGTCGGCACGGACGGCGCGGCGGATTTTGATGCGCTCGCAGGCGCGGGGATCCCCGGGGCGCACGGGGAGCGTGTGCCGCCGCTTCGGGCGTTTTGGTCGGAGGACCGGTACTTTCGGAATGCCGATGCGGTGCGGCGGTCGCTCGCGCTCGTCAATCGGGACGTGACGCGGCCGCTCTGGGACGAGCGTCGGATCCACAAGGAGCCGGGGCTGCTCGAAGACGATACGACGTTGCTCGTCGTGCGCCGCAAGAAGACGAGCGCCCCGGACTAGCAGAGGGATTTCAATGAAATGGCCGTTCGGGCTCGCCGCGAGGCGAGGACGGGAGACGTGTGCCATGGAAGTGTACATCGACGACAAACGCCACCGCGTGCGCCCGCAGGCCTCGATCGGCAAGGGCGGCGAGGCGGACGTCTTCGATCTGGGCAACGGCCTCGCGCTGAAGCTCTGGAAAGGCCCGGATCATCCGGACGTCGCCGGGGTCTCGGTCGAGGCGCGCGCGGCGGCGGACAGGCTCGCGCTCGTGCAGGAGAAGATGCCGTTGTTTCCGGCGGGATTGCCGGCGCGGGTCGCCTCGCCGATGGCGCTCGCGAAGGATCGGAAGGGCAGCACGATTCTCGGGTACACGATGCGCTTGATCGCGGGCGCCGAGCCGCTCATGGGCCTCGGTGAGCCGGCGCGGCGCCGGGCGCTCGGGGGGGAGGGCGCGGCGCGGATTCTGCGGGATCTCCGGGCGACCGTGGCGGCATTGCATCACGCCGGTGTGGTGATCGGCGATTTCAACGATCTGAACGTGCTCGCGCGGGACGGCGAGGCGCACATCGTGGACGCGGACAGTTTTCAGTTTGGCCGGTTTCCGTGCCCCGTGTACACCGAGCGCTTCGTCGATCCGCTGCTCTGCGAGACGAGCGAGCCGCGTCCGTGGCCCGTGCGGCCCTTCACGGCCGCGTCGGATTGGTATGCGTTCGCCGTGATGGTCATGGGCACATTGCTCTGCGTGGGGCCCTATGGCGGCGTGTATCGGCCGCGGGATCCGGCGAAACGTGTCCCCGAGGCGGCGCGGCCATTGCGGCGGATCACGGTGTTCGACCCGGAGGTGCGTTATCCGAAGCCAGCGATCCCGTACGGGGTGTTGCCGGACGACCTTTTGCATACGCTCTCGTCGATCTTCGAGCGCGACGCGCGGGCGCCGTTTCCGCTCGTGCTCCTGGAGAACCTGCGCTTCACGGCGTGCGTGTCGTGCGGGGCCGAGCATGCGCGGGTGCGTTGTCCGGTCTGTGATCACGGCGCGGCGCGCGAGGTGATCGTCGTGCGGGGGCACGTGAAGGCGTCTCGCAAATTCGCCACGTCCGGCACGGTGGTCGCGGCGTCGCTTGTGGGCGATGCGCCGGCGTACGTGGTGCACGAGGGGGGCGTGTACAAGCGGGAGGACGGGGCGGAGCTCGCGCGGGGGCCCATCGACGGGGCTTTGCGGTTCTGGATCCAGGGCAAAACCACGTTCATCGCGCGGCGCGGGCGGGTCGTGGCATTCGAGGCCGGGCAAACCGAGCAGGCGATTGTGGTGGATGTCCTCGGGCAGGAGCCCGCGTTCGTGGTGAATGATCGCTATCGATGGTTCGTCCATGGAGGGCGCCTGTTCCGGCGCGCCGCGCGACCCTTCGGTTCGCCCCTCGCGGGCCTCGCGGAAGGCGCGGAGCCCTGGGGCGAGGTGCTGGCGGGACAGACCCGCATCTGGGCCGGCGAGCGGCTCGGGTTCGGGTTTTATCGGGCGGGCGCGGTCTCGGTCGTGTTCACGTGGGACACCGAGCGCCGCGGGATTCGTGATTCGGTGAAGCTGCCCTGGCCGAGCGGGCAGATCGTGGCCGCGGACGCCGCGATCGATAAAGATCGGGTCTGGTTTTTCGTGACGTATATGCGCGCCGGTCGAACGATGAACCGGTGCGCCGTCATAGCCGAGAGCGGCGCGTTGCTCGGCGTGGCCGAGGCCGAGGCGGGCGACGGCTCGTGGCTCGGGTCGATTGCGGGGAAAACGGCGATCGGGGGCGCGCTCCTCGTGGCCACGGACAGCGGCCTCGTGCGGGTCGAGCTCGGCCCGGGCGGGCCGGCCGAGGCGCGGCGTTTTCCGGACACCGAGCCGTTCGTGCAGGAAGGCGCGCGGATCCTCGCGGGGTCCGCGGGCCTCTGGGTCGTAGGAGCGCGCGAGATCACGGCGCTCGGGATGGGTTGATTCGCAGAAAAGAAATGAGAGGCGACATCATGAACCACAAGGAACTTCCGCTGCCGGTCTTTTACGATCACAAGAGCGCCGAGAAATGGGGGCATCGTCCCAAGGAGGAGCTGCTCTTCGTGGCTGCCGAGGACTGGCGCAAGGCGCTCGACATCCGTCCGGCCGGCGCGGACAAGACGAACGTGCACCTCTTGCTCATCGACGTGCAGAAGGATTTTTGCCACCCCGAGGGCGCGCTCTTCGTGGCGGGGAGGAGCGGGCGGGGCGCGATCGACGATAACCGGCGCATCGCCGAGTTCATTTACAAGAACCTCGACGTGCTCACGGCGATCACGACGACGATGGATACGCATTTCTCGCACCAGATCTTCTTCCCGTCGTTCTGGGTGGATCGCGAGGGCAAGCCGCTGACCGCGCACCGGGTGATCACGACGCGGGACGTCGACGCGGGCGAGGTGCGGCCGAACCCGGCCATGGCGAAATGGCTCTGCGGCGGGAACTACCCGTGGCTCGTGAAGCAGGTGCGGCATTATTGCGAGGAGCTGGAGAAGGCCGGGAAGTACACGCTCTATCTGTGGCCGCCGCATTGCTTGCTCGGGAGCGACGGGCACGCGCTCGTGGGGGCGATCCACGAGGCGAGGCTTTTTCACTCGTACGTGCGCGGGGCGCAGTCGTGGGTGGAGGTGAAGGGCGGCAATCCGCTCACGGAGAACTATTCGGTGCTCTCGCCGGAGGTGCTCACGCGCTTCGACGGGCAGCCGCTCGGGCAGAAGAACACGCTCTTTTTGAAGACGCTGCTCGCGGCGGACGTGGTGATCATCGCCGGGCAGGCGGCGAGCCATTGTGTGAAGAGCTCGATCGACGACATCCTCGGCGAGATCGCCTCGGTCGACGCCGCGCTCGCGCGGAAGATCTACCTGCTTACCGATTGCATGTCGGCCGTGACGGTGCCGGACGGCAAGGGCGGGCTCGTGGCGGATTTCACGCCCGAGGCCGACAAGGCGCTCGCCAAGTTCGCGGCGGCGGGGATGAACCTGGTGAAGAGCACGGACGAGATCGGGCGCTGGTTGAAATAGGAGAGGAGGACGTCATGACGAACGGGAATGGGAAGGGACACGAGATCCGAAGGCTGTTCGAGGCGGCGGAGGAGGAAGGGTCGCTCTCGCCGGAGGCGCTCGCGGCGCTCGCGGCGCTCGATATCGGGGCGCAGATCCAGGCCGGGCTCGGCGTGGGCGTGGACGACGTGCAAGCGTCCGAGGTCGTGCTCGTGACGATCATGCCGGATGATTCGGGGTCGATCCGTTTCTCCGGGAACGCCGATCTCCTGCGGGAAGGGCACAACACGGTGGTCGAGGCGCTCGCTTCGTCGAAGCAGAAGGATTCGATCCTGGCGCATACGCGGTACCTGAATGGATTCGTGCTTTATCCGTACAGGCCCGTCGCGCTCGCCGAGCGAATGACCGTGAAGAACTACGATCCCACGCTCGGGACGCCGCTCTACGATCAAACGGTGGTGCTGCTCGGGACGGTGATCGCCAAAACGCAGGAGTTTGCGCAGAGCGGCGTGCCCGTGCGGAGCGTGACGTTGATCCTCACGGATGGGGCGGATCAGGGCTCGTGCAAAGCCAAGGCGAGCGACGTGCGGGTGCTCGTGCGCGACATGCTGGCGAGCGAGCAGCACATCGTGGCGGCGATGGGGATCGACGATGGGCATACGCCGTTCCGCGACGTGTTCCGGGCGATGGGCATCGAGGATCGGTGGATCCTGACGCCGCGCAGTGATGTGGGGGAGATCCGGCGGGCGTTTCGGATGTTCTCGCAATCGGCGATGCGCGCGAGCCAGCACGCGGGGTTTTCGCGGGCGGCGGCGGGCGGGTTTCTCGGGTAGCTCAGCCGCCAAACGCCCCGAACCGCCGCACGCCCGCGCGAAACACGAGGATGGCGGTGGCCGCGGCCGCGGCGGCATAGGTGTATTGCACGGCGAGGCCTCGCAGGGCGGATTTCAGGTCCACGAGGCCAATCACGACCTCGACGGGAAACCCCAGGGTGTAGCGGAAAGGCAAGGCCTCCGCGACGCCGCGCACCCAGCCGGGGAAAAGCTCGAGCGGGACGACATATCCCGAGAGCAACATGAACGTGATGAGCCAGAGCTCGAAGACGCTCGTGGAGCTCTCCAGGAAAAACGCGAGCGAGCCGATGATGGCCATCGTGAAGAAATTGATGAGCCACGCGCCGAGCAGGGAGGCGAAAAAGATCACGAGGAGCGGGCCGCTCCGCGTGATGTCGGCATACACGACGGCCACGACGACGACCGGCAGGCAAAGGGCGGCCCGGAGCGGCAAGGCGGCGAGGTTCTCCGCGCTGTAGATCCAGAGCGGGTGAATCGGCTTCAAGAGGCGCTGGGAGAGCGTGCCCTGGCGGATCTCCTGGTTCAGTTGCCAGACGAGCCAGGAGCCCGTGCACTGGCGGACGATGAGCGCGGCCAGGAAATACCCCACGAATTCGCCAGGGCCATATCGACCGACGGGCGCCTCGCTCGCGACGGCCGTCCAGATCGAGAGGCTGACGAGCGGCATCGTGGTCGTCAGCATCCAGATCACGAGCTCGGCGCGATAGGCGAGCGCCGCCGAGAAGCCCACCCGCAGGAGCGTCGGATAGACCTGGAGCAGGTTCACCGGGTCGCCTCGGCCGGCTCCTCGGCGGGGCGCGCGAAGAGATCCCGCATGACCTCTTCGAGCGGCGGATCCTCGATCGTGAGGTCACTCGTGGGCGCGCTCGCGACGAGGTGGCTCACCGCCTCACGCACGTCCGCTTGCGGGACACGCAGGACAGCACGCGTCCCTTCGAGCTCGACGACGGTCCCCACACGCTCCAAGGCCGCGCGATCCGGCGGCGCGGCGAAGACGAGGACAATCCGTTTGTCAGGGCGGATCGTCTTCACCAGCTTGGCGAGGTCGCCGTCGTAGCGGAGCTTGCCCCGATCGATGACGATGACGCGCGGGCAGAGCGAGGCGACGTCGTCCATGTAATGGGACGTGAGCAGGACCGTGGCCCCGCGCTTCTCGTTGTACTTGCGGATGAAATCCCGCACGACGAGCTGCATGGAGACGTCGAGGCCAATCGTGGGCTCGTCGAGGAAGAGGATGTCCGGGCGATGCAGGAGCGCCGCCGCGAGTTCGCATTTCATGCGCTCGCCGAGCGAGAGCTGGCGCGTGGGCTTTCTCTTGAGCGCCCCGATGTCGAGCAGGGATTCGAGCTCGTGGAGGGTCTCCGCGAACGCCGCGTCGGGGATGCCGTAAATGGCCCGGTTCAGGTCGAACGTCTCGGCCGGCGGCAAGTCCCAGAGGAGTTGCTGCTTCTGGCCCATGACGAGCGTGATCGCCCGCAAAAAACCAGCCTCGCGGCGCCGCGGGACGTGGCCCGAGACCGTCACGTCGCCGCTCGTCGGGTGCAGCAATCCCGAGAGGATCTTCAAGGTGGTCGTTTTTCCCGCGCCATTCGGGCCGAGGAAGCCGACGCGCTCGCCAGGCTCGATCGTGAACGAGAGGTCCTCGACGGCACGAACTTCCTTGTACGTTCGGCGGAAAACGCTGCGCAGCGCGGCCGCGAGACCGGCCTGGCGCTCGTGGACACGATAGACCTTCGTGAGTGCGCGGACCGCGACGGCGGCGTCCATGGGCGGCGGAGGGTAGCACCGAACGAGGCCCAGATCGGTTAGCCTCCGTCGCAGCAGTACATGACCGACTTCAAGGCGACCCCAACGTTTCCCGATCCCCTCAGCGAGGCGCCGACAGGCATGGTCCTTTCGAGCGCGCCAGGCGATCGCGTGGCCGGTCGATACACGCTGCTCGGCCTGCTCGGGGTCGGCGGCATGGGCAGCGTCTACCGCGCCCGCGACGAGGAGCTCGAAGAGCTCGTGGCCCTGAAGGTGCTGCGGCAAGACCTCGTGAACGAGCCGGGGATGCTCGAACGGTTCCGCCGCGAAGTGAAGCTCGCGCGCCGCGTCACCCACAAGAACGTCGCCCGCGTCTTCGACATTGGCGAGCACGGCGCCGACAAGTACCTGACCATGGAATACGTCGAGGGCGAACCCCTCAACGTGGCGCTCGCCCGGCAAGGCGCGATGTCGGTCGCGCGCGTCGTGGAGATCGCGACGGCGATCTGCGCGGGCCTCGCCGCCGCGCACGCCGCCGGCGTGGTGCACCGGGACCTGAAGCCCGAAAACGTGCTCCTGGCGAAGGACGGGCGCGTGGTGATCACCGATTTCGGCATCGCGCGGATGCACGAGCCCGAGGGCGCGCGGACGCAGGTCGGCGCGGTGATCGGGACACCGGCGTACATGGCGCCCGAGCAGGTGCAGGGGATCGCCGACATCGACACGCGCGCGGACATCTATGCCCTCGGCGCGATGTTGTACGAGCTCTTCACGGGCGAAAAGGCGTGGCGCGGGGAGTCGATCGTGAGCGTCGCCGCGGCGCGGCTCGTGCAACCGCCGCCGGACCCTCGCGTCAAACGGGCCGATTTGCCGACGGCGTGCGGGACGATCGTCCTCAAGTGCATGGCGCGGGATCGCGACGAGCGATATCGCACGGCGCAAGAAGTGGCCGAGGAGCTGACGAGCTTGACCTTGCCGGCCATGAACAAGCTGCCGGTGACGACGCTCGTGGCGCCCACGACGAGCTCCCGCACGCCGACACCGGCCGCGCAGGCGGCGGCGGCCGAGAAGACGGTCGCGGTGTTGCCCTTTCGGAACAGCGGGCCGCCGGACGACGAGTACCTCGCGGAAGGGCTCACCGACGATCTGATCGACACGCTCTCGATGACGCGTGGCCTCAAGCTGCGGCCCCGCGGCGTGGTGATGCGCTGGAAGGGCGTCGATCAGGACCCACGCGAGATCGGGCGCGAGCTCGCCGTGCAGGTCGTCGTCGAGGGCAGCGTGCGCAGGACGCCGGCGGGCGTGCGCATCAGCGCGCGCGTGCTCAGCGTGGCCGACGGGTTCCAGCTCTGGGCGAAGCGATTCGACCGGCCGGAGAAAGATCTCTTCGTGGTGAACGACGAGGTCGCGAAGGCGATCGCGGACGCGCTGACGGTCGACATGGCCCAGCCCGCGCGCGAGTCGCCGACGGACCCCGTGGCCGTCGAGCTCTACCTGAAGGCGCGCATCGAGTACCGGAAGTTCTGGGTGGAGCACGTGCGCGCAGCCGTGAAGCTGCTCGAACAAGCGCTCGCGCGCGCGCCGCAGGATCCGACGATCCTGTCCGGCTACGCGAGCGCGCTCGCCCGGATGTCGTTCTTCAACGGCGACAACGCCGTGCTGGCGAAACAAGCCGCCGAGCGCGCGCTCGCGGCGGCGCCGCACCTCGCCGAGGCGCACCTCGCCATGGCGCACGGGCTCTTCCAGGCCGGCGACGGGGCCGGCGCGGTGCGGAGCGCGCGCCAGGCGATCACGCGCGCGCCCGCGCTCGCCGAGGCCTACGGGCTCATCGGGATGATCCTCTCGGAGTCGGGTCCGCTCGACGAAGCGACGCGCGTGCTCGAGACGGCGCGCTCGCTCGATCCGGCGGCGCCCTCGGTGTCCCGGAACCTCGCGCGTGTCTGCGTGTTGCGCGGCGATCGGGACGGCGCGCAGAAGCTCCTCGAACAGGTGCGGACGGTCGAGGGCGAGTTCGCGTACTTCGCAGGCGTTTCGCGGTACGCGATCTGGGACCGCGACGAGGAGCTCTTGAGGAGCGTCGCCGAGCGGCTGCGGAACGTGAAGATCGATGCGCCCATCCAGATGGCGATCCGCGACGCGTTGCTCGACAAGATCTCGCCCTTCGATTCGCCGACCTTCCAGCAGGCGATGGCGAGCAACGAAGGCGGATGGCGGCGGACCGCGTACTTCCGGCAGGTCGAGGTCGAGCTCGCGCTCTACGTGGGCGACGTGGCGCGCGCCATCGGCTCGATCCTGCCCTGCGCGCAAAGCGGGCTCATCGATCTCCTGTGGATGGATCGTTGCCCGCTGCTCGCGCCGCTCCGCGGGACACCGGAGTTCCAAGCTGCGCGCGTGATCGTCGACGAGCGCGTGTCGCGGATGCTGGACGCGCTGCGCGCCGGTTAGCTCGGCGAGCGGAAGAGCGCGAGCACGCTCGTGTAAAGGTCGAGCCGTGACGGACGGCCTTCGCGTGGGCTGATCTCGAAGGCCGCGTGCATGCCGGCGATCGGGAGATCGCCAAAGCGCTGGCGGAGGATCCGCACCTCGGCGTCGGGCACGCCGTAGAGGCTTTGGCCGCGGCCCGCGCAGGTCACGTAGAGGGCGAAGCGCGGCGCCGCGCCGAGCGCGTTCTTGGAGACGACACGCGCCATCGCCTCGAGCTCGGTCCTCGCCGTCTGCGCGTCCCGCACCGCGAAGGCCATGCGCAGCCCGGGGCGCGCGTCCGCGCCGATCATCACGCCTCGCCGCGAGGGATCGATCCCGCGCACGGGTCGGATCACGAAGCGCGGGCGCCCGTCTTCCGTGACGTCGTCCGGCTCGGCGAGCGCGGCGAACACGAGCGGCGAGGGCGCGCCGGGGTTGTCGGCGCCGGGCGCGCATCGCGAGAGCTCGTCGAGCGCGCTGCGGCCGCCGACGCGCGTCACGAGGCCTGCGTGGACCTCGTCGATCGGCGCGAGATCGGAGACGAGGCGACACGCGGGCGAGGTCGCGACGATCGGCGAGGCGAGCCCCTTGATCGCCATCCCCACGGCGCGCGCGGCGCGCTCTTCGCCGTCGGCCGTGACCACCATGCCGCCTGCGCCCACGGTGCCGGCGCCGAAGACACACGCGGAGGGCGCCGCGGCTGCGAGGCCTTCGAGCAGGCTCGTGTCGAAGCCTTCGGCCCGGTGGAAGAGCAGCGCCGAGGAGGGGCGCGCGCCGAGGGCGTGCCCGATCGATTCGCCGAGCGCGCGGGGCGCGTCGTCTGCGCCGTCGAGCGCGAACGGCGTCGTTTGCCCTCCGTTCCAGAGCAGGCCGCTCACGGCGGGGACCCCTTCGAGCTCGGCGCGCTCGTGCAGCACGCCGGCGCTGGGGACGAGCACGGTCGGCACGCCTTTCCATGCGGCCGCCACGCGACCTGCGAGCGTGCGGAGGTGCGGCACGAGCGGGCCCGTCACGAAGACGAGCCCTCCTGTCGGGGAGGTGACGGCTCCGCGTGCCTCCCGGAGGACGCGCGAGAGCCCGTCGGGGGAGGTCACGCTCGTGCAGAAGCTCCGCGCTGCCATAGGGATGACGACGGAGTCTACCCGAGCGGACGGCCCTCTCGACAGGGGGGGCCGGGGCGGATTATCGTCGGAATGATACGAGCTCGACGATGGGCACACCGCACGACCGGAACGACGCTTCGCGTCAAAATGAAGCGCCGACGCTTCGAGGGCGGTGGCCTGTCCGTTCGGCGGCGCGCACCGACGTCGGCAAGCATCGCAAGGGCAACGAGGATGCCTTCTTCCATGATGACGAGCTCGGGCTCTACATCGTGGCGGACGGGATGGGGGGCCATGCCGCGGGCGAGGTCGCGAGCCATCAAGCGGTGGACACGATCCACGGGATGGTGAAGCGCGGGCTCGGCACGCTCGGCCCGATCGACGGGGAGCTCGACGAGGCCCAGGCGCGCGCGGCCTGCCGGATCATGGAGGGGGCGATCCAGGCGGCGACGTACCTCATCTACGCGATGGCGGAGCTCGAGCGCGACAAGATCGGGATGGGCACGACGATCAGCGCGGCGCTCTTCCTCGGGCGATCGCTGGTCTTGGGGCAGGTGGGCGACAGCCGCATCTACCAGATCCGCGAGGGCGTCGCGGTGCAGCTCACCGAGGATCACACGTTGCTCGCCTGGCAGATCAAGCAAGGCCTGCTGACGCCCGCGGAGGCGGCGAAGGCCACGCACAAGAACGTGATCACGCGCGCCGTGGGCAACCGGGACTACGTCGAGGTGGACACGGCGGTGATCGCGGTGCGGGCGGCGGATCGGTACCTGCTCTGCTCGGACGGCCTGCACGGTTACCTGAACACCGAGGAGATCCCGGACATCACGGCGCTCGGGGGCGCCGACGCGGTGACGCGGTTCATCGACCTCGCGAACGGGCGTGGGGGGAAGGACAACATCACCGCCGTTCTTGTCGAGGTTGTGTAGTCCCGGAGGAGGACGCCTCGCGTTGCGATCTCCCTAGAACATCGTTCCGATGTTCTAGATCCCGAATCATCCCGTGCAGATCCGAAGTTGTCCGTTTTGTTGACCCCTCCGTCGATTGTCTGATACCCGCCGGCAAGAAGGTCGTGACGTGGTCCGAGCGTTCACGTCGACGGAGGTAGATTCGATGAAGAGGCGATCGATGCGGAGGCGGGTCGGCGTGATCATGGGTGGATCGTCGTCGGAGCTGTCCGCCGGACATGCCGTGGCGGAGGCGCTCACGGCGCGCGGCCACGAGGTGGTCCGCCTGTCGCTCGGCGAGAGCTACGGCCCCGACCTCGCGTCCGTGGTTCAGAAAGCCCGGATCGACGTGGCCTTCCTGGCCCTCTCGGGCCGCATGGGCGAGGACGGCTGCGTGCAGGGGCTCCTGGAGCTGCTTCGCATCCCGTACACGGGCTCGTCCGTGCTCGCGAGCGCGCTGGCGATGGACAAGCTGAAGGCGAAGGAGATGTTCCGCCTGCACAACGTGCCCACGCCGCCGTACTACACGGTGTCGGTCGACACGGACCTTTCGGACCTCGACGGTCTGCACGGCTCGTTCGGGTACCCGGCGATCGTGAAGCCGCGCGGCGAGGGGTCGAGCCAGGGCGTTAGCCGGGTGACCAACCTCGACGAGCTGCGGGCGGCGCTGGAGCAGGCGTTCGAGTACGACGACATCGCGCTCGTGGAGCGGTTCGTGACGGGCGTGGAGATCAACGTCGCGATCCTGGACGGGCAGGTGCTCGGCTCGTTCGAGGTGGCGACGCCGAAGGCGATGCTGGAGGATCCCTCGGCCGAGCTCGTGAAGGTGGAGCTCTCGCCGCAGCGCGAGCGCGGCGTGCAGAACCTGGCGGAGCGTGCGGCGCGCGCGCTCGGCTGCACGGGCGCGGTGCGGGTCGATCTGCTCGTGACGGCGGGCGAGAACGAGTACGTGCTCGAAGTGAACACGCTGCCGGCGCTCTCGCCGGACGGCCTGCTCGCGCGGGCGGCCGCGACGAAGGGCTACGACTTCGGCGAGCTCTGCGAGACCGTGCTCGACGGCGCGAAGCTCGCCCAGCCGGCGCGCCGGAAGACGCCGGTGGACACGCTCTCGGCAGGCGGGTTCCGCGCGAGCGCGGCGACGGCGCCGGTCGCGATGATGAAGTCGGTGGGGTAGGCTCCTCGCGTATGCGAGTCGCTCGCCTGGAGCTCTCCGGCATCGGGCCCTTCGAGGACGCGGTCTTCGAGGTGCCCGAGCCACCCGCGGGGAGCTCGGGCGAGCTTGTTTTTTTCGAAGGGCCGAACGGCTGCGGGAAGACGACGATCGCGCAGGCGATCGCGCTGGCGGCGTGTCCGGGGGTGCTCGTAGACGCGCCGGGTTCTGACGTCCGCCTGCCGACCATCGCGTGGCGCCGACGCTTTCGAAACATCGAGAAGCATGCGCTTATCACGCTCGATGTCGATGGCAGGACCAAGGCGGTCCAGGCGGGAGCGTCCTCCATCTCCGTGCAGGGCAGCCCCTACCAGATGTATTTCGGCGATGGGGATCGTGTCCAAAGAAACTTCCCGCCGGAGCGCAGCGGCGTCCCGAGCTGCGTTGCCTACGCCTTTCGAGGCCACCAACCCACACCCGTGATCGACAGCCCCGGCCCACGGGAGCTCGACGTCAAGCACATCCGCCGGCGCGACCTCTTCTTCGGCGAAGACCCCGCGGCCCAGTTCTTCGGCCAGCTCCTCGTCAACCTCGACTACGATCGCGCCCGCACCTACGCCTTCATCCCGCGGGCCACCGGGGAGGAGCGCGAGAAGCTCGAAGCTTCCCAGCGGTCGCTCGACGCTGCCATCCATCGCTTCGAGGTCGCCCTCTCCCGCGTCCTCGATCGTCGCGTCGAGATCCGCTTCGAGCTCGGCCGCATCACCCCGCGTTTCCTCTTCGACGATCAGGAGATCCCGCTCGACATGCTCGGCGAGGGCCTGCGGAGCACGCTCTCCTGGCTCGCCGATCTGCTCGTGCGCCTCGAACTCACGCCCTGGGAGCGCAAGGACCTCTCCCCGTTCGATCAAGAGTTCTGGCTCATCCTCGACGAGGTCGAGGTCAACCTGCACCCCGCGATGCAGGCGCGCCTCTTTCCCACGCTCCGCAAGCTCTTCCCGAACGCGCGCATCTACGCCACGGTCCACTCGCCCTTCGCGGTCGCCGCCGCGGGGGAAGGGACCGTCTTCTCCATCCGGCCGCGCAAGGACCGCCTCGTTGCCGGGCCGCAGACCGTGATCAAGCTGGAGCCTGGGCAGTCGCTCGCCTGGGTCGTGAAAGAGGTCTTCGGCATCGAGCAGCGGTTCCTCGACGAGGAGACCGAGCGGAAGCTCGAAGAGCACGAGCGCGCCGTGAACACGCTCGCCGCGGGGCACCCCATCGACTGGCCCTCGTTCCTGGCCCTTCGCCGCTGGCTGATGGACCTCAACGAACAGGTCGCCACGCTCGTCGCCATGCGCGAGGTCGAGGTCCAGGACGCCATCGACGCGAAGATCGAGCAGGTCGAGGACGCCGCTCCATGATGGCGTTTCGCCGCCGGAGCGCGCCCGCGTTCTGGCGCGACAAGGAGCGCACCTACCTGTTCGATCGCGCGGGCGTATCGGCCAAGGTCGCCCTCTCGGGCTGGCAGCACCAGAACAAGAAGCTCTCGCGCTGGTTCCACGAGGAAGTCCGCCCCGAGGGCGAGCCACGCCTCTGCGCCTACTGTGACGCGCGTCTGCGCGAGTCGTCTCCGGAGACCATCGACCACTTCGTCCCCGAGCACGCCGTCCCGGCGTGGGGCCTCTCCTGGCAGAACCTCTACCCCTCGTGCTCCCTCTGCAACAGCGGCCTGAAGAAGACGAAGTGGTCCTGCGGCTTGCTCCGGCCCGATGGCGACGTCGCCTCCGCGGAGGGCGATGATCTCCAGGCGTTCCTGCGCTGGTTCTCCTTCGAGCCGGGCAGCGGCAAGCTCGCGCCGGCCCGGAACCTCGAACGCGCCGAGCAGGCGCGCGTGCGCCTCACGATCGGGATGTTCGGACTCAACGAGTCCACGCGTTGCCAGGCTCGTTACGACGTCTGGCAGACGCTCCTCGACGTCGCCAAGCCCCCCACCAACCACGCCCGCCTCGACGCGCTCGTCCGGAGGGGGCCGTACCGATTCGTCGCGCTTCTCTTCATGGCGCAATACGAGCGGCGTCACGACGGGGCGCCGTCCTCCAAGCGCCCGGCGGGCTGATTCCCGCTCCCCGCTCCCCCGACAAGCCATCTCGCGCCCCTCGCCGCGTGTCGACGGTCGCTGGTCAACGTGACGCGAGGGTGTCGCCCCGGCGTCGACGGTCGCTGGTCAACGTGACGCGAGGGTGTCGTCACGGCGTCGACCGTCGCTGGTCAACGTGACGCGAGCGGGTTACCTCGCGTCGAGGGTCGCTGGTCGACGTGACGCGAGCGGGTCGCTTCGCGTCGACGGTCGCTGGTTACCGTGACGCGAGCGGGTCGCCGCGGCGTCAGGGGGCTCGCGTCATCGTGACGCGGAAGGGTCGCCTCGTGGCGACCCCCTCACGCGTCGTTGTGCTTCCTCGCCAGCGTCCCGAAGAGCCAGTCGCAGAGCGGGAACGTGATGTTGAAGTTCTCGTGCGCCATGCGGCCGAGGTCGTGGTGGAGCGCGTGTCTCCGGCGCAGGGCGCGGACGAGGCGGCTTCGCGCGAGGCGCGAGCGCTCCGGCAGGTGGTAGGCGAAGTGGAGCCACTCGTAGGTCAGGAAGTAGCCCATGGCGGTGGCCACGAAGAGCCAGCCGGCGTTCGGGGTGGCGACGGCGAAGAGCAGGAGCGCGACCGGCAGGGCCACGCCGCCGAGGACCACGAGGAGCATCACGGGGGGAAAGAGGACGATGGAGAAGTCGGCCGCGGACTCGCACGCCATCGCCTCGTGCGTGAAGAAGCGGTGGTGCCGCAGGGTGTGGCGCTCGTAGAGGATCGGCAGGAGCTTCTTTCTCCGGTGCATCGGGCCGCGGTGCACGAGGTACTCGACGAGGTTCGCGAACAAGAAGGTGCTCGGGACGACGAGCGCTTCGAGGAGGCGGACACGCTCGACGCGGGCGACGGCGAACACGATGACGCCGAGCGAGGCGAGGCTCGTGAACGTGAAATGCGCCCAGCCGGACGCGCGCGTGCCCGGCCTGCGTTCGGCGCGGTCCTGGCCGCGGAAGGCGAGCACGTGCGGCGGCGTCATGTCCGAAGTCTAGTGCGAGGCCGCCGTGGCTCCGCGCTTTTCCGAAGGCATTCTGCGGAGATGCTCCGGACGAACGGACGCCATGAAATCCCCCCGCCTCGGACGCTCTCGTCGCGCCGAGCTTCGTGCTAGGTTGCGCGCGAAATGGAGCGGCACGAGCTCGAGGGTTTGACGCGTGAGGAGCTGATCGCGCTGGCGGAAGAGCTCGGCATTGCCCGCCCGCGCGCGCTCACGATGCCGGAGCTCGTCGACGAGATCGTGACGCGCACGGCGCGGAGCGAGCGGGACCGCGCGCGGTCGCGTGGATGGATGGGGCGAGCGAGGGATCTGCTCGCAGGCGTGATCGAGCGAGGTCTGCACCTGCCCGACGTGGCGAGCGCCGTGCGGAGCGCGCCGCCGCCGGCGAAAGGCTGGCCGACGGCGCCGCCGCCGCTCGCGACCGTGACGCTCGCGGAGATCTACGCGGCGCAGGGGTTCGTGGACAAAGCGATCGGCGTGCTGGATGAGGTGCTCGCGCGGGAGCCGGAGCACACGGAGGCGCGCGTGCTGAGGCAGCGGCTCGTCGCAGGAGGAGCGGCGCCCGCGGTCGAGGAAGAGATGCGGAGGGAAGCCGTGACCACGCCGAGCAAGACGGACAGCGAGGAACAGCCCACCGAGGACGAGAGAACGGCGGAAGCCGCGGAGGTCGAGGTCGCGGCGGAAGCGGCGCCGGTTGCGGAAGCGGTCGCGGAAGCGGAAGCGGTGCCGGAAGCGGTGCCGGTCGCGGAAGCGGCTGCGGAAGCGGAAGCGGAAGCGGAAGCGGCGCCGGTTGCGGTCGCGGAGGCGGAAGCGGTCGCGGAAGCGGTCGCGGAGGCGGCTGCGGTCACGGAGGCAGCGGCAGAAGCGGAAGCCGAAGCGCCTGCGTGGTCGGCGCCCGAGGCGGATGCCATCGAGGAGCTGCCGCTGCCCGAGCGCTACGACGTCGACGAGATCGTGGCCATCGCCGTCGATCCCGCGACGATCTACCTCTACTGGGAGGTGCGACCCCTGAGCCTCGCGCGCGCGCGGTCGCGGCATACGGACGGCGCGCTCGTGGTGCGCATGGTGCAAGTCACCCCGAGCTGGGATGGTCCGATCATCGAGCAACGGGACCTGCGCATCGACGCGCTCTTCGGCGACGCCTACCTCCGCAACTTGCAGCACGGGTCCAACGTGCGCGTGAGCATCGGCTGGCTCGCGCACGGCATGTTCGAGCCCTTCGCGATCGGCGCCGAGGTGATGACGTCGCGCAGCGAGCCCACGACGTCGGTCTCGACGCGCGTCGCGCGATGGACGCCCGAGCGAGGCGCACACGGCCCGGCCGGTGTCGCAGCCGCAGCGCCGGTGCGCGCGACGGCCGGGGCGCCCGCACCCGCCGAGATTGAGGCGATGCTCGGGCCGATCCTCACGGGCACCATGGCCCCCGCGCAGCAGGGCGCGGCCGGGCGGATCGAGGCGATCGGCGCTCGATGGCCCACGCTCGATTTCGGCGACCGCGGCGCGCCCGCCGAGGCGTCGAGGTCGAGCACGCCTGCGCGCGGCGGCGCGAGCGAGCTGCCTCGCGGCGGCGCGAGCGAGCAGGTTCGTCCCGGACCCCGCGAACGGTAGGTCGCGACGACAAATCGTCGGATCGTGCGCAACTCGTCGCGTCTCGCGTCGATGTACGCGCATGGTCCAACGAGTTGGCTCTGAAGTACGGTTCTCCATTCCCCTGGCCCTCGCCGCCGCGCTCGCCGTGCTTCTCCACGTGACGCCGGCGCACGCCGCGTCGACGTTGCCGGACGACGACTGGGCGTTCCACGCGGTCACGGATCTCGACGACGCCTCGATGCACGAACTCTGGAGCGACGGCGCGTCGCGGGGATCGTTGTGGGTCTCGTTGCAGGCGTCGTTCGTGCGTCGCGACGAGGGGAGAAACGATCTCGGCGCGATGGTGCTCGTGGGGGTCCCGATCGAAAGGATCGCCGAGCCTGCGGGGGCACGGCGCGCGCGAGGCCGCGTCTCCAAGGCGACGAGCGTGGATCCGGTCGCGCCCGCGCCGGAGCCCGCGCCTTCCGCCGCACCGGCGGCCGAGGCGGTGGCGCCACGGGAAGCGCCGCGGCTCGTGCTCTCGCCGTCCGTCGCGCGCGCCGTCGTGTCGGCGGCGATCGAACATGCGCGCCTCGAAGAGCACGTCGCGCGCGTCGATCGCGTGGCGTCCCGGGCACGCGCGTCCGCCCTCCTGCCCGAGCTTCGGCTGCGCGTGACGCGCCTGCTCGACGAAGCACGCGCGCTCGCGCCGACGGAGTACGATCCGGATCGCGTGACGGCGTCCGGCGGATCGAGCCTGTGGCTCGAAGCACGCGCGACGTTCCGCCTCGATCGGCTGGTCTTCGCCGACGAGGAGGTCGCGCTCGAGCGGCTGCGTGAGGAGCGCGCCGCCACGAGGCACAAGCTCGAAGCGCGTGTCCTCGAAGCGCTCTTCACGTGGCAACGCGCGTGCGTGGAGCGAGACGACGAAGCGCTTGATCCGGAGGCGCGGACGCGCGCGACGCTGGTGGTGCTGGAGGCGGAGAGCACGCTCGACGTGCTGACGGGGGGCTTCTGGTCGCGGTGGAAGGCGGCGCGGCTCGGGGAGGACGCGGCGGCGACGCGCTGATCAGAGGATGTCCGAGGACAACTTCACCCAGCGCTCGGCCGTGCCGACGTCGCCGTCCTTGTCCTTCACGCTGGCCTTCACGAGCAGCGTCTTGCCGAGGAGCTGCTCGATGTCCGTGCCGCCGTCGATCTGGAAGCGCAGGCCGTAGAGCTTGCAGAACCCGCCCTCGTCGGGGTCGAACGTGAAGATCACGGTGAACGGGTTGATGTCGAGGTCGAGCTCGTCGACGTGGCCCGTCAGCGTCGTGATGCTCCCGGACTGGCGCAGGTTCTTCATGCGCAGCGCGATCCAGATGTGATGGCCGCCCTGCGGGCCGGCCTCGATCTGCGCGAGGTCGTAGTCGCTCGTCGGCAGATAATCCGCCTGGCCCTTGCCCACGAGCAGCGTCGGCGGGCCATCGTTCGGCTTGCAGATGTCCGCCTTTCCCTTGGACCAGCCGGCGTTGTAGTCCTCGAGCATCGCGGGGTTCACGTACGAAGCGCCGCAGACGCCGCCGGTGCACGTCTGCGGCGCCTCGCAGCTCGGCGCCATCGAGCCGGCACACGCGGCCGCGAGGTCGACCCGCAAGAGGAGCGTGCGGCCCGCGCGGATCGTGCTGCCCGCGGTCCGGACGACGAGCGGCAAGCTCGTGCCGCCGAAGGCCTCGATCTCGACGTCGACGTCGTCGCCGTCTTCGAGGTCCGAGAAGCCGATCTCGAGGGGGATCTGAAAGGGAGACGCGCCGTCGGAGAAGAGCTCCTCGTCGCGGACGACGGCGCCGTTGACCTTGCGGATCACGTGCAAGCGCAGGACGTCGACGCCGACACGGAGATCACTCGTGACGCCGACGACGAGGTGGCCCCGGCGGGGCTCACCGCCGGAGCAGCCAGAGACGAGGAGGAGGAGGAGCGGGACGAAGAGGGAGAGAAGTCGGACGACGATAGGCATGACGGACCTCGCGACGGGAGAGGATGCGAGGTGGCGTGGGCGCGTCCGTCAGTCGATGCCTTCGAGGGCCTTGAGGAACTTGTCGGCAGGGACGAACTCGGTGAACCGCTGCCGCTCCTTGCCGGTCGAGTCGTAGATGACGACCGTCGGAAGCCCAACCACCTTGTACTTGCCCTTCACCTGCTCCACCGCGGGATCCTCGTCGTTGGTCGCGTCGACCTTGACCGCGACGAAGTTGCCCGCCTTTTCCATGACGCGCGGATCGGAGAAGGTGTGCTTCGTGAACTCTTTGCAAGCACCGCACCAGTCGGCCGTGAAATCGACCATCAGCGGCCGCTTTTCACGCTGCGCCCTCTCCATCGCCTCCTTCTCGGAGTGCTCCCACGTGAGGAGCTGCTTGCCGGCCGCCGCCTCCGCCGTCGCCACGACGTGCGGCATCTCGGGCGGCAGCTCGATGCTGATCCAGAGGATGAAGCCACCGGCCGTCGCGGCCGTGATGCCGAGCGCCTTGCGGATCTTCACGCCGAGGCCGCCGTCGCTCCAGTCGAGGTGCACCGCGCCGAGCAGGATCCCGAACAGGATCGCACCGGCGCCCGCGACCATGAACATCGTGTCATGCCGTGCCACCTTGGTCATCGCCGGGATGGCGTAGCGCAGGAAGTAGAGCGCGCAGACGAGCAGGACGGTGCCGAAGAACGACTTCACGGCGACCATCCACTTGCCACCCTTCGGCAGGCCAACGGCGAACGCGCCGACGAGGAAGAAGGGCAGGCCGAGGCCGAGCGCGTAGCAGAAGCCCACGAGCGCGCCGAGCAGCACGCTCTGCGTCTTGCCGATCCAGAGGATCACGCCGGTGAGCACGGGGCCCGTGCACGGCGCGGCGATGAGGCTGCTCACGAGGCCAAGCACGAACGCGCCGCCATACCCGACGCCGCCGACGCTGGAGAGCCGCTGCATCAAGCCTTCGGGAAGCGTGAGCTCGAAGGCGCCGAACATCGACGCGGCCATCGCGCCCATCACGATCGCGATCCCGACGTTGACCCACCACTTCTGGAGCGCCGCGCCGAAGAGGTTGCCCGTGAGCGCCGCGCCGACGAGCAGCGTGGTGAAGAGGACCGCGATGCCCATGACGAACGAGAGCGAGAGCAGAACGGCCTGCTTTCGGCTCGACGCCTGCTTGGCCCCGAAGACGCTGACCGTGATCGCGATCATCGGGTAGACGCAGGGCGTGAGGCACGTCAGGAGGCCGCCGGCGAACGCACCCACGGCGCCACCGACGAGGCCGTAGTCCTCGCGCAAGCGCGTGAAGAGATCGCGGCTGTCCTCCGCCGCGAGAGCCGCGGAGGGCGAGAGCAAGAGCACCCCGAGCGCGAGCACGGCGAGGGCGAGCGGCGCGAGCGATCGAGGCGCGAGGAGAGGAGGTTGAGCACGTCGGAAGGCGGGTCGCACGGCGCGTATGTTACCAAAGGGTCGGGCACTCGGCCCGAACCGCGAGCAACGTCCGCGTCAGTCGGCCGGCAGGCGAGCGAGGGCCTGGCGGGCCGCCTCGACCTCGTCGCGGAGCGCGATGGCGGCGGCCCTTCGGCCGGACGTGGTGCGTTCGACGAAGGCCTCGAGCCAGCGGCGGGCGTCGTCCGGTCGGCCAGCATGCAAGGCCAGCAGGCCGAGCACGAAGCGGCCGTAGCCGTTGCCCGCGGGCGCGACGGCGAGCCGCTCGATGAGATCGCCGATCCCATCGACGTCCTGCCCGAGCGCGAGCCGCGAGAGCGCGAGGTGCCCCTGGTAGAGGGGCTTGTCCGTCGTGCCCCAGCGCGCGGCGCGCGACATCGCGGCGATCGCCTCGGCGAAGCGGTGATGCAGATAAAAAAGGCTGCCAAGGGTCCAGTAGTGGAACGCCTTGCGGCTCGCGGGGCCGATGCGCGCGGCGAGGCGCAGGTGCGCGGCCGCGCCCTCGACGTCGCCGAGGGCCTGTTTGGCGCGCGCCGCGTCTTGGTGGGCGACGTCGGGCAAGACGTCGAGCGTCAGCGCTTGCTCGGCGATCGCGGCGGCCTGCGGGAAGCGGCCCTCCTCGTAGTAGGCGAGGTAGAGCTGGCGGAGCAGCATGGCCTGCGTCGTGCGATCGAGCTGCGCGCGGGTCGCGAGGCCGCGGCGGGCCCAGAGCGCGCGGGAGCGCGGCGTCGGCGCTTCGAGCGCGCGGCGGAGCATGTCCTCGGCGAGCACGGATTTCGGCCGCGCGGGGCGCTTCTTCGCCGGGGCCTTGGCGCGCTCGCGGCGCGCGGAGGGCTCTTTCGCGACGGCAGCGGCGACGTCCGCCTTCGGCTCGCGCTCGCGCTCGCGCTCGCGCGAGGTGCGGCGCGGCGCCTTTGGCTTGGCCGTCTTCCCCGCTCCTGCGGGCGCGAAGGAAGCTGGGTTGTCCTTCGCCTTGCTCACGGATCGAGCTTAGCAAGGCCCATCCAAGCGTCCAGAATTCGACAGCACCTCTGTACGAGGCCGTGCCCCCTCGCGCGGCGAGGTTGCGCCTCGGGCGGAGGCACGCCAAGGTCTCGACGCCATGGGCCAGCGGGTAACGGAGCAGGGTGGTTCGAGCGCGAGGAGGGGCCTCGCCGGGGCCTCCCTGATGCTCGCGCTCGGGTTCGTCGGGGTCGGGTGTGGTCGCCCGGCGACGCGCGCCGAGTGCGACGAGATCCTCGACAAGAGCGCCGCGATCGAGCTCGCCTCGCAGAACGTGACGGACCCGGCCGAGGTGCAGAAGAGGACGGCCGCCGTTCGCGCCGCGCGCGGGGAAGAGCTCGTCAGCAAGTGCGTCGGCCGCCGGATCACGCAGCGCGCGATGGAGTGCGTGCGCAAGGCCACGACGGCCGAGCAGGTCGATCGGTGTCTCGAATGAGCAAACCGGCGACCCGCGCCGAGGTGATCACGACGCTCGGGATCGTGCTCCTCGTCGTGGGGTTCGTCGTGTCGAAGCCGGTCCGTCGCTCTCTTTCGGCGCATCCTTCCCCGGACGCGTGCGCGGCGCTGCTCGACCGTTACGTGGAGCACATCATCCACGCGATCGACGAGAAGCCGCCGGCCTCCGAGCTCGCCACGCGCAAGGCGCAGGCGCGGACGCTCGCCTCCACGGATCCCACGTTCGCTCGCTGCCCGACCTACCTCACTGTCGACGAGGCCGAGTGCGCGATGCGCGCGAACAACGCCGACGAGTTCGAGCGATGTCTTCCGTGACGAAGTTCGACAAGCCAGAAGAATGGCGCCCGTGGGCGCGCAGGATTCCAGCGGTCGTGTCGATCTACACGTCGTTTCCTGGTCGCATCGGCGGCCCCTATGGTAGGTTCTGTTCGGGCCTTCAGGAGCCTCATCGATCGCCGTGAAAGTCATCTCACCGCTTCTCGGCTTCAACAACAACGTCAAGCACAAGGGGCGTGTCTTCCATATTCAAACGGAAGACTCGGGGCACCGTCACCCGCACGTGATCACGCATCTTTTTGCGGACGGCGGGCGCATCCTGAAGACCCTGAAGACCTCCTACGCGGAGCACCTCAACGAGGCGAACGTGCAGGAGACGGTCCGTCAGCTGATGAAGGATCAGCACAAAGCGATGTTCGTCGCTTTGCGAGACGGGCAGTTCGACCACATTTTCGAGGACAAGGTGGAGGCGGCGGCCCCCGCCCCTGCGCCTGCGCCGGCCGCCGCTGCGCCCGCGCCTGCGCCCGCGCCGCCGCCCGAGCCTGCGCCTCCGCCGAGCTACAACCCGGCGCTGCCGCAGCGCCCCTCCGTGCTCATGAACGCGGCGGATCTGCAGGCCGCGCTCCGCGGAAAACCGCCCGCGTCGCAGGCCGCGGTGCCGTCGAGCGCGGAGATCGATCTGCAGCTCGCGGCGCTCGAGCAGCAGACGAAGGCGCCTGAAACGCCGGCGTTCGTGCAGCAGACGCAGGACGTCCCGCCACCGCCCGCGTCGATCAAGAAGGGCGGCGCGCTCTTCACGGCGGGCGTCTACCGCGCGCTCGGCACGCCGGAGCCCGCGTCGTCGCCGTCGTCGTCGGCGGGTCGATACGCGCAAACGCGCCCCCCGGCCATCTTCGCGACCGCGCGTCCCGCGCAGGGAACCTCGATCTTCGGGGAAGATCTCATCAGCGAAAAATCGCTCGACGAGGTCATCCTGAGCTACCTGGCCGAGGACCTCGAGGGCGGCGAGAGCCCGTAGCCGCGCTCTCGTCCTTTCGAGGAGGCTCGTGCGCAAAGCTCGCCTCGCGCTCTCGAACAGCTTGTGGCTCTACCCGCTGTCGATCCTCGCGATCGTCAGCGTGACGGCGTTCGTCGCGCTCCGGCTCTTCGATCTTTCGCACGCGCAGCCCGGCGGCGTGACCGCGCTCTTCGGCGAGATGTCGCCCGACGACGCGAGCCGGATCATGGGCGGCACGGGCGAGGTGATCGCGGCGATCCTCGGGATCGTCATCACGGTCGCGTCGATCATCGTGCAGCTCGCGGCGACGCGGTACACGCCGCGCATCACGGACATGTTTTTCCGGGACCGTACGAACCGCGCGGTGATCGCGTTCTTCGTGGTCTCGGCGGTCTTCTCGCTCTGGGTGAACTACGCGATCCGGCAGGCGGCCGATCCGGCGCACTCCTTCGTCCCGCGCTTCGGCGTGATCGGCTCGATCGTGCTGCTCACGCTGAGCCTGCTCGTGATGGCGCCGTACTTCAATTACGTCTTCGACTTCCTCGAACCCGACAAGATCGTCGAGCGCATCCGACGAGGCGGCGTGGCGCAGGCGCTCCGGCGCTCACGCGGCGAGTCGGAGGAGGAGGTCGACGGCCGGCGCATGACCGCGCTCTCGGCGCTCGAACACCTCGCCGACATCGGGCTCAACGCGATCGAGCAGAAGGACAAGGGGATCGCCTCGAACACGGTCGACGCGATCTGCGACCTCGTGGTCGCGTACATGCCGCACAAGAGCGAGCTCGACGATCGCTGGTTTTCGATCCGCGGGCGGCTGCTCAAGGACGCGGACTTCGTGAGCATGAACGAGGTCGCGCTCGGCAAGCTCCAGAGCGATCGCACCTGGCTCGAATACAAGGCGCTGCGGCAGTTCTTGATGGTCTTCCGCGAGGCGCTCACGGAGATGCCCGACATCGTCAACCGCATCGCGATCGGCACGCGGTACATCGGGCTCGCGGCGCTCGCGGCGGAGGACCGGGCCGCGCTCGCGACGGTGATCAAGTTCTTCAACACGTACATGCGCCGCGCGCTGAACGCGCGGGACGTGCCCGCGGCCTACAACTGCCTGAACCAGTACCGCTACCTCGGCGAGAAGATCCTCTCGCAAGGATGGGGCGACGAGGCGCTCCGGATCGCGGGGCATTTCAAGTACTACGCGCAGACGGCGCACGCGATGAAGCTCGCGTTCGTCACCGAGACGGTGGCCTTCGACCTCTGCGCGCTGAACGAGCTCGCCTACGATCTCGGCGCGGACGTGCGCGACGAGCTCCTGCACAACTTCCTCGAGGTCGACAAGGAGGCGGAGGTCGCGCAGCAGGAGCAGTCGCTCCGCGGCGTGCGCAAGGCCCAGGTCAAGCTCGCGACGTACTACCTGCAGAAGGGCGAGATCGATCTGGCGCGGCGGATCCATCGCGACATGCGCGACGAGCGGCCCGATCGGCTGCGCTCGATCAAAAACGAGATGCTCGCCGTGACCACCAACGAATTTTGGGAGATCAACGATCGGGGCGTGGTCTTCGAGTACATCGAGCCCGCGAGGCACGCCCATTTGCACCAGTTTTTCGAGTGGTTTCCCCACCTCGATGGGCCACAACGCGAGGCGGGCGGGCCGAAGCAGCCTGCTTCCGCTGCCCCCGCGTCCGGCGGCGCGCACGAAGGCTGAGCCAGACAGCGCGCATTTCCGACGCAAATCGGCCGGGTCCGGGGGTAGACTGCTCGCATGATCGGGCGGACGGCCCGCTACGTTTGGGTCCTTTCAGCGCTCCTCGGCGCGGGCTGCACGCCCGAGCTCGGCGATGTGCCGTTCGCGTGCGGCACAGGTGGGCTTTGCCCGGAAGGGTATTCGTGCCAGGCCACGGTCTGCGTGCGTGACGGCGCGAGCCCCACGAGCCGCAGGCCAAAGCGCGTCGCCTGGATCAACCCGCCCGAGATGTTCTGGCTCTCGGCCCCGGGCGGGGGCGCGACGCTCCTCGTGAACGACGGCTTCACCCCGGGCGCGCGCGGGATCTACGAGATCCACGTCGCGCCCGACGGCAACGTGTCCGAGCCGCGCGCGATCTACACGTACGGCGGCGCGGTGATCTCCTCGGCCGTGGTGCCGCTGCCGGACGGTCGTTACGGCGTGGTGCTCGTGCGGTTCCCGAACGTCGATTCCGACGAGACGACGCTCGAGCTGCTCGGGATCGAGCGCACGTCGGCGAGCGGATCGACGCCCGCGGTGGAGAAGCTCTTCTCCACGACGACGCCGTTCCTCGGCGGCGTGGAGCCTCCATACGTCGGCGCCGCGATCGACGGGACGACGCTGAACATCGCGTGGACCGTGCCTTCCGGCGGCGGGCGTGTCGAGGTGCTGCACCTCGAACGGCAAGGCTCGCTCTGGAACCCCACGTGGAAGGCGTCGGCGAGCCTGCCGCCCGACGTGCCGCCGCTCTCCGGCGACTGCCAGCTCTTCCGCGACGACGGCGGCGTGCTCACGGTGCGCGTGGGCTTCGAGAGCTACGCGCTCTCGACGCTGGATCCCGCGACCGCGATGGACGGCATGGTCTCGATGACGACCTTCGCGCCGACGACCGACGAGCCGCTCTTCGGCTGGAAAGACGGCGTCTTCGCGATGCGGCGCGGCGACTACGATCCGGCGAACGCGGCGTTCGCGGTGAGCTACGTGTTCACCCCGGCGATGGGCATGCCCACGGAGGACAAGGGCTTCACGATGCCGGAGACGACGACGCCCTTCGTGGGCACGCCGTTCGAGGGAGGCGCGCTCGTCGCGCCGGTGTCGCGTGATCCGATGCTTCCGACGGTCGACGTCGCGTGGCGCTCGCCGACGGAGCCGCTGCGGATCGTGGCGAGCGTGCCGCGCACGAGCACCGGATCGATCTTCTCGTCGCGCGCGTATGGGCTCGGCGACAAGGCGTACGTCGCGTGGACCGAGTTCTACGAGTCGAACATGGACCTCTGGATCGGCGTGTCGGATCTGCGTCGCGAGGGCATGGGGATGCTCCTCGGTCGAGCGAGCCACGTGCGGGGTCTCTCGCGGCCGGTCGGAGGGCCGCAGGTCGAGAAGGCGGAAGGGCAGGGGGCACCTTGAGGGGATCGAGGGGACGGGTTCTTTCGGGCGTGATGGTGGCCGCGCTCGGGATGTTCGGGGCAGGTTGCGGGGAACCTTCGTTCGGGGAGATGCCGGCGCTCTGCGCAGAGGACGGCGCTTGCCCCGAGGGATACGACTGCATCCACGGCGTCTGCGCGCTGCCGGGCACGCCCGTGCCCGTCACCGTCGGCACCGTCCCTTACCTGCGTGGCTCGGACATGCGCGTGGTGCCGCAAGCGTCGGGCGTGCTCGTCGTGTGGGAGACGTACGCGTACTCCGATGACGGGCAGCGCTTCGTGGGCGCGCGCGTCACGCCCGCGGGCGCCGTGAGCCCGCGCATGGACATCGTGGGCCGCTTCGTCGCGGACAGCGATTCGCTCGAACCCTACTTCGACGTCCTGCCCGTGAGCGGGGATCGCGTGCTCGTGGCGATCAGCTCGCCCTCGCTCCCGGAGGATCCCTCGGTCGAGCCGCGCCTCGTCACGTACCGCGTCGATCTGCCGCCGGAGGGGCGCGAGGATCAACCGGCCGCGTTCGAATCCGCGTGGGCCAAGGAGGAGCGCCTCGCGACCGTGGGCTACGGCGCGGTGAGCTTCCCGAAGCTCCTTCACCGCAGCAATCGTGTCGAGCTCGGCTACGTCCGATCACGGACCACGACCATCGACAACAACCTCGAGACGATCGCGGAGCTCGCGATCTTCTCGATGCAGGAGGACGGGACACTCTTCTCGCCCGATCCCACGTACCACCCGGCCCGCGCGAATTTGCCCGTCGCCGTGGGGGTCCTCGGCGGGTTCGGCACGAGCACGGGCGCGTGGTGGATCCTCGACAACGAGCGGCCGAGCGCGGTGCTGCTACCGGACGGCGGCGGCGAGGCGGAGGTGAAGCTCGGTCGCCTCGCGGTGCCGGTCGCGGCCGACGACACGTCGCTCACGTACATCGAGCCCTCGGCGCGCTTGGGGGACAAACAGCCGACGGATCCCGTGTCGGGGCCAGCCGCGCTGCGCACGGTCGCGGCGCCCGCGATCGGGGATCCCATGCCGCCGGCCGAGACCTCGATCGGCGCGCTGCCGGGCCTGCGCGATACGCCGCGCCCCGTGTGGATCGGACGGCAAGGCGCAAAGCCGATCCTCGTGACGCCCGGCGAGGCCGTCGATGCGCCCGAGCTCGTGGTCTACCTCGTGGATCCGGCGAGCGCCGCGACGACACGCGTGGCTTCGATTCCGCGCCTCTCGACGCGCACCATCGGCGCGCTCCATGCGGTCCTCACCTCGGGCAAGCTCTTCGTCGGCTGGCTCGAGACGGACGAGACGTCGGCCACGATCCGCATGGCCATCCTACCCGAGCCCGAGCCCCCGGCGGCACCTTGAGGCGCGTATGAGCATCGGCTCCATTGGCTCCCAGCCTCTGTTCGCAGGCAAGTACCGCCTCATCCGCATGCTCGGCAAGGGCGCGATGGGAGAGGTCTGGCTCGCCGAGGAGGAAGGGCCGCGCAACTTCCGCCGCCGCGTCGCGGTCAAGCGCCTGCTCGCCGCGGGCGACATCGGCGACATCGCGACCGACTCGTTCGTCGCCGAGGCGCAGGTGATCGCGCGCCTCGATCACCCGAACGTCGTGCGCCTGATCGAGCTCGGCAACGCCGAGGGCGGGCTCTACCTCGTGCTCGAGTTCGTCGACGGCGCCGCGCTCGATCGCATCTTCAAGCGCACGGGCACGCTCGCGCCCGCGACGGTCGCGTACATCGGCCGCGAGGTCGCGCGCGCGCTCGAGGCCGTGCACGGCATGTGCGACGAGAACGGCAACAACGTCGGGGTGGTGCATCGCGACGTGACGCCGTCGAACATCCTCGTCGCGCGCGACGGCCGCGTGCGGCTCTCCGACTTCGGCGTGGCGCGCATCTCGGGCCTCGGCGGCGAGAAGACCGAGACCGGCGTGTTCAAGGGCAAACTCCCGTACATGCCGCCCGAGCAGGCGCGCGGCGAGCCCTTCGACGGGCGCGCGGACGTGTTCGCGCTCGGCATCACGCTCTTCGAGGGGCTCCTCGGGCGCAGGCTGCGCAAAGCCGAGACGCAGACGCAGCTCCTCATGATGATCGCGAGCGAGCCGGTCGCGCGCGTGCACGAGATCATGCCGGGCGTGCCCGACGCGCTCGCGCACGCGATCGATCGCGCGACGGAGCTCGATCCACGCCGTCGCATCGCGGACGGCAGTGAGCTCGCGTATTTGATGGACGAGGCCTTGCGCGCGCTCGGGCCGGCGGCCGTGAAGGAAGCACAAGCCGAGCTTCGCGCGCGCGTCGAGCAGGTGGCGGGCGCGCCTGCCGGCGGATCAAACGCGCCGGGCACGGGGCAAGCGAAGCGGCCGCAAGAGTGGAGCATGCAGCTCGGCACGGGCGCGCAGCGGCCGAGCGCATTTCCCGTGGAGACGACGCGCTCGTCGGATGCGCCGGGGCAACCCTCGTACGGCACGTACGGGAGCGCGGCCCAACCCGGGACCAACGCGGGGCGTATCTCGACGTCCGGGCATCACCTCTCGACGATGGGCGCGCCGGGATCGTCGCCCGGATCGAACCCGACGAGCGGCGGCCTCGGCGTGACGAACGTCGCGAGCTTCGCGGACGCGGGCGCGCCGTCGAGCTTGCAGGCGAGCGGGCGTCGCTCGATGGTCCTGCCCGTGCTCGCGCTCGCGGGCTTCACGATCCTCGGCGGCGTCGCGGCGTTTTTCGTGCTCTCGCAGAGCGCATCGGGGCCACGCACGGATGCCTCCGCCGCGTCGGCGTCGCCGTCCGCGGTCGCGCCTGCGCCGACGGCGTCGATCGCGGCTGCGCCGAGCACGGCGGAGCCCGACGCGCAGCCGACGACCTCGGCTTCGGGCGCGACCTCGTCCACGCCGACGGCGACGGTGGCGCTGGGGACGGGCGCGCGGACCGTGAATCCGCGGCAAGGCGGGCAAGGGGCGGCGCCGACGTCGACCGCGTCCGCGGCCGTCGAGGAGGCGAACTCGAACGAGCCGGGCACGCTCGTCGTGTCCGTCTCGCCTTGGGCCGACGTGACCGTGGATGGGCGTTCTGTCGGGACCACGCCGCTCGCGCCGATCTCGCTCGCGCCGGGCCCGCACTCGGTGGTCTTGCGCAACAGCGAGCTCGGCGCGTCGCGCAGCCTGTCGGTCACGATCAAGCCGGGCAAACCATCATCGGTCCGGGTGGATCTGCGCAGAGCGGAGTAGGGTTTGCCATGAAGAACGGGACGCGGAGCATGGGCGCTCGGCTCGGGCGAGTCGCGGTGGCGGTGTCGATGTGTGCGGCGCTCGGCGCTGCGGGGACGGAGGCGCGAGGGGAGGATCTCGCGAGCGTCGTGGCGAGGGCGCGCGAGCAGGTCGAGAGCGGCGCGTTCGCGGACGCGCTGCGCACGCTGAACACGCTGCCGAAGTCGGAGATCCCGCCGACGCTCGCGGTGGAGGCGGGCCTCTTGGAGACGCAGGCCGCGCTGGTCACGAAGGGCGAGGCGGCGGGCGCGCAGGCGTGCACGAAGGCGATCATCGCGGCGGGCTACGATCCCGAGGTCGCGCGGGATCAGTCGCCGAAGGTGCGCGCCGCTTGCCGCACGGCCGCGGAGAGCGCGCGGAAGGATCGGATCGAGCGGGCGGGCGTGAAGCTCTCCGACCTCGAGATCGAAGCGCCGGAGGTGGCGTGGGCGCCTGTGCGGATCTCCGCGACGGCGAGCGTCGCGCCGCCGTGGCTGCGGGTGATCGCGCGGGTTCGATCGAGCGCGATCGAAGGCTCGTTTGATCTTCCACTCGCGCCTTCGCCCGACGGGCCTCTGCGCGGCACGCTCGATCCTTCGTTCATTCGGCCGAAGGCGAAGCTCGACATCACGATCGTCGCGCAGGACAAGTTCGGGGATCTCGCGACGACCGCGCTCACGAAGACGCTCACGGTGCCTGCCCAGGAGGCGATCGTCGCGCTCGGCGACGTGCCGGGCTCGGCCGTCGTGCTCGTCGACGACAAGCCCGTGGATCCCGACGACGACGGGCGTGTCGCCGTGGAGCCGGGCAAGCACGAGGTCGAGATGCAGGTGGACGGCGCGACGTCGAGCACGAACGTCACGGTGCAGCGTGGAAGTGTGGCGCGCGTGGCGCTCTCGCCGACGAAGGGCGGCGGCCGGACGTTCGCGTGGATCGCGACGGGTTTGACCGTCGGGTTCGGCGCTGCCTCCGGCGTGCTTCTCTACACGGCGGCTTCACGCACGAGCGAGATCGAGGACCTCGCGGCGTTGCGCGAGCCGGGCACGAGCTTGCCCGCGACGGACTATGGCCAGATCAAGGCGCGCGACGACGAGCGACGGACGTTCCAGACGGTGGGCCTCGGCCTCGCGATCGGCGGCGGCGTGATGGGCGCACTCGCGCTCACGTTCTGGCTCTTGCCGTCGGGGGGTGGGAAAAAAGCGGTGAAGAAGGACGCGCACCTCGCGCCGGTGATCGTGCCGTACATCGGGCCGGGGAGCGTGGGTTTGTCGGGTACGTTCTAGGGGAGAAACGCCGATGTCCGAAGGCCCGCTCGTCACGGTGGATTGGCTCGCGGCGCATGCGTCCGATCCGCGCGTCGTTGTCGTCGACGTGCGCTGGTATCTCTCGGGCAAGCGCGGCGTCGATGCGTACGACGCGGGCCACATCCCCGGCGCGTCGTTCGTGGATCTCGATGCGGAGCTCGCGGGGGATCCGGCGCGAGGCCCCGGCCGTCATCCGCTGCCCGCGTTGCAGACCTTCGCGGCGCTGCTCTCGCGCCTCGGGGTCACCGAAGATTCGATCGTCGTGGCCTACGACGATGCCGGCGGCGCGATCGCCGCGCGCATGTGGTGGTTGCTCCGCTACTTCGGGCATCGAGGCGGCCGGGTCCTCGACGGCGGCATCGGCGCCTGGATCGCGGCGGGGCATTCGCTTGAAACGGACCGTCCTCGCGTGACGCCCGCGCCGCCGCTCGCGCTTCGGCCCGGCGGCGCGCCCGTCGTGGACAAAGCCGACGTCGCTCGCCTCGTTGCGCTCGGCGCGCCGGCGTCCGTCGTCCTCGATGCGCGGGCTCGCGAGCGGTACGAGGGCCGATCCGAGCCGATCGACGCGCGCGCCGGGCACGTCCCCGGCGCTCGGAGTGCGCCTTTCGTGGAGAACCTCGTGGCGCCTGGCGGGGCCTTCCTGTCGCGCGAGGCGCTCGCTGCGCGGTACCGGGCGCTCGGCGCGCTCGATGCGAAGAGCGTCGTTTGTTACTGCGGCTCCGGCGTCACCGCCTGCCACGATCTCCTCGCCCTCGTGATCCTCGGCCGTGAGGACGTCGCTCTCTACGAGGGATCCTGGAGCGACTGGGCGCGGGACGCGGCCCTCCCGATCGAGACCGGCTGAGCCTCGATCCGGCAAGCCCCTTGCGCCGTCGCAACTGCGGTGCTTTGGGGTAGGGCCATGCAGATCCATCGCGTACAGGAGCTTTTCAAGCAGTCGCCCGTTGGTCAGCGCGTGAGCGTGTGTGGTTGGGTCCGCACGCGCCGGGACGCGAAGAACAACTTCTCCTTCCTGGAGATCAACGACGGCTCCTGCTTGAAGAACCTGCAGATCATCGCGGACGGCACGCTCGAGAACTACGAGACCGAGGTGAAGAAGCTCGGCACCGGTTCGAGCTTGCGTGTCGAGGGGGTCGTCGTCGCGAGCCAGGGCAAGGAGCAGGCGATCGAGATCAAGGCCGAGCGCGTGCACGTCTACGGCTTCTCGCCCGAGGACTTCCCGCTGCAGAAGAAGCGCCACGGCTTCGACTACCTGCGCACGATCGCGCACCTCCGAGCGCGCACGAACACGTTCGGCGCCGTCACGCGCATCCGCCATACGCTTTCGATGGCCGTGCACGACTTCTTCCACGCGCGAGGCTTCTTCTACGTCCAGACGCCGATCATCACGGCGAACGACGCCGAAGGCGCGGGCGAGATGTTCCAGGTCACGACGTTCGACCTCGACAAGCTCCCGCGCACGCCCGAGGGCAAGGTCGACTACGCGCAGGACTTCTTCGGCCGCCGCACGAGCCTCACCGTGAGCGGCCAGCTCGAGGGCGAGACGTACGCGATGGCCCTCGGCAACATCTACACGTTCGGCCCCACGTTCCGCGCCGAGAACTCGAACACCACGCGCCACCTCGCCGAGTTCTGGATGATCGAGCCCGAGATGGCGTTCGCGGATCTCGATCACAACGCGTACATCGCCGAGGAGTTCTTGAAGCACGTCATCCGCGCCGTGCTCGAGCAGAACCAGGAGGACGTCCACCTGCTCGACAGCTTCGTGCAGAAGGGCTTGAAGGAGAGCCTCCAGAACATCGTCGCGGGCCCGTTCGCGCGCATGACGTACACCGATGCGATCGAGGTCCTCGAGAAGTCCGGCCAGAAGTTCGAGTACCCGGCGAAGTGGGGTTCGAGCTTGCAGACGGAGCACGAGCGGTACCTGACCGAGGTGCACCACAAGCGCCCCGTGATCCTCACGGACTACCCGAAGGAGTTCACGGCGTTCTACATGCGCCTGAACGACGACAAGAAGACCGTGCGCAACATGGACGTGCTCGTGCCGCAGATCGGCGAGATCATCGGCGGCAGCCAGCGCGAGGAGCGGTACGACGTGCTCCTCGAGCGCATGCAGGAGGCCGGCCTGAAGCCCGAGGACTACGCGTTCTACATCGACCTCCGCAAGTACGGCACGGCCCCGCACGCGGGCTTTGGCCTCGGCTTCGAGCGCCTCGTTCTGCTCTGCACCGGCATGGGCAACATCCGGGACGTCATCCCGTTCCCGCGCACGCCCGGCCACTGCGAGTTCTGAGGCTCGACGAGGGAGCCCGGCCCGCGCACGGGCTCCCTTTCGCCGCGCTCGGCACGAATCGAGCGTGGCTTTTTTCTGGCAAAATTATGTGCATGGATGCAACGATTCCAGTCGTGCACATGAAAGCCGATGACCGCCGAGCGCTGCGAGAGAGCATCCGCGTCACGCGGATGGCGTCGGCGCGCGACTTGCTGATCGGGGCGATTTCCTCGCTCGACGAGGTCGAGCTGACGCTCCTGCAGCTCGGCGTGCTCCTCCTGCTCGAAGACGGTGTACCGCGCACGTTGAAGGAGCTCGCGGAGCTCGTCGGCCGTTCGCCCTCGGCGACGAGCCGCCTCGTCGATCAGCTCGTGCGGCGCAAGCTGCTGGTTCGCGAGGGGGATCCCGAGGATCGGCGCGCGCGGCGTGTCACGCGGAGCCCTCGCGCGGCGCGGCTCGTGGCGGAGTTCCTCGATCGCCGCACGGATGTGCAGATCAGCATGATGGCGTCGCTCTCGGACGAGGAGCGCGCGCTCGTACTGCGGGCCTTCGTCATCCTGGGCGAGGCCGCGCAAAGGATGACGAAGAAGGAGGTCCGACGATGACGACAGAAGGCACGGTGCTCCCGCTCTCGGCGCTCGATCGATCCTCGCTCCCCATCGCCGGCGGAAAAGCCGCGAACCTCGGCGAAATGATCCGCGCCGGGGTGCCGGTCCCACCGGGGTTCGTCCTGACGACGTCCGCCTTCCGCGTCGCGGCGGAAGCGGCGAACATCGGTCCGAAGCTCGATGCGCTCGCGGGCACCGAACCGAACGATCGCGCCCGCCTCGCGGCGCTCGCGGGCGAGATTCGCGCGGCGTTCTCGTCCGTGACCGTGCCCGATGCGATCGCCGAGGCGTGCGTCCGCGCGTACGACGTCGAGCTCGGCGGGGCGGCCGTGGCCGTGCGTTCGTCGGCCACGGCCGAGGATCTGCCGGACGCGAGCTTCGCTGGGCAACAGGACACCTACCTCGGCGTGCTCGGCAAGGAAGCCTTGCTCGACGCCGTTCGTCGTTGCTGGGCATCTCTCTTCACGGAGCGCGCCGTCGTCTACCGCGCGGATCGGTCGATCGATCCACGCGACGTGTCGCTCGCCGTCGTGGTGCAGCGCCTCGTGCATGCACGCGCGGCGGGCGTGCTCTTCACGGCGAACCCCGTGACGGGGCGGCGCCGCGAGGCCGTGATCGACGCGGCGCCGGGGCTCGGCGAGGCGGTCGTGAGTGGCGCGACGAACCCCGATCACCTGGAGGTTCGCGTCGACACGGGCGAGATCGTCACGCGCCGCCTCGGGGACAAACGTCTCGTGATCGAGGCGCTTCCGGGCGGAGGGACGCGCCACGAGGAGCGCGCGGACGGCTCGGCGGAGGCTTGCATCTCCGACGCGGAGGCGCGCGCGCTCGCGGCGATGGGCGCGCGCGTCGAGGCGCATTACGGCGCGCCGCAGGACATCGAGTGGGCGATCGATCCGGAAGGAAAGATCCTCCTCGTGCAGTCACGCCCGATCACCACGTTGTTCCCGATCCCCGTGGGCCCGCTGTCGAAGGACGGCGATCTCCGCGTCCTCTTCAGCTTCAACGTGGCGCAGGGCGTGTTCCGGCCGTTCACGCCGATGGGTCTGCAGTTCTGGCGCGCGTTCGCAGGCGTCGCGTCGCGTGGTCTCGGCTTGTGGGACGGCGAGCCGCTCGACGGTCCACCCATCTACGCCGTGGGCGCGAGCCGGCTCTTCCTCGACATCACCGCGATCTTGCGAGATCCGCTCGGTCGGCGTGTCGCCGCGTTCGCCTTGTCCAGGATGGAGGCGCGCAGCGGCGTCGCCGTTCGCGCGGTCCTCGATGATGAGCGGCTCGGCGTCGTGGAGACGCCCCGCTGGAGGATCGCGCGTGCGGCGCTCCGCGCGCTCGCGCGAACACGCGCGCCCGTCACGCTCGCGCGTGCCCTTCGGGAGCCTGACGCCGTGCCCGGTCGTATCTCCGCGAAGGTCGACGCCGCGATCGCGGTGGGCGAGGTGCCAGAAGGGTCGCCGCCCTCCGCGTATCTCGACGCGGTCGAGCGCATGATCCGGGAGGGCGTCGGTCCCTTCCTCTTCACCGCGATCCCCAGCATCATCGGCGCGCTCGTGAGCATGCACCTCTTCCGTCGCGCGCTCTCGGGCCTGATGACCGAGGACGAGGTGCACACGTTGCTCCGATCGCTCCCGAACAACCCGACGACGGAGATGGATCTCGAGCTCTGGTCGCTCTCGCGCCGCGTGGGCGCAGATCCCGCGTCGCGGAGTGTGCTCGGCGAGGAGGCTCCGGCTGCGCTTGCGAAGCGTTACGCCGATCGATCCCTGCCGGCCGTGCTCCAGCGCGAGCTCGGAGCGTTCCTCGCGCGCTGGGGCGCGCGCGGCGTCGCGGAGATCGATATCGGTGTGCCGCGTTGGCGTGACGATCCGACGCACATCCTCGGCAGCCTCGCGAACTACCTCTCGCTCGGCGACGATGCGTCGCCGCCGGACGTGGCCTTCGAGCGTGGCGCGCGCGAGGCGGAGCGAAAGGCGGAGGAGCTCGTGGAGCGAGCGCGCGAAAAGGGCGCTCTGCGCGGCGAGGTCGCGCGGTTCGCGGTGCCACGCGTACGCAGGCTCCTCGGCGCGCGCGAGGCGCCGAAGTTCGGGATCGTGCGCATCCTCGCGCACGCGCGCTCGCTGCTGCTTCAGGCGGGCCGGCTGCTCGTGCAAGAAGGCAAGCTCGCCGCCGAGGACGACGTGTTCCTCCTCGACCTGCGCGAGCTACGCGCCGTCACCGGAGGCACGGATCTCCGCGCGCTCGTGGCCGAGCGCCGCCGCATGATCACGCAGGAGCTCGGCCGCAAGCACGTCCCGCGGATCCTGCTCTCGGACGGCATGGAGCCCGAGACGATGGCCGCCGCCGCGTCGGGCGAGGGAGGTTTGTCGGGTACGCCTGCCTCCGCGGGGCGTGTCACGGGCAAGGCGCGCGTGGTGCTGGATCCGGTGGGCGCGAAGATCGAGCCCGGCGAGATCCTGGTCGCGCCCTCCACGGATCCCGGCTGGACGCCGCTCTTTTTGACGGCGGGCGGGCTCGTGATGGAGATGGGCGGGAGCATGTCGCACGGCGCGGTGGTCGCGCGCGAGTATGGGATCCCGGCCGTCGTGGGCGTCGCCGGCGCGACGGCGCGGATCACGACGGGGCAGCGGATCACCGTGGATGGAGGCGCGGGGCGGATCGGGGTCGAGGCGTAGCCCGCCCGCGCGGCGTCACTTCGTCTCGCTGAGCTTCTTCACGTGCTCCAGCACGCGCGTGTGGATCGCGTGGATCGCGCTGTCGGACCAGAACGCCCAGTACACGTTCGGCGCCATTTCGAGCTCGTACCACGTCGTCCCTTCGAGCCGCGTCCGCCCGCCCGGCAGCTCCGTCAGCAGGAACTGCCCTCGCTTGGACCTCAAACTACCGTCGAGGTGCGGCGCGTGCACGTACTGGAACGGGCTCCACTCCTTCATCGCGTGCGGCTGCTTCGATACGTCGAACGCGAGCCGGTGCGGTTTGTCCCAGACCGTGATCGGCTCGACGAACGGGCCCGTCGAGAACTCGCAGTACCGCACGGCGCCCACGCCTTCGCCTTCGAGGCGCGCCCGCACCGGGTAGGCGATCCCCGTGTGGAAGAACCATTCCGAAGGCGGCGCGAGCTCGCGGAAGCCGATGACGTTTTCCCACACGCGATCCGGCGGCGCGTCCACCTCGATCACCGTCTTCACCTCGCGCAGATCCGGCTGCACCACCGCCGCCTCCGCGCCCACGAGCCCCGGCAGCGCCAGCACCGCGGCGGCCGCGTGCGTGTGCGGCGTCTTCGCCTGCAGCGCGATCGCGCGACCCAGGATCGCGCCGATCACCGCCACCACGCCCGCGATCGGCGCGGCCATCAAGAGGCATACGAGCCCCTCCAGCGCGAACAACAGCATCGCCCCGCCCGTGATCGCCACGGACAAACACGCGACCGCGACCGCGCGCTTGAGCGACTGCGGCGCCTCCCGGTTCAGGAGGAACGAGCTCACCGCGCCCATCACGAACGGCGTCACGAAGAAGAGCGACAGGCCGTAGAGATCCAGCGCGTACACGCTGAGGCCCGCCATCCCGAGCCCCACCGCGACGGCTGTTGCGACGCCGAGGAGCGCGCTCCGCAGCGAGCCCTCGATCTTCGTCTGGATCCTCTCCTGCGGCCCGCCTGCACGGTAAGGCGACGTCGGATCCGCCTTCCACGTGTCCCCGCGCTCCGGGAGCCCTGCGAGCACGAGCATCACGAGGTAGTTCAGCGCCGGCACGAGGAACGTGAGGCCGAACCATGGCGACAGGCCCGCGTTCGCCGCGCGCCGGATGCTCATCGAGATCCCGATCCACAAGAACGGTAGCGTCGCGACCGCGAGCACCACGAAGAGCCACGACGGCGCGTCCGGAATGCTCTTCATACGCAACGTGAGCGCCGGGCTCAGGTACGCGAGCGGCGACCACAAGACGCCCGACGCGAGATACACGAGGAGCGTGTCGAGGCCGTACTTGAGCGCCATCAACGTGACGCCCGTGAGCAGATAGGCGCGCCGACCGACAGGCGCTTCGAGGCCAAACCAGAGCCTCGCCACCTCGCGCACGCGGGAGCGTGGGCGGGACGAGGGAGGGGTGTCACTCATGCGCGCATTATGCGGGAGATCGCAGCGCCGTACGTAGCGCCTCCGCGACACGCGCCATTGCTTCGTCGCTCTCGTATTTCGCGCGAGGCCAGAAGAACCCCCGCAATCCATCCTTCTTGCGGCGCGGCACCACGTGCACGTGCAGGTGCGGCACGCTCTGGCTGACCTTGTTGTTCATCGCCACGAAGGAGCCGTCCGCCGAGAGCGCCGGCTCGATCGCACGGGCGATGCGCTGGGCAGCTCCGAAGAGCGGAGCGATCGAGGGCGCGGGCAGGTCGAGCAGCGTCGAGACGTGGGCGCGGGGGACGACGAGGCAATGGCCCAGGAACAGAGGGCTGCGATCGAGGAACGCGAGGACCTCGGGTTCGTCGAGCACGAGCTGGGCCGGAAGCTCACCGGCCGCAATCCGACAAAACGTGCATGCCTGGGTCATGGCTGAGAATCTCGTCACAGGTGTGCGTTGTACGCTGACCGACGTACGATAATTCGTTCCGTGGGGTAGGACGGGGGCTGGCGATGCCGTGAGCGGGTCAGTAGAGTGGCACGCCTTCGCCGGGTGGGGACCATGGGCACGATCGAGCAGGGAAGGCGCGGCGTTCTCGTCGTCGAGGACGATCCCGACATCCGTGAGACCATTGCGCAGATCCTCGAAGAAGAGGGCTACGAGGTGCGCGGTGCGAGCAATGGAAAGCAGGCCCTCGACCTGCTCCGTGAAGGCGTGCGCCCGCAGCTCATCCTGCTCGACCTGATGATGCCGATCATGGACGGCTGGATCTTCCGAACCGAGCAGCGCAGCGATCCGAAGATCGCCGACATCCCCGTCATCGTGATCTCCGCCGACGGCAACCTGCGGCAGCAGGCCGCGAAGATCCACGCGAACGGCTACCTGCGCAAGCCTGTCGGCATCGAGACGTTGCTGAGCACGGTCCAGCAATACCTGAAGGCGTAACGCATCCTCGCCCTCTCCCGCGCGGGAGAGGGCGCGGCGCTGAGGTTACGACCTGCGGTACTCCATCTTGCGCGGGATCATTCCGCTCTTCGAGATCATCTCGAATGCCTCTTTTTCGAGGAGCGGGTGCACGCCCTTCGGCGGCACGCCGCCGGGGATCTTCTTCTTCGTGATGAACGACGCGAGGTACTGCGGGTTGATCGCCGAGAGCTGACGCAGGATCTGCTTCATCCGCTTTGTGTCGTTCGTCCACGCATACGCGAACGCGCGTGAGCGCAGGAGCTGCGGCTTGATGTCGGCGAACGTCGCGTCGTTCGGATCGAGCGTGTCGAGCAGCTCCACGGCCTTCTTCGCCTGACCGCCGCGCGCCCACGCCTCACCCACGATCGCCGCGATCGTGGCCCGGCTCTTCGCGTCCTTGTGCCGGCCGAGATCGATCTTGTCGACGAGGCCCTTCGCCGCCTCGGTCTCGCCGAGCACGAGGTGGATCATCGCGCGCTGCGCCCGCGCCTCGTCCGCGACGGGCGGCATCACGCGGTCGAGCTTGATGCTCTCCAGCGTCGCGAGCGCCTTCTTCGGATCCTCCTGCAGTTCGAGCTGCGCGCGAGCGAACACGGCCGCGGGATCGTCCTTGCCGAACTCGCTCTCGAGCTTCTCGATCGCCTCCTTGCGCGCCTCCGGCGTGTCCGCCCCGCGCACGAGGTTCGCCACGGCGCGCGAGCGTTTCGCGTACCGGACCACCCAGACGACGAGCGCCGCGACCGCGATCGTGACGACGAGCGCGACGACCTTCGAGACCCAGCCCGAGATGAAGAGCGCGATGATCCAGACGATCGCGAGCGGGATGCCGATCCGGACCGCGAGCTTCTTCGGCTCGAGCATCTGAAGCGGATCGGGCTGCGCGGCCTGTTTGTCGCGCGCGGACGCGATGAGCGCTTCGCGCGCGTCCTTCGGGCTCGCCGGCTTTGCCGCGGCCTTCGGCTTGTCCGCGGTCTTCGGTTTCTCCTGGGTGTTGCTCTTCGGCTTGTCGGACGTCTTCAAGGCGAGCGCTTCATACCACGTGCCACGGGAAACAGTAGCGCGGGCCCTCCCGACTTCGTCAGCTCGGGGCGCCTGCTTCGGGCTCGGGTGGCGTCTCCTTCACGTCCGGACGCACCTTCGCCGTGGGCGGGTGCGACGCCATGGGATCGGAGAGGCCCATCGTGGACTCGCGGAAGTGCAGGAAGATGGTCTGGGCGATGGACATGCACGGCACCGCGAAGAGCGCGCCCGTGATCTGGAAGAAGTGCTCGCCCACGAGCAGCGAGAAGACGACGAGGACCGGATGGATCTTCGCCGCGTCGCCGATGATCTTCGGGTTCAGGAAGTTCGCTTCGAGCTGGTGGATGCCCACGATCCACGCGAGCACGCCGACCGCCGTCATGGGCGACTGCGTGAGGCCGACCAGCACGGCCGGGACCGAGCTCAAGATCGAGCCGAAGATCGGGATGAGTGACATCACGGCCGCGAGGATCGACAGGATCGGCCAGTACTTCAGGTGGAAGAGCCAGAAGCCGATCGCCGAGAGCACGCCGTTCACGAGGCAGATGAGAAGCTGCCCGCGCACGACGCCGGAGAGGCCTCGATCGAGCCGCCGCATGAACCGATGGAACGTGTGGTGCGACGTCGGATCCCAAAGATCGCGGAAGAACGCGAGGATCTTCTCGTGGGTCAGGATGATGTACCCCGCGAGCATCAACGTCATGAACAGGTTGAAGATCCCGCGCGAGATCGCGCCTGCGATCCGCTGGCCGACCTGCAACACGACGGTCGCGTTCTGGCGCAGGTAGAGCAGCCCCTTGTCGAACCCCTCGCGCAAGAGGCCTGCGCTCGAGAGCCGCTTCGGCTCCTGGTTCACGACCTCCCACGTGCCGGCATGCACCTCGTGCAGGCGCAGGTCCTCGCTCACGAAGACGTCGTACGAGCCGTCGTCGCGCTTCACGATCCGCAGCGGCGGTCGTTCCTCGGCGCGCGCGTCGGCCTTGCTCGGCTCGCCTGGGCCTATCTCCGGGCTCGGGTTGGGCGTGGGGGCCTGTGCTTCCTCCGCGGGGCGTTGCCCCGACCAGCGCGTGAGGCGCGAGTCGATCGCCGGCAGCCACTCGTTCCGCACCTTGCGCGTGAGGTTCGGCCACTCGGCCGCGAGCGCCTGCCCCTCGGTGACGAGGCGCGGGACGATCATCCCGATGAACCCGCCGATCACGCCGAGCGTCATCGCGTAGACGAGCAGGATCGCGGCCCAGCGCGGCACGCGCATGCGCTCGACGCGCAGCACCGCGGGCGTCAGCACGTACGCGACGACGAGCGCCAGCACGAACGGCAGCATCACCTCGTGCGCGACGATGCAGAGCGCGACGACGAGCACCGCGCTCGTGGCGAGGAAGATGCGGCGCGCAGTCTTGCGCTCCGGGGGCAGGGTGGACATGGGCGGCGGCGCTTCGCTCACGGGGTTCCGGCTCCCTCGCTCGCCGCGGGCAAACGTACGCCCGGCAGGTCCGCGAAGAATGGCACGAGGTAGTCGCGCGTCTTTTCGAGGGCCTGCGGCACGACGCGTACGTCGGCGAGCACCGGCATGAAGTTCGTGTCTCCGCTCCAGCGCGGGACAACGTGCGCGTGCAAGTGCTCGGCGATTCCCGCGCCCGCAGCCGCGCCGAGGTTCAAGCCCACGTTGAGCCCCTCGGGCTTCACGGCCGCGCGCAGGCGCACCGTCGCCTCGCGCACGAGGTCGAAGAGGGCGTGGTGATCCTCGTGCGAGAGCTTCTCCAGCGCGTCGACGTGCGCGTGCGGCACGACGAGCAAGTGCGCCGCGGCGAACGGGTAGCGGTTCAACACGACAAACGCGCGCGGCGTGTCACACACCACGAGCCGCGCGCGGAGCTCCTCCGGCGGAGCAGCCTCAATGCCGCAAAACACGCAGGATCCACCCTTCTTCGAAAGGATGTACTCCATGCGCCACGGCGCCCAGAGCGGATTGCCCATCGATCGCGGCACGCTAGCACCGGCTCCGGCCGGTGGCGATCAACGCGCGGGCGCTGGCCTACCGGATTTCTCGGTCGGGGACGGTGAAAGGGCGTAATCGATGGCGAGCGAGACGCCGAGACCCACCGCCGTCCCGATGAGGTCCCAGGCGAAATCCTTCCACGAGGGCGTGCCGAACCCCGCGGCGTCGAGGATTTCCTTCGTGTACCCAGCACCCAGCGCGACGGCCATGCCGACGGCGACGCGGTTCGCCCGCCCGTCGAGCCCGGCCAGCGCGGAGGCGCCGTACGCGCCGCTCGCGAGCGCAGCCGAGAAGCCGAAGTGCAGGGCCTTGTCGCGGCCGAAAAAAGGATCGGGGTTGTCCGGGGGATCTGCGCGCGCCGGGAGCGCGGCGAGGAGCGCGGCGAGGACGACGGGCGCTACGAGGCGTCGTGTCATGCGCCGATCGTAAGGACAAAACGCCCGCGGCGCCTCTCCCTCTCGCGAGGGGAAGGCGCCGCGAACGGTCACCCGGGAAGGGGCAGGATTACTCCTGGTCCTTCGCCTTGTTCTTGAGGTCGAGCTTGCCGGCCAGCTTCTCACGGATGAGATCGCCGACCGTTCCGGCCACGCTCTTCTCCTCCTCGGCCGTCGCGCCGCCGCCGCCCGCGCTCTTCACGCGCTTCGGGCGCTCGGCAGGCTGCGGCTTCTCCACGCCGATGTTCTTCATCGTCGCGAAGAGGCGGCGCTCGATCGTGTCGACGCTCGAGATCTCGACCTTCACGAGGTCGCCGACCTTGATCTTCGTGCCCTCGGGCTCAAGGATGTCGCCCGTCGAGATGAGCGCCTCGACGCCCTCGCGCAGGCGCACGAAGATGCCGTACTCGACGATGCTGATCACCTGGGACTCGTCGATCACGCGGCCCGGCGCGAACTCGCTGAGCATCGTCGGCCACGGGTCGTCCCAGAGCTGCTTGATGCCGAGGGAGACCTTCTTCTCGTCGTGGTTGATCGAGAGGATGATCGCCTCGACGTCGTCGCCCTTGTGGTGGAGGTCGCTCGGGTTGTTGACGCGCACCGACCACGAGAGGTCGCTCTTGTGGACCATGCCGTCGACGCCCTCCTCGATCCCGACGAACACGCCGTAATCGGTGAGCGAACGGACCTTGCCCGCGATCTTGTCGCCGGGGTGGTACTTGTCCGTGAAGAGCATCCACGGATCGGGCTCGAGCTGCTTGAGACCAAGGCTGATGCGCTTGGCGCGCGCGTCGACCTCGAGCACCTGGCACTCGATCTCCTGGCCGACCTCGAGGAGCTTCGACGGGTGCTTGACCTTCTTGGTCCAGCTCATCTCGCTCACGTGGATCAGGCCCTCGACGCCCGGCTCCAGCTCCACGAAGGCGCCGTAGTCCGTGATCGACATGACCTTGCCGCGGACCTTCTTGCCAGCCGGGTAGGCCTCCTCGGCGTGGTTCCACGGATCCTCCTGGGTCTGCTTGAGGCCCAGGGAGACGCGCTCGGTCTCGGGGTTGTACTTGAGGACCTTGACGGTGACCTCGTCGCCGACGTTGAACACCTCGTTCGGGTGGTTCACGCGGCCCCAGCTCATGTCCGTGATGTGGAGCAGGCCGTCGATGCCGCCGAGGTCCACGAACGCACCGTACTCGGTGATGTTCTTGATCGTGCCCTTGACGGTCATGCCCTCGGTGAGGGTCTCGAGCGTCTTCTGCTTCATCTCGTCGCGCTCGCGCTCGAGCAGGACGCGGCGGGAGAGGACGATGTTGCCCCGCTTCTTGTTGAACTTGATGACCTTGAACTTGTAGGTCTGGCCAATCAGTTTGTCCAAGTTGCGGATCGGGCGGAGGTCGACCTGCGACCCCGGGAGGAACGCCTTCACGCCGCCGCGGATGGTGACCGAGAGGCCGCCCTTCACGCGCTGGCTGATGGTGCCCTCGATGAGCTCGTCCGCCTCGCAGGCGTTCGAGATCTCATCCCAGACCTTCATCTTGTCGGCTTTTTCCTTCGACAAGGTGACGAGGCCGTCGTCGTTCTCGCGGCTCTCGATGTAGACGTCCACCTTGTCGCCGGGCTTGACGCCGACCTGACCTGTGGCATCCGCGAACTCTCGGAGCGGGATTACGCCCTCGCTCTTGCCACCGATGTCGACCACCACCGAGTCACGGCCGACCTGAACGACCGTTCCTGCGATGATCTCGCCCTCGCGCGCGAAATCGGACTCGACCCGCTGCTCGAAGAGCGCGGCGAAGCTCTCCATGCTGGATCCCATGTCGGATCCCGTCATCTCCACGTTCGCGTTACTAGCCATCTGGTCTTTTGAAACCGTCCTTCCCTAGGATTTCCCGGAGCTCGGATGCGATGCGCCGCGCGAGCGTGCGGCTCGAATTGAGCCAACCTCGGGCACACGTCGGGCATCGAGCCGGATCCGGGAGAGCGGTCCGTCTAGTCCGAGGCCAGCCCCTTGTCAATGCAATGCCCCCAAGGGGTCCGTTTTGTCCGCCCTGGCCAGCCACGTGGCGTTCGGCCGGGGCACGCGCGATCAAGGCTTTTTGCCAGGGTTTTCCGCGCCGCGGAGCTTCCCCGCGAGCTCCGCCGTCGCCCGATCCAGCCCCTCGTACGGCCACGGCGCGCGGAGCACGACGACATCCCCGTCGCGCTTCAGCGTGGTCGCGCGCAGCGCCTCTTTCTCGCCCGCGACATCCGGCAGGAGCAAGAGCACGAGCCCGAGATCCGCGAGCAGCGCACGCGCGCCTTCTTCAAGCTTTGGCGCATCCGCGGCTTTCGTTGGTTCGAGACGAACGACGAGCTCCGGCGAACCGCTGAGCGCGAGCGTGCCCGTGGCTCGCTCGACCGTTCCGAGGACGGCCGCGCGCGGCGAGATCTTGTTCGCCCCCGACAAGACCTCGAATGCCTGCCGCGCGATCGCGAACGTGACCGCGCCCTTCTCGGGCAAACCGAGCTTCTGTCCTACTTCCGTCGCGGGGAGCGCGGCTTCCACGATCGATCGATCCGTGCCGACGAGGATCGTCCCGTCGTCCGCCTGTCCGATCACGATCGAAGGTCCCACGAAGAGCTCGCCTTCTCGGCGAAACCCGACCCACCCCTCCTCGCGCGCGACCTCGGCGAGTCCTTGGACGAACCGCCCGCGCTCGATACGACCGCCGACGAGCGCGACCCAGCTCTTGCCGTCCATCGATGCGACGACGACCTCGCGCACGTCCGCGGGCAAACGCACGCCTGTCTGCTCGTGGATGCGCGTGGCGCGCGAAGGACGTGACGGCGCGGAGACCTCGGGTCCGCTGCCTTCGTCGAGCGCGAGGTTCAAGAGATGCTCGCGCACGGGGCCGAAGAGCACGAGGTCCGCGGCTTCGAGCCGGATCGCGATGTTCGTCCCGCCAGGCACGTGCGCGCGCGCCGTGGGGCGGTACCGCAAGACGAAGTTCCAGACCAGGAGGCCCGCGATCGCTGCGACCACGAAGATCGCGGCCACGGCCACGAGCACGAAGCGCGGCCCACGCGGCCTCGGGCGCGGCGTCTCGGCGCGCGGCTCGGGCGGAGGTTCGGGGAGAGGCTCGGGCGGAGGTTCGGGCGGAGCGATCGCGGGGTCTTCCGGCGCAGGGACGGGCGCGGCCCCGAGCGCATCGGGATCACGCTGGGTCGGGGGGACGGGCTCGATCGGATCTACGAGCGTGTCGGCCATCGCCCCCGAGCGTAAGCGTTCAAGGTTCGCCTTGCATCCTCTCTGGCGCCGCGAGCTTGCCTTCGAGCAGGGCGCGCAGGACGTCCGAAGAGAGGTCCCAGCGCACACGCACGGCGCGATCGACACGCTCGATCCGCATCTCTTCGAAGAGCGCGGCGTAGCGGCTGCCCTGCCCACCCTCGCGCAGCGCGCGGAGCAGGTTCTCGGCTTTGCCCGCGGCTTGCCCCGTGCCGGCCGTGATCTCGGCGTCGACACGCAAGGCGTCACCGACCATCACCGCGCTCGCGCGGGCGCGCTCGAGGCCGCCGAGGATCGACGCGATGGAAGGGAAGCGCCGTTCAAGCGAAGGCGGCAGGCGGCGCGCGCGCAGGTCCGCGCTGACGAGGCCCTCGGCTGCGGGATCCCGGCGGCGCTCGTCTGGGCCCTTTCGGAGCACGCGCTCGACGCTGTCCACCTCGACCGGCGTGACGAACAGAATCATACGACCGGCGAACGTGTGGATGCGCGCGGTCGTGGCGCGGCCGAGGGGCCCCGTGCGCTCCCAGCTCTGGATGTCGTCCGCGATCGGAGGATCGACGAGGCGGAACAGCTTGGGATCGGGCCGCACGTCTTCCACGTCGCCCTCGATGACGAGGACACGATCCCCGGCCTCGGCGTCAGCGGCGCGCAGGCCGATCCACACGACCTTGGCGCGCGCGATCGCCTGCGAGACGAGCGCCTCCTCGCCGCCGCTCTCCTCCTCGACGCGCGCGGAGAGCACGTCTGCCAAGGGGCCGAGCTGCGCGCGCATGCGGCCGAGATCCACGCGCAGCACGAGATCCAGATCGGCAGGGAAGAGCTCGGCCGGATCGAGGACGTCACGCTTGCCGCGCGCCGGTGCCTTCGGGGCCGGCACCTCGCCGCCGCACGCCGCCGTACCGAAGGCGAGCGCGCCGAGGCCGAGCACGAACGCGCGGCGGAAGACCTCAGCCGGCGCGCTCGCGCGCTTCGACGACAAGCGCCATCTCCTCGACGAGCTCGGCGACATCCCTGTGGCTCGAGTCGACGACGGTCGCGTCGTCGGCCTGCCGGAGTGGCGCCACGGGGCGCTCCGTGTCGGCTTTGTCGCGGCGCTCGACGTCCGCGAATGTGTCCTCGTAGGTGGCGGACTTGCCCTGCGCGACGAGCTCTTCGTAACGCCTGCGCGCGCGGACCTCGGGGGAGGCGGTCAGGAAAAACTTCACCTCCGCGTCCGGGAAGACGACCGTGCCGATGTCGCGACCTTCGAGCACCACGCCGCCCTCGGCGCCTTGGCCGCGCTGCATGTCGAGCAGCGCGGCGCGCACCGCGGGGACGGCCGAGACGCGGCTCGCGCCGAGGCTCACCTCGGGCGAGCGGATCGCCATCGAGACGTCGTCGCCGTCGAGCAGGACCCGCATTCCGCTGCCGCCGCCCGTCGCGCCCTCAGCGCGCTCGATCACCATGCGCTTGCGGGCCACGAGATCCTCGGCGAGCGCGCCGAGTGCCTCGCGATCATCCCAGCGGATCGGCGCGCGCACGGCCGCGAGCGCGACCGTGCGATACAGCGCGCCCGTGTCGAGGAGCAGGTAGCCGAGCCGCTCCGCGAGCCTGCGCGCGACCGTGCTTTTGCCCGCGCCGGCCGGTCCGTCGATCGCGACGCGCACGGCCTTCCGCCCTCCGCTGCTCATGGAGTCCCTCCGCTCGACTCCACCTCGATCCGCGCCCCGAGCGCGCGCATCGTGCCGACGAACCGCGGGAAGCTCGTCGCGATGTTGTCGGCGTCGCGCACGCGCGTGGGCCCATCCGCGAGGAGGCCGAGCACACACGAGGCCATCGCGATGCGGTGATCGCCGCCGCTCTCGATGTCCGCGGCCTTGAGCTTGCCTTCCGGCTTGCCCTCGACGGCGAGCCCGTCCGGCCGCTCCTCACACGTCACGCCGAACGCGCGCAGCACGCGCGCCATCATCGCGATGCGATCGCTCTCCTTCACGCGAAGCTCGGCCGCGTCCTCGATGAGCGTCGTGCCGTGCGCGCGCGCCGCCAGCGCGCACAGGATCGGCACCTCGTCGATCGTGCGCGCCACGAGCTCCCCGCCGAGCCGCCCTTGCCGCAGATCGGCTGCGCCGGCGTGCAGGTCGCCGATCGGCTCGCCCATCTCCTCGCCCTTCGGTTCGAGGACGAGCGAGCCACCCATGTCGCGCAGGACCTCGAAGAGCCCGGTGCGCGTCGGGTTCAGGCCCACGCGACGCACGGTCACGCGGCTCTGAGGAATGAGCTGCGCGGCCACGACGAGGAACGATGCGGACGAGGGATCCCCAGGCACCGTGATCGAGAACGGCGGGAGTTTGCCCGAGAACGAGGGGCCGTCGAGCTGGATGATCGCGCCCACCGAGGAGAGCGGGACGCCGAGCGCGAGCAAGAGCCGCTCGGTGTGATCGCGCGACACGAGCGGCTCGCGCACGTACGTGGGTCCGTCGGCGTAGAGGCCCGAGAGCAGGATCGCGCTCTTCACCTGCGCGCTCGCGACGGGCATCTCGTACTCGAGGGGCCCGAGCACGTTGGGCTCCGGCAGCGGACCGATCTGGAGGGGCGCCGTGATCTCTCCGACGCGCTTCGGATCGAGCTTGCCCTCGATGCGGGCGCCGCGCAGGCGCAGGGGCCGCGCGACGCGCTCCATCGGCCTTCGCGTGAGCGACTCGTCGCCGACGAGCACGGTGGCGAAGCGCTGCGCGGCGAGCACGCCGGCGAGCAGGCGCATCGTCGTGCCCGAGTTGCCGCAGTCGATGGGCGCGCTCGGCGCGCGCAGGCCGTAGAGGCCCTTGCCTTCGACGAGCAACGTCTCGTTCTGCTCTTCGGTGGTGATGCCCATCGCGCGGAGCGCGGCGAGCGTGGACATGTTGTCTGCGCCGAGCGCGCCGCCTTCGATGCGGCTCTGTCCTTCGGCGAGACCGGAGAGCAGGATGGCCCGGTGCGCGATGCTCTTGTCGCCCGGGACCGGGACGCTGCCCGTCAGAGGGCGTTCTGAGGGAAAGACGACGAGGTCGGTCACGGGCAGGCTCTAGCAGACGGAAGCGGAGGGCCGAGGGGATTTTTGTCGCGCCCGGCCGTCGGAACGCACGTTGCTACCCGTGAGGGGGCTGCCCAGGGCGGCCGGATCCGTGCGCGGCCGGGCAGGGGAGGCGATGGCCCCGTCCCCGTCCGGGGCATTCGCATCATTGTGCGCTGATGACAAACCAATGCAAGGGCGTCCGCATTCCGTGCGGTTTCGGCCCGAACGGCGCGGGCCGCAGAGGAGGCTGAGATCGCCCGCCGTCGATTGTGTTTCCGCCCTCGCGCGCTATCGTAAAACGCGGGGATCATGGGGGGTATGAAAAGCGCGGAAGATGCGATCGACGTCGACGTCGATCTCGATCTCGGCGAGGCCTCGCTGCCGCGCCCGGGCGACGTGGTCGCGGGGAAATACCGTGTCCAGCGGGTCCTCGGCGCCGGGGGGATGGGGGTCGTGGTGGAGGCGGAGCACGCGAGCCTCCGGCAGCGCGTCGCGCTCAAGTTCCTGCACCCCAAGGTCGCGGCGAGCGACGTCTCCGTGACGCGGCTCCTGCGCGAGGCGCGGGCCGCGAGCGCGATCAAGAGCGAGCACGTAGCGCGCGTGCTCGACATGGGCACCCTGCCGTGGGGCTCGCCGTTCGTCGTGATGGAATACCTCACCGGAATCGATCTCCGGGGCATGCTCGGCCGCCGCGGCCCGCTGCCCATCGAGGACGCCGTCGATTACATCCTCCAGGCCTGCGAGGCGCTCGCCGAGGCGCATTCCATGGGAATCGTCCACCGCGACATCAAGCCCTCGAACCTCTTTCTCACGAGCCGCGCCGACGGCTCGCCGCTCATCAAGGTCCTCGATTTCGGCATCGCCAAGCTCCTCCGCCCGGGCGGCGCCGGGCAGCCGGAGGACCTCGTGACGCTCACGGGTAATGGATTCGTGGTGGGTTCGCCCCGGTACACCTCGCCCGAGCGGCTGCGCGACCCGACCGACGTCGACCCGCGCACCGACATCTGGTCCCTCGGCATCGTCCTGCACGAGCTGTTGACGGGCCACAGCCCCTTCGAGGCGAAGACCATTTCTTCCCTGTATTTTCGCATCGCCGCGGACCCGCCCGCGCGGGTGCGAGACGTTCGTCCCGACGTACCGGAGGGGCTCGAAAAGGCGATCCTCCAGTGCCTGCAAAAAGACCCGGACAAACGCACGCCCGACGTGGCCGAGCTCGCCGCGTCGCTCCGGCCGTTTGCGCCCGAGCGCAGCGAGACCAGCGTGCGCCGGGTGATCCGGGTGATCGGCATTCCTCCGGAGAAACTCCCGACGTACGCCGGCGCCGGGAGCCGCGACGCGGATGGGCTGCGCGGTCTCCTCTCGACGGCCCTCCGGCCCGCGGCGCTCCGACGATCCATGCGCCTCCGCGCGGGGCTCGGTTTGCTTGGCGTGACGCTGCTCGTGGTGGGGGCGCTCGTCATGTCCTCGGGAAAAACGCCGGACGCGCGCGCGCCCTCGCCGGGGCCATCAGGCGCGGCCCCCGAGCAGCCCAAGGAGCCTTCGGTGGCCGTGGCGCCGGACGGCCTGAGCGACCCACCCGCCCAAGGCGCCGAGGAGCCTGCGGCCCCCGCGTCGAGCCAGGCGGCGAAGGTGCCCAAGGGTGGAACGACTTCGTCTTATCGAACCTCTGGAGCGCCCACAGGGCGCCGCAAAGGAGGGCGCTTCCTTGATCCGCTGGATAGCCGAAAATAAAAGATACGTTCGTCGTGCCAATCGATTTCTACTCCCAGGGCTTGCTGCGCTCGTCTTGGCCGGTGAAGGCACCGCCCGCGCGGACGGTGACGCTGCGGCGGAGGCGGAGGTCCTCTTCCGCGAGGGCAAGCAGCTCATGGGGGAGAAGCGGTATGTCGAGGCTTGTCCGAAGCTCGCGGAGAGCCATCGGCTCGATCCGGGCGGCGGGACGATCCTGAACGTCGCCCTCTGCCACGAGGCGGAAGGCAAGACGGCCACGGCCTACCGCGAGTTCGGTGAAGCCCTCGCGTGGGCGCGCACGGACGCGAGGCCCGATCGCGCGGAGATCGCCCACGAGCGGCTCGACGCGCTCGAACGCAAGCTCGCGCGGCTCGTGGTGGTGCTCGGGCCGGGCGCGCGCGCCGCGGGGATGGTGATCGAGCGCGACGGCGCTTCGATCCCGGAGGCGTCGCTCGGTGAGCCCGCGCCGGTCGATCCCGGCGAGCACGTGGTCGTCGCGACGGCCGAAGGGAAGGCGGCGTTTCGGGCGACGGTGCGGGTCGCGCCGGGCGCCCGCGTGACCGTGGTGGTGCCCGCGCTCGCGCCGTCGCGCGGGGCCTCGGGGGGGCCCTCGGGCGCGCGCATCGCGGCGCATGTGACCGCGGGGATCTCGCTCGGCGCCCTCGGTGTGGGGACGTTTTTCGGGATCCGCGCGCTCGTGAAGGAGAACGAGGCACGCGCGCGGTGCGAGGGCGCGGTTTGCCCCGACGTGGCGTCGCTCGACGTGGCGGACGACGGCCGGACGGCCGCGCGGATCGCCGACGTCGCGCTGGGCGTGGGAGCGGTCGGTCTCATGACGTCCGCGACGCTCTACTGGGTTTCGCGCTCGAAGAGCCCGGCGGATCCACGCGCATCTCTTGCGATCGTGCCGTCCGCGGGAGCGGGCGCGGCATTGCTCCTGGGAGGAACATTTTGAGCACCAAACGAACGACGGTTCCTCCGTTGATCCGGATCGGCGCGTGGCCCCTCCTGCTCGCGGGACCGCTCGGCTGCGAGATCGTGGCGGGGATCGAGCCACGCACGCTCGCGCCGTCGGGCGGCCCTGCGGGCGCGTGCGAGGCAAGCACGGGCGCGGGCTTCCCCGATTCGGCCACGCGGTTCTGCTCCGATGGATCCGACGCGATCTCGTGTGACGATCCGAGCCTCGCGGCGGGGCAGGACGGCCATGTCGTCGGCCTCTTGCCGAGCTACGAGGAGGCTTCGTTCGGAGCGTCCGCGGACGACGGTGTGCGTGACGAGATCCTCGACCTCGTGTGGGAGAGCGACGCGGCCTCGGCGCCCGTCTCGTGGGAGGAAGCGCGCGCGCGCTGCGAGAAGTCCGGCGGCGGCGCGCGGCTCCCTTCCCGTGTGGAGCTCGTTTCGCTCGTGGACTACGGGCGCGACGGGCCCGCGATCAACCCCTCGATGATCTCCGTACCCACGTGGTCCACGGATCTCTACTGGACCTCGACGACGGCGATGGACGGCGTGTGGGCCATCGGGTTCGTCCACGGATCGATGACGTCGGTCGATCGCACGCTCGCGGCGCGCGTTCGTTGCGTCGTGGGTCCTCCGCGCGTGTCGTGCCTCGAAGCGGGCGCGGACGGTGAGACGCTGGTCGACAGGCGCACAGGCTTTGTCTGGCAACGCCTGAGCACGCCGGAGGTGAGCACGTGGCAAGGCGCGCTCGCTTTCTGTGCGTCGCTCTCGATCGGGGGCGCCAACGGCTTTCGGCTACCGAGCATCAAGGAGCTCGTGAGCCTCGGCCACGGCGAAGAGGACGAGCCCATGTCCGCGGCGACGTCGTTCCCCGATGGCGAGGGCCGTTTCTGGTCGTCCACGCCCGTCTCTGCTGTGCCGGCCGAAGCCTGGGTCCTCGACGGCCTCACGGGCCGCATCGATCACCAGCCGACGACGGTGAAGGCGCGCGTGCGTTGCGTTCGATGATACGCGCGGCTCACGCCCAAGCCGAGCCGGCCTCGGGATCGGGCGTGATGCCTTCGAGCGCGCGCCGCGCCTCCTCGGCGTCCCGCGCGATCTGCGCCTTCAGCGCGTCGAGCCCCGAGAAACGTTGCTCTGGACGAAGGTGCCGAACGAGGTGCACGCGCAGCCGCGCGCCGTACAGATCCTCGTTCCGATCGAAGACGTGGACTTCGAGGCGCGGGCGCGCCGCCGTGGGATCCACCGTGGGCCGCACGCCGAGGTTCGCCACGCCGCGCCCGAGCATCGTCACGCCGCGCTCGCCCGCCCCTTCCGAGGACAAACGATCGATCAGCACGGCGTACACGCCGAGCGGTGGCAGCGCCTCCGGCGCATCGAGGATGTTCGCGGTGGGAAAGCCGATCGTCCGCCCGCGTTGGTCCCCGGCCACCACGGTCCCCGAGAGCGCATGCCATCGCCCGAGGATGCGCTGCGCTTCGTCGAGATCGCCCCGCGCGATCGCCTCCCTCGCGCGCGTGCTTGACCACGGCCCGTGCGTGTCGCCGACGAGCGCGTGCGATCGCGTCTCGAAGCCGAGCACCTTGCCGAGCCGCTCGAGCTCGGCGAAGTCGCCGGCCCGCTGCGCGCCGAAGCGGAAGTTCTGCCCCACCATCACCACGCGCGCGCCGAGATCGCCGAGCACGCGCTCGGCGAACTCGCGCGGGCTCTGCGCCGCGAACGCGCGATCGAAGGGCGCCGCGGCGACCCGGAGCCCCGGGACGGCGCGCTCGCACAGCGCGATCTTGCGCGCGAGCGGCGTGAGCAGCGGCGGCGCCTTGCGGCCGAGGACCTCGGCCGGGTGTGGATCGAACGTCAGCACCACCGGAGCGAGCCCGCGTTCGTGGGCGATCCGAGCGGCTTCAGCCAGGACGGCGCGGTGGCCCCTGTGCAGACCGTCGAAGTTGCCGATCACGACGAGGGTGCCGGTACGCCCGCTCGTCTCGCCGCGCTGGGAGCCGCTCTGCCGATCCACGATCGCGCTACCTAGTCAAACCCGGGGCGCCGCGCAAAGCCGAGGTCGTGCCATGACGCAATGACCACAAGATCCTTGACGGAAGTAGGGGTGACTGGTAGAGCCGCGCCGCCGTTGACCCTTCGGCGTTCGGGGTTGTCGTGGTCGCTCGGACTGGCCGAGCGTCGACCGAACCCTCGGCAGGCAGGGAGGCTGGCCGATGTTCAAGAGAGTGAGCATCTTCTCGGGGAACGCAAACCCCACGCTCACGCAGGAGATTTGCCAGTGTCTCGAGTTCCCGCTCGGGAAGTGCCGCGTCTCGCGGTTCTCCGACGGGGAGACGTTCTGCGTGATTCAGGAGAACGTCCGTGGCGTGGACACGTACGTCGTGCAACCGACGTGCTCGCCGGTGAACGACAGCGTGATGGAGCTGCTCATCATGGTGGACGCGCTGCGGCGCGCCTCCGCGGGCTCCATCACCGCCGTGATCCCGTACTACGGCTACGCTCGGCAGGACCGCAAGGCCGCGCCGCGCACGCCGATCACGGCGAAGCTCGTGGCCGATCTCCTCGTCGCCGCGGGCGTGCACCGCATCGTCGCGCTCGATCTGCACGCGGGCCAGATCCAGGGGTTCTTCAACATCCCCTTCGATCACCTCCACGCGATGCCGGCGTTCCTCGATCAGCACCTTCGCGAGCACTACAGCCGCGACTGCGTGATCGTCTCGCCGGACGCGGGCGGCGTCGAGCGCGCGCGTGCCTACGCGAAGCGTCTCGACGGCACGCTCGCCATCATCGACAAGCGCCGCGAGCGCGCGAACGAGAGCGAGGTGATGAACATCATCGGCGAGGTCGAGGGCAAACGTTGCCTCATCCTCGACGACATCATCGACACGGCGGGCACGCTGGTGAACGCGGCGAACGCCCTCATGAAGGCGGGCGCGAAGAGCGTCGCGGCCTGCGCCACGCACGCCGTGCTCTCGGGCCCGGCGCTGTCGCGCATCATGGAGTCGCCGCTCGCCGAGGTCATCGTCTCCAACTCGATCCCGCTCTCCGAGGAAGCCAAGGCGTGCGGGAAGTTCAAGGTCGTCAGCGTGGCGCGCCTGCTCGCGGAGGCCATCCGCCGGATCCACCACTCGGACTCGGTGAGCTCCCTCTTCGTCTAGTCGCGTCCTCGCCTCGCGTTCGTCGTTTCGTGTCCCTCAGCGCCTGGACAATCGTGCAGTTTCCTCTCAGGCTTGCGGCCTCGCCTCGGAGGATCGTCGGAATCGGCGCACAGCCCGATCGATCTCTGCTATAGCGCCGCGTCTCGGATCGGAACCGGAGAGTCGTCCCATGATGGAAATCATCAAGCTCAGCGCCACCCGTCGTCAGGAAAGCGGAAAAGGCCCGTCGAACAGGCTCCGCCGCACGGGGAACATCCCTGCCATCTGCTACGGCAAGGGCCTCGAAGCGTTCCCGGTCGCCGTCTCTCCGAAGGCCCTCCTCGAGGTGCTGAAGTCAGCGCACGGGAAGAACTCGGTCATCGAGCTGGCCGTCGAGGGCAGCGACAAGCTCACCGTCATGGTGCGCGACTACGGCTACCACCCGATCTCGCGCGAGCTCGTTCACGCGGACTTCCTGCAGGTCAAGCTCGACCAGCCGGTCGACGTCGAGATCCCCGTTCGTTGCGTTGGCAAGTCGAAGGGCGTCGCGGGCGGCGGCATCCTCCAGCAGATCTTCCGCAACCTGCCCATCCGCTGCCTGCCCGAGAAGATCCCGGCGCTCGTCGAGATCGACATCAGCGAGCTCGACCTCGGCGACACGGTGAAGGCGGGCGCGGTTCCGCTCCCCGAGGGCGTCAAGACGCGCCTGCCCGAGGACCAGACGGTCGTCGTCGTGGCCATTCCCGAGAAGGGTGAGGAAGGCGCGGCTGCGGCTCCGGGCGCTCCGGGCGCTCCGGCGGCTGCGGCTCCTGCGGCCGGCGCGAAGGGCGCGGCGCCCGCGGCCAAGGGCGCGGCTCCCGCGGCCAAGGGCGCGGCTCCTGCGGCGAAGGCTGCGGCTCCCGCCAAGGACGCCAAGAAGAAGTAGTTTTAGTTCAAACGGTCCGAGCGATCCGCCCCGCGGCGCGCACCTCCGAGCGAGGTCGTCCCGCGGGGCACGCTCGTCTTCGGGCCTCGACTTCCTCGTCATGCTGCTCGTCGTCGGCCTGGGCAACCCGGGCGAGAAATACGCGTCGCATCGGCACAACGTCGGCTTCATGGCCGTCGAAGCGCTCGCGGCGCGCGCTCGCGCCGATGCCTTCCGCGAGAAGTTCTCGGGCATGTGGTCGCGCGCGACGCTCGGGGACGAGCCGGGCGTGCTCCTCCAGCCGATGACGTACATGAACGAGTCGGGTCGCAGCGTGCAGCCCGCCCTCGCGTTCTTCAAGATCGCCCCGAAGGAGCTCGTGGTGATCCACGACGAGCTCGACCTTCCGTTCGGGGACGTCCGGCTCAAGTTCGGCGGCGGACACGCCGGCCACAACGGGCTGCGGTCCATCATGTCCCACGTCGGCACGGGCGACTTCGCGCGCGTCCGCGTGGGCGTCGGGCGGCCGTCGGCGGGGTTTCGCGGGGAGGTGGCGGACTACGTGCTGTCGCCGTTCGACGCGGTCGAACGCTCGCGCCTGCCTGACATCTTGAAGCTCGTGACGGATTCTGTGCTAGAAGTCGCGGCCCGCGGCTTCGACGCCGCGATGAACGTTCGAAACAGCCGGCCGAAAGCCGGCAAGAAGCAAGCGAAGGAGCGGAGCGAGGCGCGCATGTCGCCCGAGCCCGCGAACGCGAAAGCGGCGGAAGACAAACCGTCGGTTTCGCCTGGTGAAAAGCGCGAGGGAGAGTAACCCGGACGTTTTCCGCACCTTCGTGAGGCACGTTCGCTGGTTTGTCCGTGAGGAACACCGGCGGGCGCGCCGTCCTCGCTCCGGGGCACGACGTCTCCGGGGCCATCGTCCAAGAGGAGAAGCATGAGTCGACTCGTGACGGCGCCGAACCGCGCCAGAGAATACGAAACGATCTACATCCTGCGACCCGACATCGACGCGGACGCCGCCGAGCGTGTTGGCTCGCGCCTGTCCGACGTGATCGGCCGCGAGCAAGGCCGGCTGACCAAGGTCGAGAACTGGGGCCGCCGCCGGCTCGCGTACGACATCCGCAAGCATCGCCGCGGTGTGTACATCTACCTCAAGTACCTCGGCACGGGCCGCGTGGTGTCCGAGATCGAGCGCAACCTGCGCCTGATGGACACCGTGATCAAGTACCAGACCGTCCTCGTCCGCAACGACGTGGAGGTCGCGGCGATCGCGATCGCCGAGGAGGACGTGAAGTTCGAGCGCGTCGAGCTGCCGCCGATCGAGGAGGAGCGCGACGAGTCGAGGGAGCGTCAGCTCGGCCTGATCGAGCCGGAGCGTCGTCAGGAGCGCACCAGCGAGGCGCCGGCCTCGGGCGAGTTCGACGACCTCGAGGGCGAGGCGGACATGACCGGCACCGAGGAAGAGGGAGGCTGAGCCATGAATCAACGAGGAATGGATTCGGGCAGCCGCAACATGGACATGGACGACCGCGATTTCGGGCGGACGCCGGATCTGAACGCCGACGCCCCCGGACGCCGCCGCACCGGTCGCAAGCGCGTCTGCCGTTACTGCGCCGACAAGGCGCTCTTCATCGACTACAAGGACCCGCAGGCGCTCAAGTACTTCATCTCGGAGCGCGGCAAGGTCGTCCCGCGCCGCATCAGCGGCAACTGCGCGCGGCATCAGCGCAAGGTCACGCTCGCCATCAAGCGGGCGCGTAACATCGCGCTCTTGCCGTTCACCGTGACGGCGTAACGAGGAGGACGTCATGGCCAACTACATTCACGTGGTCCTGACCGAGGACCTCCCCAACGTCGGCAAGAGCGGCGAGCTCGTGCGTGTTCGCCCGGGCTACGCTCGCAACTTCCTCGTCCCCCGCGGCCTCGCGGTCGGCGCGACGGCGGAGAACGTCGCTCGCATCGAGCACGAGAAGAAGGTCGCGGAGACGCGCGCGGTCAAGAGCAAGAAGGCGGCCGAGGAGCTCGCCCAGAAGCTCGCGAACGTGAAGATCACGATCACGAAGCCCGTCGGCGAGGGTGATCGGCTCTACGGCTCGGTGACCTCGCGCGACATCGAAGAGGCGCTCGCGGCGCAGGGATTCACTGTGGATCGTCGTCGCATCGAGCTCGACACGATCAAGGCGCTCGGCACCTACCAGGTTCCGGTTCGCCTCGCGACGTCCGTGACCGCGACGATCGACGTCACGGTCGCGGCGAAGTCCTGATCCCACGAGGAGCAGGCGTCGGCCCGGATCGAACGGCGATGAGCCGATCGGTCCGGGCCTTCGTTCATTTCACGACCAACGATCTCTCCGCGAGCGAGCTCCGCGCGACCTCGTTGCCGCGCTGGATCGCGCGCTCGATCGCCTCGCGATCCCGCAGCGCCGCGCGCCCCTCGCGCGCGAGCACAGAGAGCAGCCCCGCGACGAACGCGTCTCCCGCGCCGATCGTGCTCTCCACGGCGAGCGCCGGGCCGCCCGCGTGCACCTCGCCGAAGGGCCCGAGCGCGCGTGTGTTCGCCGCGCCGAACGTCGCGACCACGGTCGCCTCGGCGTGAAGCAAGGGCATGAGATCCCGTGGATCCGACGCGCCGAGCAGGCGCAGATCGTCCTCGCTCACCTTGAGCACGTCGACCCCGCCGAGGAGGCTGCGCGGATCCGCGCGCTCGAGCGCGTCGCCTGCCCACAGCCGAGGCCGGAGGTTCGCGTCCAGCGTGACGAGCGCTCCCTCGCGCGCTGCATGACGCGCCGCCTGCGCGAGCGCGAGCAAGCATGCGTGCGAGGGCAAGAGCCCGGAGAAATGGACGACGCTCGCGTCGAAGGAGCGCGGCAAGGCGTCCCGCAGCGCGAGCGCTTCTTCCTGCACGGCGCGATACGCTACGGCGCGCGTCGGCGCGTGGGTCAGGAACACGAGCCCCGTGCGGGTCGACTTGGTGGCGCGCATGCGTGACACGTCGACCCCGCACCGCGACAGGTGTGCCACGAGCGCGTGACCGACCGCATCGTCTCCCACCGGCGCGACGATCCCCGCGCGCAGGCCGAGCTGTGCCAGCGTGAGCGCCACGTTCACCGCGCCGCCGCCCGGCGTGAGAGAGAGCTGCGTTGCGTCGTCGAGCGACGTGCCTTGGGGCGTGGAGAGGTCCCATAGTGCCTCACCCACACACACCACGTCGGCGGATGTCGCCGTTTCCTCGTGATCGTCTTGCCGATCCGGGTACCGCGCGCGGGGGTTTCCTGGTAGATCGCTCGACGATCCTGACGCCTCGGAGGGCCCGCCCTTCGGGGCGTCTCCCATTTGGGGCCTCACCATGTGGAGATCTTCGGGATTGCTTGGGGCCATCTGGTGAAGAAGTGCCATGCAGACCGCGCAGCAGCGTCGTGGACGTTCGAACCAACCGATGGAACCGGCCCCTGTCGCGGGCCGCGTCCCTCCGCATGACCTCGACGCCGAGGCCGCGGTGCTCTCGGCGGTGCTCCTCGAGCGGGATGCGCTCGATCGAGTCCTCGAGATCCTGAAGCCGGAACATTTCTACAGCGACGCGAACAAGCGCATCTTCGAGGCGGCGACGGCGCTCGCACTCTCCGGCACGCCGATCGACATCGTCTCCATAGCCTCCTGGCTCCGGGATCGCGAGTGGCTCGCGCAGATCGGCGGCGCCAGTTATCTCGCGCAGCTCGCCGATGCGACGCCCGCTGTCGCGCACGTCGCCACGCACGCCAAGGTCGTGTCCGAGAAATCGCGGCTGCGGCAGCTCATCGCCACCTGCCAGCGCGTCGCGGCCGAGGGGTACGGCGACGTCGGCACGGTGCAGGAGTTCATCGACGGCGCCGAGCAATCGATCTACGCGCTCGCGCGCACCGCGCAATCGTCGAGCGTGCAGCCGATCGCGCAGGTCCTGAAGGCCGCGTTCGAGCAGATCACGGCCGCGGCCGAGCGCGGCGATCGCATCACGGGCATCTCCACGGGGTACGAGCGGCTCGATTCGAAGACCGCCGGCCTCCACGACGGCGATCTCATGATCGTCGCGGCGCGCCCCGGCATGGGCAAGACGTCGTTCGTCCTCAACATCGCCGTGAACGTCGCCTCGCCGCGCACGGTGGCCGCCGGTCCCGGCGAGGCGGACCATGGCTACGAGCGGCAGGAGCCGGGCTACGGCGTCTGCGTGTTCTCGCTCGAAATGCCCCGCGAGCAGCTCGCGAGTCGTATGGTCTGCACCGAGGGCCGCGTCGATCTCGGCAAGCTGCGCCAGGGCTTCTTGCAGCCGGACGACTGGCGAAGGCTCACCGAGAGCGCCTCGTATCTGTCGACGCTCCCGATCTGGGTCGACGACACGTCCGCGCTCACGCTCCTCGAGGTCCGCGCGAAGGTCCGCCGCATCCAGGCCGAGTACAACCGCACGGCCGGGCCGGGGCAGCCCGAGCGGCGCGTGGGGCTCGTCATCATCGACTACCTCCAGCTCATGAAGGGCCGCGACGGCGCGAGCAGCCGCGAGCAGGAGATCAGCGAGATCTCCCGAGGCTTGAAGCAGCTCGCCAAGGAGCTCCGTGTCCCCGTGATCGCGCTCTCGCAGCTCAACCGCTCCGTCGAGACCCGCACGAACAAGGACAACGGCAAGCGTCCTCAGCTCAGCGATCTGCGCGAGTCCGGCGCCATCGAGCAGGACGCGGACACGATCATGTTCATCTACCGCGACGAGTACTACAACGCGGAGACCACGAACGCGAAGGGCATCGCCGAGATCATCATCGCGAAGCAACGAAACGGCCCCACGGGCAAGGTGCTCGTGCGCTTCGCGTCGTCGTACACGCGCTTCGACAACCTCGCGCCCGGCGACTACCCCGAGATGGTCGACGACGAGTGACGTCCCAAGATCCGGCGCGTTCGCGCGTCGGAGGCTCATCATGCCGCCCGGCAACAACAGCAAACGCCTCGCCCTCGGAACCCTCCTCCTCGGTCTCGCGACCGGCCTCACCGCCTGCGTCGAGCCGATCCAGAGCGGAGGCGTCGTCATGTACGGCGGCGAAGGCGCGCGCGTCGCCGCGATGTGCCGCTTCCGCCGCGGCGCCGAAGGCAAGGCCGGGTTCTGCGCGCCCGAGCCGGAAGCGCCCGCCGCGGTCACCCTCGCGCGCATCGAAGGGGACAAAAAGCCCTTCGCCGGCGCGCTCGTCGAGGCCAAGGCGGGCGACGTCCTCCTCGACAACGGCGCGATCGCGGCGGTGATCAGCGCCTCGGACGGCGCGCTCGTGGACGCTGCCGATTCCGAGATCCGCGAGGACGCGCTCGGGCGCGTGCGGACGTGCCTCGGTGCGCCGCTCGGCTGCCTGACCGGCGTGACGATGAGCCTCGCGCAAGGACGTGACGGAGCGGCGCAGGTGCTCGCGCGTGGCCACGCCGAGGGGGATCCGCGCGTGACGATCGCCACGCGTTACATGCTCGTCCCGGGCGCGCGCGTGATCCTCGTCTCGACCCTGATCGCCTCGAAGGCCGACGAGCCGCTCGTGATCCCGAGCCTCGGAGACACCGTCCACTGGGGCTCGGCCGAGCCGCTGCCCGCGATCGGCCACGAGCCGCCGCCTGCCGCCGCTGCCACGGCCGAAGCCCCGTTCGCGGCTGCGCTCGGGACCTCCGTGGCATACGCGATCGCGCCCGCCGACGATCGACCCACGCTCGAGATCGAAGGCGCCGCGGGGGCGACGAGCCTCCGCTTCGCCCGGAACGTCACGCTGCCGCCCGGCGGCTCGGCGCGTTACGAGCGGCTCTTCGTGGTGGCCCCGCGCGGCGACACGCTCGGCGTCGTCACCGAGCTCGCCCTCGTCCGCGAGGCGCGCGTGCCGGGCGCGATCGAGCTGCGCTTCGTGGACGAGGCTGGCAAGCCGCTCCCTCCGCCCGCGGATGCGCGCGTCGAGTTCCTGTCCCCACGGGATACGCTCGTCCCCTTCCTTCGGATCGGATCTTCCGTTGCGGAAGCCGGCGCCGCTGCCGAGGCGCCTCCGGGCGCGTACGAGCTCGACCTTCGCGGAAAAGGGCTGCGCGCGCTCGCCCGCGTCCCGATCGAGGTGACGTCGGGCGAGGTGACGCAGGCGACGATCACCGTGGGCGCAGAAGCTGCGCCCGTGCCCGCCAAGGGCGTACCCGAGGGCGGTACGCCCGCGCCCTGACCGCCGCGGCACCTGGGCCCCACCAAAGGAACTGGTGCCCGCGCGCGCCTCCGCCGTGGGTTCGTCCGCACGGACGTGCTACGAAAAAAAAGCGCGTTCCATGGTGGATCGGCTCGGCAGAGAACGGCTCCTCGAACTCACGCTCGCGGGCACGCCCGACAGGGCCCTCGCGTCGCTCGTCGCCGCTTCGCCCGAGGACGCGGCTGACCTCGCTGCGCTGCGTGAGGACCTCGCGCGCCTCGGGCACGCCGCGCCGCCCGTCGAGCCGCCGAAGCGCCTGCGCGAGCGCCTCCTCGCGACGCGCCCGCGGCCGCGTGGTCCGAGGCGGCCCGTGCTCGTGGTGCTCGACATGATCAACGACTACCTCACGCCGGGCCGCCCGCTCGAGGTCCCGCGCGCGCGGGACGTGGTCCCGGCGGTGAAGGAGCGCATCACGTGGGCGCACGAGAAAAACGTCCCCGTGATCTACGTGTGCGACACGCACGAGCCCGACGACGAGGACTTCCGCGATTGGCCGCGCCACGCCGTCGCCGGCACCGAGGGCGCCGAGGTGTGGCCCATGATCGCGCCCTCGCCCGGCGATCACCTCGTGCACAAGCGGACGTACAGCGCCTTCACGGGCAGCTCTTTCGGGCCGTTGCTCGACGAGCTCCACGCCGATCAAATCATCCTCACGGGCTGCGCCACCGAGATCGGCATGTTCGCCACCGCGAAGGACGCGCTCGAGCGAGGGTTCGTCGTGACGATCCCGCCCGACTGCCAGGCGGGCATGAGCCCCGTGGCCGAGCACGTCGCGCTCGTGACCCTCGCCGCCCTCGTGCCTTTCGAGCCGCGTTACCTCCGCGCCGCGCCTTGAAGAACGCGCGCGCCGCGTGCGAAGCGGCCCGCCTTGCTCCATGATCGCCGCGCCTGTGATCCGCACCGAGCTCCTGCCCTTCGACCCGCCCGCTGTTGCACGCGCGGCCGCGCTCCTCCGTGGCAAGCGCGTCGTCGCCTTTCCGACCGAGACCGTCTACGGGCTCGGCGCGCGCGCCGACGAACCGACCGCCGTGCGTCGCATCTTCGAAGCGAAGGGTCGTCCCGCGACGAACCCGCTCATCGTGCACGTCGCCGGCGTCGCCGAGGCGCGCGCGCTCGCGCTCGACTTCCCGCCTGCTGCCGAGCGCCTCGCCGCGCTCTTCTGGCCTGGCCCGCTCACGCTCGTCGTCACGCGGCGTCCCGGCGCCGTCGCCGATGAGGTCGCGGCCGGCGGATCGACCGTCGCGATTCGCGTGCCTGCCGCGCCCGTCGCGCGCGCGCTCCTCGAAGCGTGCCGTTTGCCCATCGCGGCGCCGAGCGCCAACCGCACGACCTCGCTCTCGCCCACGACGGCCGAGCACGTCCTGAAATCGCTCGGCGGGCGCATCCCGCTCGTGCTCGACGGCGGCCCTTGCCGGCACGGCATCGAGTCCACGATCGTCGACGTCTCTCGCAGTCCCGCTGTTCTTTTACGCCCGGGCGCCGTCTCGCTCGACGAACTACGCCGCCACGTCGACGTCGTCGATCCCGGCGTAATCACCGTCTCGCTCGACGAACGCGCGCCTTCGCCGGGCACCTCCGCGCGGCACTACGCGCCTCGCGCTACGCTCGTCGTCGTCCCTGCCGACGAGGCGCGCGCCGAGCTCGTGCGGCGCCGCGCTGCGGGCCTCGTCACCGGCGCGGCCTTGGTTGCGCCTGGCGCCGCCGTGGATCCTCCCGTCGAGATCTTGCCTGCGGACCCCGAGGGGTACGCGGCCGCGCTTTATGCGGCGCTCCATCGCCTCGACGACGCGGGCTGCGACAGCGTCGTGGTCGAAGCGCCTCCGGCGGGCTCTGCGTGGGCTGCCGTCCACGATCGCCTGCGCCGCGCCTCTTCTGCTTGAGCGCGGGAATTGCTGACGCCCCCTCGCGGGTTGTGGCAAAACGGGAGAGCCAGCTCTTGGGATGACGAAGCTCGTGGTTCGCTCGGATCAAAAGACGAAGCGCCCTGCGCGTACGACGCGTGGTTCGCTCGGGTCCACGCTTCCTTCGATCGGCATCGCCGCGCTCGTGCTCGCGGCCGCGACGTCGACCCACGCGGGGCCGCTCCTCGATCAGCCGCCCAAGCTCTACACCTTCAAGCTCGACGACCCGTCCGCGCCGCGCCTCGGCCTCTTGCGCTCGTACCTCAACGCCGAGGTCGAGAGCCCCGGCCCGCTGCGCCGCTACATCTGGGGACCCTTCGGCCAGTGGCGGAACGAGCCGTGGTTGCAGCTCGCGTGGCGCCACGCGCAAGCGGAGGGCGACGCCGCGGACGAACCCCACGCGTCGCACGACGACCTTCACGCGTTCGGATCGAGCCGCGTTCGTCTGCTCGACGACGCGTCCGCGGCCTTCGCGGCGCTCCCGGTGTTCCGCGTGGCCTCCGAGGGCTCGGAGATCCTGCGCATCGAGCCCGACGTCCTGCCGTCTTGGTCGTGGAACGGCCTCGATCCCGCGCGCGCACCTGCGCTGCTCGCCTCGACCGGACCGAGCTTTGCTTCGAACGGCTTCGACTCGCTCTGGGCGCCGCCGCCGAAGCCCGTCCGCGATTGGCGATGCCGTCGTCGCCCCGTGACCTTCGTCCGCGGCTCCGGCGAGCGTGACGTCTTCCCGCTCGTGCGTTGTGATGGATCCGTCGCGCCCGAGGCGCTCGATCGCCTCTCGCTCATGATGCGCCCAGCTGACGTCGCGCGCCCCGCCGATCTCCTCCCCGACGAGCCCGATCCCGAGGCCGTGCGCAAAGGCGAGTGGATCTCCGACGTGCGCCTCGTGCACCCGCGCCTGCTCTGGGCGTTGCAGCGCATCGCCGACTCGTTCCCGTGGCGTCCGATCTACATCTACAGCGGCTATCGCCCCGGCGCGAAGGTCGCGGGCACGAGCCACCAGAGCATGCACGCGGCCGCGCGCGCCGCGGACATCCAGGTCCACGGCATCCCGAACGCCACGATCTTCGAGCTCTGCCGCAAGCTCGACGACGTGGGTTGTGGCTTCTATCCGAACAGCAAGTTCGTCCATGTCGACGTGCGCAGGCCCGGCACGGGACACGCGCTCTGGATCGACGCGTCCGGCCCCTCCGAGCCCCCGCAGTACGTAGATTCGTGGCCGGGCGTGCTCGAGAAGGGCGGCATGGCCTGGGCGCCCGCGCAGGCCACGCCTGGTGTCGTGGAGTGGTCTTCTCGCCTGCCGTCCGGAGCGAGCATGCCTGCGCCCCCGCGGTACGGCGGGCCGCCGTAGCGCGCCTCGCGCGTCCACGCGCGAGCCACCACGCGAAGAATTCGTTACGATCCTCTTCGTGCGCGCTTTGCTTCGTTGGCTCTTGCTCGGCGGCGTGCCCCTCGGCGTCGCCCTCGCGCCGCTCGCGTGTGACGACAGCGGCTACCCTCAGATCATCGTTCGTCCGGGGGATCCCGGCGACGGCGGTCCCTCCTTCGACGCCGCCTGGGCCGACGCCTTGCCCGACGGCGACGCCGGGGATCCCGATGCGCCGGACGCCCCTTCCACGCCCGTTTGGATCGGCCTCACGCCGAACCCCGTCGGGGATGGAGCGCCGAAGCCCGGCGACGTCATCGCGGCCCGCCTCGGCGCGCTCGCGCTCGGCGCGCGGGCCACGATGCTCCGGCGCACGCCGATGGAACTCGCCACGGATGAAGGCACGCAGGCGCTCGCCGAGGAGGCAACCTTCTTCCACAGCCGCGGCGTCGTCCTCGGCTTCTCGCTCGTCATCCTCGATCGCGCCGTCGCGTTCCTCCCGCCCGACCTCGCGGAGAAACCGTGGAACGCGCCTGAGGTCCTCGCCTTCACGCATGCCTCGATCGACACGGCGTTCGCAGCGCTCGGCGGCGCGGCGCGCTTCTTCGTGCTTGGCCGCGACGTCGACGTCCGCCTCGCCGCGCATCCGGACGAGCGCGCGGCCTTCGAACTCTTCGCGAGCGACGTCCTCGACTACGTCCGCGCGCATCCGCTCGCTGCGCCGGACGTCCGCGCGGGCGTGGGCTTCTCGTTCGAGGGCGTGGCGGCTCCGGATCCCTCGTTCTTGCCGCTCCTCGATACGAGCGACGTCGCGGTCGCTTCGTATCTGCCTGGGCTCGGCGCCGTCGAGGCGGGACGTGCGAGCGACATCTCCGCGCATGCCGACACGATCCTCGCGCGTGCTGCGGACAAGGAGATCGTGCTCGAATCCGTCGGGGCTCCGAGCTCGTCCTTCGTCGGGGGATCGGACGACAAGCAGGCGCTTTTCCTCGAGACGTTTTTTGGTGCGCTCGCGCCGCGACGGGATCGCTTCGTCTTTGTGAATGTCGAGGCGCTGCACGATCTCGGCTCTGTTCGGTGCGGAGAGCGCATGTCCGTCTTGGGCGAGCCTGCGGAAGGACCGTACGCAGCCTATGCATGCTCGCTCGGCCTCTTCACCGAGCAGGGTCAGGAAAAGGCTTCTTGGAAGGCGTTCTTGAACGGCGCGGCCGCGTTCGCGTCACCGTGATCCGTGATGTAAGGTATCCACATGGGCGACGCGCAAAGTCTGGTGGGCAAGATTGCAGCGATGCAGGATTACGCCCTGTATCGGGACCTGTCTTGGGAAGGGAGCTTCGAGGAGTACCTGGGGCTCATTCGCAAGCAGCCGCAAGTCACGCGCAACGCGTTCCAGCGTGCGTACGACATGATCATCCGGTACGGGACCGAGGAGTACACCGACAACAAGAAGAAGCTCGTCCGGTACAACTTCTTCAAGGACGAGCTGAACGGCGGCCAGGACGCCATCTACGGCCTCGACATTCCGCTCATGCGCCTCGTGCACGTGCTCAAGGCGGCGGCGGAAGGGTATGGCCCCGAGAAGCGCGTCATCTTGCTCCACGGCCCTGTCGGCTCTTCGAAGTCGACGATCGCGCGCCTCATGAAGAAGGGCATCGAGCACTACTCGATGTCGACGGACGGAGCGCTCTACACGTTCGACTGGGTGAACCTCGACGGCGTCGGCATGGCGGGCCCCGAGAGCGGCCGCTTCAAGTGCCCCATGCACGAGGAACCCTTGCGCCTCATCCCGCCGACGTGGCGTGACCGCGCGGTCAAGGAGCTCGAGCTCTCGAACCCCACCTTCCACGTGCGCGTCGACGGTGACCTCGATCCGGCGTGCCGCTTCATCTTCAACAAGCTGATGGAGCGCTACGGCGGCGACTGGGGCAAGGTCATGCAGCACATCCGCGTGCGCCGCCTCGTGCTCAGCGAGAAGGACCGCATCGGCATCGGCACCTTCCAGCCGAAGGACGAGAAGAACCAGGACTCGACCGAGCTCACGGGCGACATCAACTACCGCAAGATCGCCGAGTACGGCTCCGACTCCGACCCGCGCGCGTTCAACTTCGACGGTGAGTTCAACATCTCGAACCGCGGCGTCGTCGAGTTCATCGAGGTCTTGAAGCTCGACGTCGCGTTCCTCTACGACCTGCTCGGCGCGTCGCAGGAGCACAAGATCAAGCCGAAGAAGTTCGCCCAGACGGACATCGACGAGGTCATCCTCGGCCACACGAACGAGGCCGAGTACAAGAAGCTCCTCTCGAACGAGTTCATGGAGGCCCTCCGCGACCGCACGATCAAGATCGACATCCCGTACATCACGAAGGTGTCGGAGGAGATCCGGATCTACGAGAAGGACTTCAACCGCGACAAGATCCGCGGCAAGCACATCGCCCCGCACACGCTGGAGGTCGCGGCGATGTGGGCCGTGCTCACGCGGCTCGAGGATCCGAAGAAGCACAACCTCTCGCTCGTGCAGAAGATGAAGCTCTACGACGGCAAGGTCCTGCCGGGCTACACGCAGGACACCGTGAAGGAGCTGCGCAAGGAGGCGCCGCGCGAGGGCATGGAGGGCATCAGCCCGCGCTACGTGCAGGACAAGATCTCGAACGCGCTCGTCAACGACATCGGCGAGGGCACGATCAACCCGTTCATGGTCCTCTCCGAGCTCGAGAAGGGCCTGCGCCACCACTCGCTCATCTCGAGCGACGAGCAGCGCAAGCGGTACGGCGAGTGCATCGGCATGGTGAAGCGCGAGTACGAGGAGATCGTCAAGAACGAGGTCCAGCGCGCCATCAGCGCCGACGAGGACGCGATCCAGAAGCTCGCGGCGAACTACATCGACTCGATCAAGGCCTACACCCTGAAGGAGAAGGTCAAGGATCGGTTCACCCGCGAGGACGTCGAGCCGGACGAGCGCCTCATGCGCTCGATCGAGGAGAAGATCGACATCCCCGAGAACCGCAAGGACGACTTCCGCCGCGAGATCATGAATTACATCGGCGCGCTCGCGGTCGACGGCAAGAAGTTCGAGTGGCACACGAACGACCGCCTGCGCCGCGCGCTCGAGCTCAAGCTCTTCGAGGATCAGAAGGACGCGATCAAGCTCCAGACCCTCGTCTCCAGCGTCATCGACAAGGAGACCCAGGAGAAGATCGACATCATCAAGACGCGGATGATCAAATACTTCGGGTACAACGAGGTCTCCGCGCGCGACGTCCTCGACTACGTCGCCAGCATCTACGCCCGCGGCGATACGAAGTAGCCAGCCCTCGCGAACGCGTCCCCAGGCTCCCCGCTCCCACCGAGCGGGGAGCTTTTTTCATTTTGCCGCGGTGCGCCGTGAACCCGGCCCCGCCCGCGAATACACGCGAAACGTCGCAAATTGCATCGCTGCGCAGCCGCCTTCGCGCTACGCAAAACCCATTTCGCGCCTATTTTCGCGGATCTCCCCATTGGGCCCTGGTCTTTCCCGGGGTATAGATCGGTCATGCGACGCCTCGGCGCGCTCCTTGGTTCGTCCCTCTTCTTGGTGTTTTCCGCCGGCTGCGGCGGATACCTTGGCAGCGCGCAGCGCGCCTACCAGGACGGTCGCTACCTCGAAGCGGCCGAGAAGCTCGGGGACCATGAGGACGAAGTCACCGCGCTCTCGCCGCGCAAGCAGGTGAGTTACGGGTTGTATATGGGGCTGTCCCTGATGAAGCTCGGGGACCACGACGGCGCCGAGCGCTGGCTCGGGTTTGCCGAGCAGGTCGAAGCCCAGCGGCCCGGGACCTTGCGGCCCGACGAGAAACGCGAGATCGAGGCCGCCCGCGGGCAGCTCGCCGGCATCGAGGAGAAGGCCAAGGCGGCGGGCGAGGAGCCCACCCAGGACGGGACCTTCCTTCAGACCGTCCGGCAGACCGAGCCCGCGCCCTAGGACGCGTCCTTGGATGCGTCCTTGGATGCGTCCTTTTCGAGCTTCGCGCGCAGCCGCGACACACTCTGCTCCAGCGACGAGACGACCCGCCGCAGGTCGCGTACCTCGTCGGACGTTGCCAGGCCCATCGACTTCGCGAACGCCTCTTTTTGCTCCGTCGTGAACGTCGAGACGCGCCCGGGCATGCTCATCGCCGTCATCACGAGCTTCATGAACCGCTCGTCCTGCATGAGCTTCGCGACCTGCGGGCTCGACGCGAACTTCATTCCCTCGGAGACGATCCGATCCTTGATGGACATGGACGGAGCCTAGCAGACCCGGGCAAGCCGAGGGTGCAGCGTAGGCGGCCCTCTGTCCCCCGTCCTTTCATAAAAAGTGGGTTCGATTTGCGTTTGCCATTACGTTTGTCAGAGTCCTGCAGAGCCATTCGCGCCGGATTTTCCCCGCGCGTGGGCTCGGGGAGGGGAGCGAATGCACTCGAACGGCCTCGCCAATGGCTGCGTGCCGGGCGTTCACGAATCCGACGACGATCCGCCGTCGACCCAGCCCAGGACCAAGCGCTCTGCCGAGGCGTCGCCCGATTCCACGGTCCTGCTTTGCGTCCAGGTCATGCCGCCCGGCGCCCGTATCTTCCTCGACGATACGTTGATCTCGGTCGGGCCGCATCGCGGGCGTATTCCGTGTGAGCTTCGCTGGCGTGTCCTGCGCGCCGTGGCGCCGGGGTATGTCTCGTGGGCCGAGGTCATCATGCCCGTCACCGACATCACCGTGGCCGTGGCCCTCGGGCGCAAGGCGCAATCGACGCCGCCGCCGCCGCGCCCGATCCGCGTCGTCCTCCGCCAGCCGGAAGAGCCCGTGCCGGATTCGACGCCCCCGTCCTCCACCGATCCGCTGGCGATCACCGTCGGCTGGTGAATTCGGCCTTTGCGCTCGGGGGCTCGGCTCGCAGGCCGCGCCGGGCCCCCGAGCGTTGTTTTCTTCCCTTCCCGCGCGACGCTTCAATGGGCGACGCGCGCGCCGAGCCACCGCGTGAGCAGCGGCCAAACCGTATGCGTCGAGCGGCTGCCCATGATCAGATCGATGTGGCCTTGCGGGAACACGCGGTACGTCTTGTCCCCCGATCGGCTCGATCGATAGGCCGGCTCGACCGACGCGGGCGGCGCGAGATCGTCGCTCTCGCCCGCGACCACGAGCAGCGGAACGTCCATCGCCTCGAACCCCTCGACGAACCCGGACAACCCTCCGAGCCGGTGCCCGCTCTGCCGCGCCTCCGCCGCCGCGAGGAACATGTTCCGGAGCACCGTGATGCTCCCGCTATCCATCGCCAGGGACATGTGCTGCGCGAGCACCACGGGCTCCATCGATCCCGGACGGAAGCCGCGAATCGGCAGTGGAAACACGGGACTTTCGACGAGCACGCGCGTGAGCCGGACGACCTCGCCGATGGCGCGCAGCCCGAGCGCCCCGTGGCCGAACGACATCCGCCGGTCCACGGCGAGCAGCAGGTGGCCGGCCAGCGTCAGCGGCAGCGAGCCGCGCGTGAAATGGTAGGGGCTGCCGAGGGTCACCACGCCGGCCACCGCGCCGTGGGCGAGGGGCGCCGCCGCGTAACTGACGAGCCCGCCGAGCGAATGTCCCACGAGGAACACCGGGTGCGGCCCGGCGAGCCGTTGCACTTCTTCGAGCGCCCAGGGGACGTCCTGCTTGACGAACTCGCTCACGTCGGTCGGCCGCCGCGCGCCGAGGTGTCGGGAACGGCCGTGGCCGCGCAGGTCCAGGTTGAAGACGTCGAAGCCCTCGCGGGCCAGGTAGTTCGACAGGCTCCGGGCGGGCAGGTGCCAGGCGTACCGATTTTGCCCGTAGCCGTGAATGAGCAGCACGCTCCCCCGCGTCCCGCCAAGCTCCGCCGAGCGTTTTCGCACCATCGCCAGCGGAATTCCATCCTCGGCTCCGCCGCCCCGCACGACGCACAGCTCCTTGACGAAACGCCCGCGCGCGTCGCGATCGATCGCTTGTTCGACCCGGAGCTGGTGCAGGATCATCGGTCCCCTCCGATTACCTACAAGAATGCGCCGAGCATGCAACGCGCCGAGCACTTCCCGGACATTGGGGCCTCGCGTGTCTCCTCGTTTCCAAGGAAAACCGGGAAGCCGCGCGCATGAGGCCCCGGAATGGATGGCACGTGGGCCATGTCGAGTTGGGAAGATCACGTGGCTGGGCGTGTCGGTGGGGTGGGTGCGTCGCGGGGGCTTTCAAGACGGGCGGGCTCGTGTACTGTCTCGGGCGTCCTTCTCCCTTCGAGCACACCGACGAAAGAGCGCCCCATGTCCCGCATGGCCCTGCTTACCCGCTTTGCTCCCTTGACCCTCGGCGCGTCCCTCTTCGTGGCCGGCACCGCGTATGCGCAGCCCTCCGAGGACGGGTTCGACAAGGACGCCGAAGATACGATGGCCGGAAAGGCGAACGACAAGGAGGAGGCGGCGGCCGGCGACAAGATGCCGGGCGAGAAGGAGAAAAAGAAGGAGGACAGCGGCGACGCCGGGATCTGGGACACGAAAGAGGATCCCACGAAGGCGTACCGTTACGTCGGCCTCCGCTACCGCCACGCCATCATCCCGAAGGCGATCCTGAACCTCTTCACGGACGGCGGCGCCACGGTCGGGGTGCCGATGGGGGGCCTCGAGTTCGGCACGCGGCGCGACCGCCTCGAATACATTTTCTCGCTCTCGTACGCCGACTACTCGAAGGGCGAGATGCTCTTCAAAGGTAAGGGCCAGCCGGTCACGGCGTACGAGCGCGTGCAGAGCGATCTCGCCGTCATTTACGGCAAGGTCGAGATCCTCTACGAGGTGCCGCTCGACAGCCGCAGCCGCTTCTCGCTCCTCTTCGGCGGCGGCGTGGGCATCGGCGGCGTCATCGGCGACCTCCATCGGAGGCAGGTCTACCCGGGCTCGGGCAGTGATCCCGGCGTGCCCTCGCAGTGGAACGACTGCACGGCCTTCGGCGAACCGGACGCCACCTACTGCGACGTCGACAACGGCCACTTCGGCGACTACGCCGAGCCGAGCTGGGCGAGCGGCGGCTCCAAGCCGTTCATTTTCCCGTGGATCGCCGTGCCGCAGGTGAGCTTCCGCTACAAGCCCATCAAGATGCTCCAGGCGCGCGCCGACGTGGGCTTCGCCATTAGCTCGGGCGTCTACTTCGGCGCCAGCATCGACTACATCCTCTGAACGAGGAGCCCAGGGGAACGTTGCAGCTCCCGCCCCGATACGAGCCCATCGCGCCCCTTGGCAAGGGCGGCGGCGGAGAAGTGTGGTCGGCCAAAGACCGCATCACCGGCGCGACCGTGGCCGTGAAGGTCCTCGCCGAAGGCGCGAACGAGGCCGAAATGCTCGCCCTCGTGCGCGAGGCCGTGGCCCTCTCCGGCCTCGAAGGCCTCGGCGTGCCGCGCATCCTCGGCTTCGGACGCCTGCCGAACAGCCCCCGCGCCTACCTCGTGCGGGAGCTCGTCGTCGGCAAGAGCCTGGCCGCGCGATTCGCAGAACCAGACGAGCCGCTGGAGATCCTCGCGGCGATCGCGCAGGCCGCCGATCAGCTCACGCGCCTGCACCGCGCGCTCTTGCTGCACGGGGACTTGAAGCCCGCGAACATCATCGTCGGGCCCTTCGGCAAGGCGACGCTCGTCGACCTCGGGCTCGCGGCGAACTTCCGCGACGGCGGCGAGCGCCCGTCGGGCCTCACGCCGCGTTACGCCGCGCCCGAGCTGCTCACGGGCGCGCCGCTCGGCGTTCGCGCCGAGATCTATGCCCTCGGCGTCACGCTGCGCGAGGCCCTCGTCGCGGTGGGACCTCGGCTCGATCCGGCCGTCGTCGCGGCGCTCGAAGAGGTCGAGCGCCGCGCCACCGCGACCGATCCGACGAGCCGCTTCCCGAGCGCAGACGAGCTCGCGAGCGCCATCCGCCGCGCTGCGTCCTTGCCCATGCCCGAGGCGTTCGCCTCGCGCGACGCGCTCGTCTGGCCCATCGTTGGCCTCGACGAGCACGCCGCCGCGCTCGACGCGCAGATCGAGGACCTGCGCTCGGGCGGCGGCATCGTGGTCACGGGCCTGCCGGGCGCTGGCAAGAGCACGCTCCTCCGACGCGTCGCGTGGTGGCTCGGCGTGAAGGGGCGCGGCGTGGCGTGGGTCGAAGCTGCGCTCGCGCCCGACCCGGGCCAGGCGATGGACCTCGAGCTCGCGGGGGCCGAGGAGCCTGCGGGCGCCATCGTCCTCGTGGACGACGCCGATCGCCTCGCGAAACCGGACCTCACGCGCCTCGCCGCCCTGCGCGAGGCCGGCGCCCGCGTCGTCGTCACCTTCGACCCGGAGCGCCTGCCGAACCTGCCGGGCCCGACGCTCGAGCTCTTCGCCGTCCCGCCGCTCGACGAGGCGCGTGCGCGGGACCTCGTGCGCTCGGCGATCCCTTCACTCGGCGACGTCGTCGCGGATCACGTCGCGCGCCGCGCGGGCCACTTGCCCGGCAAGATCCGCGCGATCGTCGAGGCGATCGCGCGTGCCCCCGTCGCGAGCGCCGCGGACGTCGATCGCTTGCTCGCCGAGGAGGACGAGCGCGGCACCGATCGTGAGCGTGCGATGAAGCTGCTCGATCGGGGCCACGTCGACGAGGCCGCCGAGGTGCTCGCGCGCCTCGAAGACGACCCCTCACCGGCCGTGGCGATCGCCCGCGCGCGCCTGTTCACGAGCCGCGGCGACGCCCTGCGCGCGATCGCCGAGCTCGAGCGCGTGCAGGACGAGGCCCTCGCGGCCGACGCCGAGATCGCCGCCTCGTATTGCCTCCATGCGGCGCGCGCGCTCCTCCGCGCCGGCGACTACGCGGGCGCCGAGACCCAGGCCGGCGCCGCGGCCGAACGCACGGGCCTCCCGGCGGCCGCGGACGACGCCGCGCCTTTGCCCCGCGCGGAGGGCCGCCGCGCGCTCTCCATGCTGGCGATCGCCGCCGATGCGCTCGCCGTCTCGGGCCTCGCGCAGAGCTTCTCCTCGCGGCACGACGACGCCAAGCGCACGCTCACGCGCGCCGTGCGCCTCGCGCGTGGGGTCGGCGGCGAGCCGCGTATCCTCTCCGTCGCGCTCGGCTCCCTCGCCTTCGCGCTCCAGCGCGACGACCAGCTCGACCCCGCGAAGGCTGCCTACGAAGAAGCCCTCTCCGCGGCCGAGCAAGCGGGCGACGCGGGCAGCGTGGCCACGACGCGCTTGAACCTCGCGGGCATCGCCAAGGCGCAAGGCGACCTCGCGGCCGCGCTCATGCACCTCGAAGCCGCGGTCGACATGGGCCACCGCTCGGGCCGCGTCCCCACGCTTCGCCAGGCGCTCTTGAACCTCGCGAACCTGGAGCTTTACCTCGGCCGCCTCGCGCGGGCGCGTGTCTCCATCGACCAGCTCGCGCTCCAGCGCAGCGAGCTCGGCCCGAGCCAGCGCGCGCAGCTCCTCTCGCTCGAAGCCGAACACGCCGCGCGCTCGGGAGATCCCGCCGCGGCCGAGCGCCTCTGCGGCGCCTGCGCCGAGAGCTGGGAGAGCCTCGGCCGAGGCGTCGACGCGGCCGAAGCGCGGCTCGAACGCGTGATGATCGCCCCTGCGACGTCCGGCGATGACGCGCGTGATCTCGATGCCGAAATCGAGCGTGCCTCGGCGGCGCTCGGCGGTGGCTCGGCGCATCGCCCGCTCCTCTCGCTCGCGCGCGCCCGTGTGGCCACGCTGCGCGGCGACGAACGACAGGCCGCGGCGCACTGCGAAGAGGCGCTCGAAGCGGCGCGCGCCTCGGGCCAGAAGGACTTCGTCGCTCGTGCCCTCGAAGCACGCGCCACCCTGCACGAGGACGGCGGCAAGCCCATGCTCGCGCGGCGCGACCGGGAGGCCGCGCTCGCCGTGCTGGAGGAGATCGCCTCCGTCTTGCCGCGCGACCTGCGTGAGGTCTTCTGGGACGACCCGCGCCGCCGCGCCTTGCGCGCGCTCTGCGTGCCCTCCGTGCACACCCCGCCGGCTGCGGCGCCCGCACAGCCGAACGCCTCGCCTTCGAGCACGCTCGCCGCGCCGCGCAAGGCCCCCACGGAGGAGCGCCTCGCGCGCATCCTGGAGATCAACCGCGCCATCGCGGGCGAGGTCGATCTCGCGCGCCTGCTGGAGAAGGTCACCGACCACGCGATCGCCCTCCTCGGCGCCGAGCGGGGCTTTGTCATTCTCAAGAGCACGTTGCCGCGGGACGAGGCCAATCCGACGGCTGCGCTCCCGTTCGCGCTCTCGGTCCACGCCTTCCGCGGCCGCGAGGGCGACGACGCGCACGCGCGTTTCTCGCAGTCGATCGCCGAGCGTGTCGTCCACGTCGGCGAGCCGATCGTCACGGTGAGCGCGCGCGAGGACGCCCGCATGGCCGGGTATGTCTCGGTCCACCAGCTCATGCTCCAGTCGATCGCGTGTGTGCCCATCCGCGCGCGTGGCGGCGAGGTCATCGGCGCGCTCTACCTGGAGACGCGCCTCCGCGCTGCGATGGCCTTCACGGACGAGCTCCCCACGCTCGTCGCGCTCGCCGATCAGGTGGCGATCGCCATCGAGACCGCGCGCCTCGTCGGCGAGAACGCGCGCCGCGCGCGGGAGCTCGAAAAGAAGAGCGAGGAGCTCGAACGGGCGAACGGCGACCTCGAAGTGGCCCGCGCCGAGCTCGAAGAGCTGCTCGGCCTGCGCACCGAGGAGCTCAAGGCCACGAAGCGCGACCTCCGCTCCGCCCGCGCGGTCATCAAGGGGCATTTCGGCTACGAGGGCCTCGTCGGCCGCAGCGAGGCCATGCGCCGCGTCTACGCGCTCATCGATCGCGTCAAGGACACGGACATCCCCGTCCTCGTCATCGGCGAGAGCGGCACGGGCAAAGAAGTCGTGGCGCGGGCCATTCACAACGCCGGCCCGCGCGCCAAAAAACCCTTCGTGGGCATCAACGTCGGCGCCATTCCCGAGCACCTCCTGGAGAGCGAGCTCTTCGGCCACGTGCGCGGCGCCTTCACCGGCGCCGATCGGGATCGCCGTGGCCTCTTCCGCGAGGCCGAGGGCGGCACGATCCTCCTCGACGAAATCGGCGAAATGCCCCCGAAAATGCAGGCCGGCCTCCTCCGTGTCCTCCAGGAAAAGGTCGTCCGCCCGGTCGGCGGCGCCCGCGAGGAGCCTGTCAACACGCGCGTCGTCGCCGCGACCCACCGGGACCTCGTGGCGATGACCGCGGCTGGCACCTTCCGCGAGGACCTCCTCTACCGCTTGCACGTCGTCGAGGTCCGCGTCCCGCCTTTGCGCGAGCGCATCGAGGACATCCCGATCCTCATCGACCATTTCCTCGGCATCTTCGCGGCTCGTTATGGCCGTGAGCGCCGGAGCGTCTCGCGGGCCGCGCTTCGCCGGCTGATGGGGCATGGCTGGCCGGGCAATGTGCGCCAGCTCGAAAACGTCCTCTTGAATGCGTGGGTCCTCTCGGATCAAGCCGAGCTCGAGCCCGAGGACTTCGAGCTCCCGGAGGCGCGCCTCGCCCCGCGCCCGCCCCCTCCGCCGGAGAGCCTCCGCGAAGGCCCGCGCAGCGCTTCGCCCGAGCCCTCGCGGAAGCTCTCCTCGCTCGAAGCGCACAAGGCCGACGAGCGCGAGCGTATCCTCGCGGCGCTCCAGGCCTCGAACTGGAACCGCGTGAAGGCCGCGCGCCTCGTGGGTTTGCCCCGCCGCACGTTTTATCGGCGCCTCAAGGAGTACGGAATCCAATGACCGCCCAGCCCGGCAACCTCGCCGCCCTCGTGGACGGCGTCGCGCTGCCCGAAGAGGAGGCGCGCGACCTCTGGAAGCGCTTCAGCGAATGGATGGGCGAGCACCGCGGGGACATGGCGGGGTTCGCAAAGGCCAGCGGATTCACGAAGATCACGCCCGAATACAGGGATGGGCGTGCCGTGCTCGTCGCGTATACGAAGGAACCGCCGCCCGCGCCGCCGCCCGCACCGCCGGCCAAGAAGCCGGCCAAGAAGCCGGCGGGGAAGGGGAGCGGAGCTCGTCGAGGCGGGGGCGGCGGCGGAAAACGATGACCTCGTTCGTCGAGGTCCTTCGTCCGCTCACGGCTTCTTCTTCGATACGATCTTGACGAGCAGCGTCCTCTCCGACGACCCATCCGCCGGCGGATTCGCCACTGGCTCCCGCTTCACCCGCAGCTCGTAGGCGTACCCCTCTTCGTACGAAAACCCCTCGATCCTGTCGTAAAAGCGCTCCCATTCCTTGTTCTCCGCCTCGCGGACTTGCATGCACCGCATCGGGCCGACGCCCATGCAGTCGACCCGCTCCGCGTGGACGAAGAGCGTCGTTTCCCCGTCTTTCGCGGGCGATTCTTCGGTCGCCTTCGACGTATCGGGCGGCGCGTCCGGCTTTGCTTCCTCCGGGGTACCGACGGGGACGGTGGTGCTGCTCTGCGTCTCGCTCGGCGCGCAGGCGGCGGCGAAGAGGACGAGGGTGACGAGGGCTTGACGCGATGCGGAGACCATGGCTCGCGCAACGTACCTCATTCTTCGGGCCCTCGTGCGAATTTCCTGGAATCGTCGCTCGACGCCTGGAATCGTTCGAGCATGAACGAGAGCCTTCGCTCCCTCTCCGGTGCGCTCGGGCTGCTCCTCTCCGTCGTGGGGTGCAACCAGGGCTCTTCCTCCGCGCCGGCGCGGACGGCAGGCCCGCCGCCGGGCACGTGGAGCGGTGTTTCCCAGGCCGCTCCCCAGCAGACCGAGGCCTACCGCCCCGCCGCGCCTCGGTATTTCGGCAGCGCATTCATCTACCTCGCCAACAACGTGTCGAGGCAACTCGTCGGCTTTGATGTCGTCGACGGATGGGCCGTCATGGAGGGCGACATGATGCTCGGCCCGGCCACGCTCGTGCCCTTCCGGTATGGCACGCCGCCGCGCCCCGCCGGGGAAATCAAAGGCGCGATGGGCCTCCAGAACCGCTCGGACCTCTGGCCGAGGGGCGAGATCCCCTATGTGATTGACGCCTCCGTCCCGCCCGCCACGGTCGAAGGGATTGGCTGGGCCGTCTCCCACGTGAACACCACGCAGCTCCGGCTCCGCCCCCGCGCGGGCGACGCCGATTACGTCGTCTTTCGCAACAGCGGCGAGGGCAGCGGGTGCAGCTCGTACGTCGGCCGCATCGGGGGCCCCCAGGAGATCCAGGTCGCCGACTGCGGGCGCGGCAGCATCGTCCACGAAATCCTGCACGCGGCCGGCTTCTTCCACGAGCAATCGCGCAATGACCGCGACCAGTACGTCACCATCGTGTGGGACGAGATCCCGTCTCAATATCGGAGCGACTTCGAGCAGCGGGGCGGCGCGGGGCAGGACATCGGCCCCTACGATTACCAGAGCATCATGCATTACGCGCCGCATGCGTTCAGCCGCTCCGGCAGGCCCACGATCGTCCCACGGGACCCGAACGCCCGTATCGGCCAGCGCGAGGGCCTCTCCCAGCTCGATCGGTCCGCGATTCAGGTGCTTTACGGGACCGGCGGAGCGCCGGAGCTGCCGACGCCGCAGCCGAGCCTGCCTTTCCCCGGCACGACCTTCCCGTTCCCCATGGCGGGTCTCCCATTGCCGAGCCTGCCTTTCCCCCTTCCCTCGTTCCCCTTCCCCACCACGCAGCCCCCCGCACCTCCGGCGCCCCCGCCGGTGCCGACCGCTCCGGTCTCGTTCACCGGCACCTATTCGAGCACGCGAGGGCCGATGCAATGCTCGGAGAACGCCTCGATGGTGGCTTGTAGCTTTCAGGACGGAGGCGCGCCGGGCCGCCTCGATTGCGTGAAGGACGCGGGGAGCGTGCAGCTCTCCTGCACCTGGATGACGTTTTTCCCGCGCGCCGGCGCGGGCCGCGCTTCGCTCCGGCGTAGCTCCACGGCAGACCCGAACTTCGCCGGGACCTGGGGCAACTTGCAGAATGAAACGGACGGCGGTCGGTGGGAGGCTACGCGGCAATGATGCGCGTATACTGTCCTTGAACGACGCGCGGGCGCTCCGTGCTGGGTCGGGGAGGGGGCGGAGACGAGCGTGCGACGTCGAGCGGATGGACGTGGTATACGTTCGTGCATGGCACCTCCGGCCGAGAAGGGTGACGCTCCTCTCCCCGAACCGCCCGTGACGCCGTCGGCGGAGGCGTGGCGCGCGATGACGCCTGACGCTCGGCACAAGTTCCTCGTCGAGGTGATCGACGCGCTCTCCGACCCGCGGCTCACGATGGGGAACGGCCAGCCGCATAACCTGGCCAAGCGTCGAGCGACGGACCGGCTCCGCAGGCACTTCGACGCGATCGGCCGCCGCATCTATCTGGCCGAGGAGCTCAACGTCCTTTACCCCGGCGAGCGCGCGTTTTGTCCGGACATCCTGGCCGTCCTCGACGTCCCCCAGCCCGAAGACGACGAGCGGATGGCCTGGGTCGTGGCCGACGAGGGGCGCGGGCTCGACCTCGTCATCGAGGTCCTTTATGAGGGCTATCGCAAGAAAGACCTCGTCGACAACGTGGAGCGATATGCTCGCCTCGGGATCCCCGAGTATTTCGTCTACGACCGCAAGAAGCAGCAGCTTCACGGCTACCGCCTGCCGAGCCCCGAGGTGCGCCGTTATCAACGTATCGTGCCGCAGGGGGGGCGTTACGCCTCCGGCGTGCTGGGGCTCGACCTGGCCATCGAGAACGGCAAGCTCGAGTTTTTCTACGGAATGGCCGCGCTCTTCGGCACGGACGATCTCATCGGCCGTCTAAAAGGCATGATGCAGAGCCTGGAGGCGAAGGCGGAGCAGGCCGAGGCGCAAGTGGAGCAAGCCCTCACGAGCCTCCAGAACAGCCTGCTCGCCATCATCGCCGCCCGGGGGATCGCGTGCTCGGACGACGACCGCGAGCGCGTCCGTTCCTGCGCCGACCCCGAGATGCTCCAGCGCTGGCTCGTCCGGGCCGCCACGGTCGGCTCGATGGCCGAGGTGCTTGCGGAGTAGGCTTTTTCGCGCCGATCGACGCGCGCAACGCGTGCAAACGCTCTCGGTGACGTCCGAATGCCGCGTGCAACGGTTGCAAACGGCATATGCACCGCTCGGAGACCCGCTTGCACGCGTTGCAAGCGCCTCTCGGTGTGTACGAACGCCGGTTGCACGCGTTGCAAACGCCTCTCGGTGTGTACCGAAAGCCGCTTGCAAGCGTTGCAAACACCTCTCGGCGTGTACGAATGCCGCTTGCAACGCGTGCAACCGGCGTTTGTACGCGCACATCGCGCCTTGCAACGGCTGCACCCGGGTCTCGTGACGCTCGACGGGCGTTTTCCGTCGATAGTGTGCTCCCCTTGCATCGCCGCCTCGGCCTCCGCGTCTGCCTCACGACGTTTCGCACGTGACCCCTTTCTGGAGGTTCCCATGTCCCATCCCCGCAAGGTTTTCCCCACGCTGCTGCTCGACGACGCCGAGGCCGAGGTCTTTTTCACGCGCTCCGGACTGAAAGCCGACCCCGACGCGCAGGATCTCCTCCCCCTCACGGACGGCTGGCTCGCCAGGATCGACCTCGTTCGTACGAAGGAGCGCTCGGCTCGCGAGGCGCAGGCGGACGCGGACGCCGCGCGTGTCGTCGCCAATACGCGGCTCGATCGTGCTTGCCAACGGTTCGGGGACGAGCTTTTTCTCGCTGTGGGCAAGGAGCGCGGGGTGGCGCGGTGGACGCAGTTCTTCCCGGTCCCCGTCAGCAAGTTCATTCGCCAAGCATTGCCGCGGCAGGTCGCGCGTGTGCTCGGGTGGTTCGAATCCACCGACCCCGTCCTCGACAAGCATCGCGGCGACCTCGAACCCTGGGCGCTGGCCGCCGACGTCGCGCTCAAGCGGACGACGGCGGTGGCCACGGTGCGCGGCGAAACGCGTATCAGCCGGGAGAAGCTCGCCGCGGATCTCACGCGCGAGCGGGACGGGCTGCACGATGCATTGACGGCCCGCGCGCGCGAGCGAGGGCTCTCGCGGGATTGGGCGGATCAGTTTTTCCGGAAGGTGCGCCGGGCGAAGGGCGTGGAGGAGGCGGCCGAGGGGGCGGGGCAATAAGGGGCTACGTCCTACGCGTCCGAGCCCGCGTTCGGCGTGTCCGGTGCGTAGGTCGCGGCGAGTGCGGCGCAGAGCGGCTCGCACTTCTTTAGGCCGTCCACAGCTTGCGTGAACGATTTTCCGACGTCGTAAACGGCGCTCGACGGGTAATCCTTGCTGGCCAGGTCGACGTAGTACCGCGCGTCCACGCACGGGTTCTTCTTGGGCTTCTCGATCTCGTCGAGCGCCTCACGCTTCTCTTCCCACCTGTTCCACTGCGTTGCGTGTTGGCCCCGGTGGTGCTTCTGGCACAACGAGCGGCCGACACGCGTATTCTGGAAGAGCCAGGCCTCGATGCTGTAGTAGGGCACGAGGACGCGAACCCGATGCATGAACGAGTCGGGCGCTCGGCCGTCGCTGTGCTTCTGCCTCAGGTGTTCGATGTGCTGGCGCACGACGCCGAGCACCCGCTCGTGGAACCTCACGTTCTCCGGGACATCGCGGCGTGTGTCGCTGAAGGGTCGGTCCGCGTCGACGTGATGGAACACGAAGTTCGCCTCGACGTAGATGTGCGTCGCGATGGCGCGCGCGAGAGCGACGAGGCGCTTGTGGCTTCCTTTGGCGAGATTCGCCGTTGCGGCCTCCTGCGCCTCGGGATGATCCCCCTGCACGTCGATGGACGTGGGGTCGTGGTTCGGATCGACGAGGCGCAGCATGCGCCGCACGAGCGCGCGAAGGGGTTCGTGGTGGCCATCCTCCGTGAGGACCAGGATGCTGGCGACGAAGCGTCGGCCGCTCACCATAAGTTCTTGTCTCGAAGGATCTCGCTGACGTGCTGGAGGCCGACGTTGTAAGCCTCGAAGAAGCGCTCGGCGTCGTAGTCGCTCATGTTGGACCAGATGAGGCGCTCCTTGCCCGAGCTCGTATCGCAGCGGCAGAGGATGAAGGCGCGCTTGACGTCTTCAGCCGAAGAAAATTCGAGCTCGTCGAGGAGGAGGGGATCCTGGTTCGCGAGGAAGGCTTGGCGGTCGCCGATCGCCTGGAGGCAGGCGGTGATCCACGCGTGGTGCAGGCTGTTCGTGAGCTCGTCGGCGATGACGATGTGCGGGTTGCAGTCGAGGTAGTAGAGGAAAGCGAGGAGGCGCTTCTGGCCGTGGCTGAGCTTGTCGGCGCGGACGCGGGAGCCGTCTTGACGTTCGAACCAGAACTCCATGTCGCCGAATCCTTGATACATGACGGATTCAGCGACGTTTTTATGCGTCATCAAGAGACGGAGATCGAGCCATCCATCCTTCAACCCGGCGAGGCGGATCATCTCGAACAGGAATGGCAAGTGCTCCGTGGAGAACCTGAACGACTTCGGTTCGCGCCATTTGGACCATTGGCCCTTGCTCTCCTCACTCAGCGCGGTCATGAGCGCGCGTGATACCTTCTGGCGAGGATATGCGAAGAAGAGCGCCGAGGCTTCGTCTTCCAGATCGCCCACGGCGGTGATGAACCGTTGAACGTCGTCATTGCTGAACAGTGAACGGAAAAAGTCGATGGACTCGTCGAATCGAGAAATGCGCTCGAGCGTTTCCATCGATTCGCAGATTCCACGGTTCTGGATGCCGAGGGACCATGGCGAACCGCCGAATTCGTCGTCAGGGATATCGCGCCAATCCTCCTCCGCGTCTTCCTCGGGGGCGGAGTGCTCGCGTATGCGGAGCTTGACGAGCAAGTCGTGTTCGTTTTCTACTTTCGTGAGTGCGCGTCTCCCCATCGCGACGACAGGTTCCGAGCGGCGCAGGCGGTTTTCGAGCACAACCTCGACCACCGCAGATTCAAACGCGATTCGATACTCGACTGAGAACTCCTCGTCCTCGATGGTGGAGAGATCCCGGCTTAAGAGCGCTGCAATCAACTCCAGCAGCGTCGTCTTCCCCGACCCATTGATCCCGAGCAGCACGTTGAACCCATCGCTGAAGTGCAGCTCGACCGGCTCGACATTCCGGAACTTGTTGATCTTCAGCCGCTTGAGCTTCGCCATGCGCTCCGTCCCATCCGTGCGCTTCGCGACTCGACCGCGCCCGCGCTCGGGCACCTTACTCCATCCCCTCCGCACCTCGCAACGCACCCCACCCCTCGTTTGCCCCTGCTCCTCCGCCCGCCCCCACGCTCACTCCCACCCCTCCGTCCGCGTCGCTCCCTCGTCCGCCCGCGCGCCCTTTTTTCTCCCGCGGCAGCCCTCTTCCCGGGTAGACTCCCCGCCTTCCGAGGGGAGGAGAGGGCCGCGCAATGAAACGCTATCAGATGCTCATCGGTGGGAATTGGGTGGACAGCGTCTCCGGTCAGACGCGTGAGCTTCACGACCCGGCCAATGGCGAGATCGTCGCCACGGTCCCCGAGGCCTCCCGGGAGGACGCGCGTGCGGCCATCGACGCCGCTCGTGAGGCCTTCGATCGTGGCCCCTGGCGCAAGACCACCGCGCTCGATCGCGCCAAACTCCTCTTCAAGCTCGCCGAGGCCCTCACCAAGGAGGCCGACGCCCTCGCGCGCCTCGAAGTCCAGAGCTGCGGCAAGCCCCTCGCCGAGGCCCAGTTCGACGTCGCCGACGCCGCCAACTGCTTCGAGTTCTACGGCGGCCTCGCCACCAAGATCGCCGGCGAGACCATGAACGTCCCGGCGAACAGCGTCAGCTTCGTCGTCCGGGAGCCCCTCGGCGTCTGCGGCCAGATCATCCCCTGGAACTACCCGCTCCTCATGGCCGCGTGGAAGCTCGCCCCCGCCCTCGCGGCCGGCAACACGTGTGTGCTCAAACCGTCGGAGCTGACGCCCCTCACGGCCTTGGAGCTCGGCCGCATCCTCACCGAGGTCGGGTTTCCGCCCGGCGTCGTCAACATCATCACGGGCCCGGGCGCCGGCGCGGGCGAGGAGCTCGCCGAGAGCCCGCGCGTCGACAAGGTCGCTTTCACCGGCGGCACCGTCACCGGCCGCAAGATCCTCCTCGCGTCCTCGGGCAACTTGAAGAAGGTCACGCTCGAGCTCGGCGGCAAGAACCCGAACATCGTCTTCGCCGACGCCGATTTCGAGTCCGCCGTCGACGGCGCGCTCTTCGGCGCCTTCGCGAACCAGGGCGAGGTCTGCTCCGCGGGATCTCGCCTCCTCGTCGAGCGATCGATCCACGATCGCCTCGTCGCTGCGATGGTCGAGAAGATCCCGCGCGTGAAGGTCGGCCATGGCCTCGATGCCGCGACGAAGATGGGCCCGCTCGTCTCGGCGGCGCACCGGGACAAGGTCGAGTCGTACATCCGCATCGGCGTCGACGAGGGCGCGCGGCTCGTCTGCGGCGGCAAACGCCCCGCGGATCCGGCGCTCGCGAAGGGGCACTTCCTCGAGCCCACGATCTTCGTCGACGTCAAGCCCTCGATGCGCATCGCGCGCGAGGAGATCTTCGGGCCGGTCCTCAGCGTCCTGCCCTTCGACACCGAGGAGGAGGCCATCGCGCTCGCGAACGACAGCGAGTACGGCCTCGCGGCGGCGGTCTGGACGAAGAACCTCACGCGCGCGCACCGCGTCATCCGTGAGCTTCGCGCCGGCATCACCTGGGTGAACACGTATCATCCGACGTTCAACGAGATGCCTTGGGGCGGCTACAAGCAGAGCGGCACCGGCCGCGAGCTCGGGCTCTACGGCATCGAGGCGTATCTCGAGACCAAGCAGGTCAACATCAATCTGGACGAGGCCCCGCTCGGCTGGTACTAGCCGACGTTTTTGGGAGAGACCGCATGCGGATCGAATTGAAGACCGAGATCCCGGGGCCTCGGAGCCGGGCGCTCATGGAGCAGCGGCGCGCGGCGGTCGCTCGGGGGCCGTTCCACGGCACGCCCATCTTCGTCGCGAAGGCGCACGGCGCGGTGATCGAGGACGTCGACGGCAATCGACTCCTCGATTTTGCGTCGGGTATCGCCGTGACGAACCTCGGCCACACGCCGGAGGACGTCGTGCAGGCCGTGCAGGCGCAGGCCGAGCGCTTCTTGCACACGAGCTTCAACGTCGTCCCTTACGAGGGCTACGTCACGCTCTGCGAGCGCCTGAACCGCATCACGCCCGGCAGCTTCGCGAAGAAGGCCTTCCTCGCGAACAGCGGCGCCGAGGCCGTCGAGAACGCCGTCAAGATCGCCCGCGCCCACACGAAACGCCAGGGCGTCGTCGTCTTCGACCACGCCTTCCACGGCCGCACCTACCTCGCGATGAGCATGACCAGCAAGGTCGGCTATCGGCAGGGCTTCGCGCCCTTCGTCCCCGAGGTGTACCGCACGCCGTTCCCCTACGCCTACCGCTCGCCCGAGCCGGATGCCTCCGCGTGGGCCCTGCGTGAGTTCCGTGAGCTCGTCCTGCACCACGTCGGCGCGAACAACGTCGCCGCCGTCGTCATCGAGCTCATCCTCGGCGAGGGCGGCTTCGTCGACGCGCCCGTGCCTTTTGTCCAAGAGCTCGCGAGCTTCTGCAAGGAGCACGGCATCGTCCTCATCGTCGACGAGATCCAGACCGGCTTCGGCCGCACCGGCGCGCTCTTCGCGTGCGAGCACTACGGCGTCGAGCCCGACCTCGTCACGCTCGCGAAGGGCCTCGGATCGGGCCTTCCGATCTCCGCGGTCGTCGGCCGCGCCGAGATCATGGATGCGCCCGTCGAGGGCGCGATCGGCGGCACGTTCGGCGGAAATCCCGTCGCCATCGCGGCTGCGCTCGCCGTGCTCGATCGTTTCGAGGCCGACGGCGGCGCGCTTTTGAAGCGCATTCAGGCCGTCGGCGAGCAGATCGGCGCGCGCCTCCTCGCCTGGAAAGAGCGTTTTCCGATCATCGGCGACGTGCGCGGCATCGGCCCCATGCGGGCCATCGAGCTCGTGCGGGATCCTCGGACGCGCGAGCCCGACAAGGCCGCGGCGCAGGCGCTCGCGAAATACTGCTACCAGCACGGCGTCGTCGTCCTCGGCGCTGGCACGTACGGCAACGTCATTCGACTGGCCCCGCCGCTCACCCTCGAAGATGCCGAGCTCGACGAAGGGCTCGTGATTCTCGAAGCGGGGCTCGCAGAACTCGGGAGGAGCGCATGAGCCGGCACCTGCTCTTCATTGACGGCGCGTGGCGGGAATCGTCTCGCACGCACACCATCAAATCCCCCTACAGCGGCCGCATCGTCGCGGTCGCGGAGGAGGCGGACGAAGCCCTCATGGAGCGCGCGCTCTCGGCCGCGAAGGCCGCGCAGACGCGCTTCCGCAAGACGAGCCGGTACCTGCGCAGCCGCCTCCTCGCCGCGATGGCGCGGCGGATCGACGAGGAGCGGGCGAAGTTCGTCACGTCGATCGTCGACGAGGCCGGCAAACCCGCGGCGCTCGCGGACGCCGAGGTGTCCCGCGCGATCACCACGTTCATCGTCGGCGCCGAGGAGGCCAAGCGGTATGGCGGCGAGGTCTTCCCCGTCGACATCGACGCGGCGGGCCGCGCGTACGAGCCGGGCACGAGCCTCTTCGTCCCGCGGGGGCCCGTCCTCGCGATCACGCCCTTCAACTTCCCGCTGAACCTCGTCGCGCACAAGGTCGTGCCTGCGCTCGCGATCGGCGCGCCCGTGCTCATCAAACCGGCGCCGCAAACGCCGGGCGCCGTCCGCCTGCTCGCCGAGGTCTTCGAGGCGGCGGCGAACGAGGTCTCCGAGAGCCGCGAGACCATTCCGCTCGCCGCGCTCCAGACGATCAACGCCCCGAACGAGGTCACGGGCCGCGCGATTCGTGATCCGCGTGTCGCCGTCGTCAGCTTCACGGGCAGCGCCTCGGTCGGCTGGAGCATCCAGGGCATGGCGCGCGGCAAGCGCAGCGTGCTCGAGCTCGGCGGCAATGCGGCGGTCCTCGTGCATGGCGGGGCCGACCTCGTCCGCGCCGCCGCGCGCGTCGCGTACGGGGCCTTCGCGTATGCCGGCCAGGTCTGCATTTCCGTGCAAAACGTGTGGGTCGAGGAGAGCGTCGAGGAGGCGTTCCGCGGCTTCTTGCTGGAGGAGGTCGCCCGCATCAAGACGGGCGATCCGCGCGGCGAGGGCGTGCTCGTCGGCCCGGTCATCGACGGCAAGGCGGCCGATCGCATCACGGCGTGGATCGACGAGGCGCAGAAGGCGGGCGCGAACGTCCTTTGCGGCGGCAAGCGCGAGGGCAACCTCCTCCAGCCGACGGTCCTCGATCGTCCGGGCGAGGCGCTCGCGATCGTGCGGGAGGAGGTCTTTGGGCCGGTCCTGAACCTGCTCACGTACCGCGACGTCGGCGAGGCCATCGAGGCCGTGAATCGCTCGAAGTATGGCCTTCAGGCGGGCGTCTTCACCGACAGCTTGCGCGTCGCGCGCCGTACGGTCGAGGATCTGGAGGTCGGCGGCGTCATGATCAACGAGGTCCCCACCTATCGCGCCGATCACATGCCTTATGGCGGCGTGAAGGAATCCGGTCTTGGCCGCGAGGGCGTGCGTTACGCGATGGAAGAGTACAGCGAGCGCAAGACCGTCATTTCGTACAGGGGATGAACCTACCGTGGGGATTGGAGGATTCGCGATGATTCGTATGTCTTCGTGGGTATCGGCGGCGGGCCTCGCCATGCTCGGGATCGTTTCGCTCGGCTGTCAGGGCGAAAAGAAGCCGGAGGGCGCGGCGCCGACGGGCAGCGCGGCGCCTGGAGGCTCGGCGGCTGCGCAGAAGCCGGCCGACCCTGCCGAGAAGTTCAAGGGCCAGACCTTGAACATCCTCGCGTGGGAGGGGTATGCCGATCCCAAGTTCACGAAGGGGTTCGAGGAGAAATACGGCGTCACCGTCAAGGGCACGTATTTCGGTTCGAGTGATGAGCTCGTGGCGAAGCTCAAGTCGAGCCCCGGCGTGTACGACATCGTCTCGCCGTCCTCGGACGTCGCGTATACCCTCGTGCAGGGCGGCCTCGTCGATCCGATCGATACGAGCAAGATCGCGAGCTGGGGCGACCTCGCGGATGCGCTGAAGAACCTCGACGACGCGAAGAAGGACGGCAAGCAATACGGCGTCCCCTTCACCTGGGGCCCCGACTACCTCATTTACGACGCGAATGTCGTGAAGGAGGAGCCGAAGAGCTGGAAGGTCTTCTACGACGCCCAGTACAAGGGCAAGGTCACGCTCTGGGACGACATCTCGAACATCTATCTCGTCGGCCAGATCATGGGGCTCGACAAGACGAACCAGGCGGCGCTCTACAACATGACGGACGAGCAGCTCGCCGAGGCGAAGAAGAAGCTCGTCGAGCTCAAGCCCCAGGTGCGCAAGTACTGGGCGACGGCGGGGGAGCTCAACGATCTCTTCAAGAACAAAGAGGTCGTCCTGGCCGTCGGCTGGCCGCTCACGGTCGGCACGCTCAACAAGGAAGGGCTGAACCTCAAGGGCGTGATCCCCGAGGAGGGCGCGACGGGCTGGATCGATAGGCTCATGATCACCTCGTCCTCGAAGAACAAGGACCTCGCGCTCGCGTACCTCGATTACGTCACGACGCCCAAGGCCCAGGCGCTTGTCTTCGAGGCGACGGGCGGATATTGCGTGGCGAACGCGAAGGCCAAGGAGCACATGTCCGAGGACCTCAAGAAGAGCCCGTGTGTCACCGAGGGCGAGACGTACTTCAAGCGCCTGAACTTCTGGCAATACGTGAAGGAGCGCAAGAAGTACAACGAGCTCTGGAACGAGGTGAAGAGCGCGAAGTAGGCGAACACGAATGGATACGGCGCCCGCCGCGAAGGCATCGATTCACGCGCAAACTCCGCCGAAGCGGCGGGCGCTCCTGTTCCTCGTCCTGCCCCCTGCGCTCTGGCTGCTCTGCTTCCTCGTCCTGCCCTACCTGGGCCTGTTCTTTCAGAGCTTCCTCGGCACGAACGACCTCGGCGACGTCGTTCTCGAGCCCTCGCTCGACGCGTGGAAGGCCTTCTTCACGAAGACCCTCTACCGCAGCACGCTGCTCTACACCTTCAAGATCGCGCTGACCGTCACGAGCCTCGCCGTGCTCTTCAGCGTGCCGCTCGCGTACTTCATCGCCTTCAAGGTGCGCCGCGGGAAGGAATTGCTCTACAGCCTCATCATCGTCCCGCTCTGGGTGAGCTACATCGTCCGCGCCTATGCGTGGAAGATCATCCTCGGCCGTGAAGGGATCCTGAATTCCTTTCTGCAATGGGCGAAGATCACGGACGCGCCCGTCGAGGCGTTCCTCTACAGTGAATGGGCCATCATCATCGGCCTCGTCCACATCTACACGCCCTTCGTGCTCATGCCGGTGTACACCGCGTTCGAGCAGATCCCGCGCTCGCTCGTCGAGGCCTCGAAGGACCTCGGGGCCGGCCGTATCACCACGTTCTTCCGCGTCGTGCTCCCGCTCTCGCTCCCGGGCGTCATCGCGGGCGGCACCTTCGCGTTCGTGCTGACGCTCGGTGATTTCCTCGCGCCCGTCCTGCTCGGCGGCACCGACAACCTCATGATCTCGAACGTCGTGCAGAACCTCTTCGGCACCTCGAACGATCGTCCCCTCGGCTCCGTCGTCGGGATCGTCTTGCTCGTCGTCGTCGTGGCGCTCCTGGAGACGACGTCGCGCGCGGAGAAATCGTTCGCGAGCCTCGAATCGGGCCGCGGCCGCCTGGGAGGCGCGCGTTGAAGCGCCGCTTCGATCTGCCCACGTTCCTCGTCGGCTCCGCGGCGGCGTTCGTCCTCGCGTTCATTTACCTGCCGATGGTCGTCGTCGTCGTGTATTCGTTCAATCCCGACGCGGTGAACGTCTTCCCGATGCGCGGCTTTTCCCTCCGCTGGTATCGCATGCTGCTCGACGACGAGCAGCTCCTCGCGGCGCTGCGCATCAGCCTCCTCGTCGCGCTCGGCGGCACCTCGATCGGCCTCCTCCTCGGCGTCCCCGGCGCCATCGCGCTCGCGCGCCACGATTTCCCGGGCAAACGGATCCTCGAACGGATCGTCCTTTTGCCCCTCACCTTGCCAGGCATCGTCACGGGCGTCGCTATGTTGAGCTTCTTTCCGCTCATCGGCGTCCCCGTCTCGCTCCTCGCCGTCCTCATCGGCCACGGCACGTTCCTCATCGCGATCACGCTCACGCAGGTCTATGCGCGCCTCCGGCGCCTCGATCCATCGCTCGAAGAGGCCTCGGCGGATCTCGGCGCGCCGCCGATCACGACCTTCTTCAGGGTCGTCCTGCCGAACATCAAGACGGCCATCATCGGCTCGGCGCTCCTCTCGTTCACGCTCTCGCTCGACGAGATTCCGGTCACGTTTTTCCTCATCGCGGGCGACAACACCCTGCCCATTCAGATCTGGGCCATGATGCGCCGGGGCATTTCTCCCGAGGTCAACGCGATCTCGACCCTCGTCTTTGCTGGATCGATCGGCCTCATCCTGCTCGGCACCGCGCTCGGCGGCCGCGACAAGGAGTAAAACGTTTTGGGCATCGTGGAGCTACGCAAGGTCGTCAAGCGCTTCGGCGACGTCGAGGTCGTCAAATCGCTCGATCTATCCATCGAGAAGGGCGAATTCCTCACCTTCCTCGGCCCGAGCGGGTGCGGCAAGACGACGACGCTGCGCATGATCGGCGGCTTCGAGATGCCCACCTCGGGCGAGATCTACCTCGACGGCCGCGAGGTCTCCGCGCTCCCGCCGTACAAGCGCGACGTCAATACGGTCTTCCAGAGCTACGCCCTCTTCCCCCACATGAGCGTGCGCCAGAACGTCGCTTATGGGCTCGAACAGAAGCGCCTCCCCAAGGCCGAGATCGAGCGCAAGGTGACGGAGGTCCTCGCGATGGTGCGTATGGACACGTTCGCCGCGCGCAAGCCGCGCGAGCTCTCCGGCGGCCAGCAGCAGCGCGTCGCCGTCGCGCGCGCGATCGTCAATGGCCCCACTGTCCTCCTGCTCGACGAGCCCCTCGGCGCGCTCGACTTGAAGCTCCGCAAGGAGATGCAATTCGAGCTGAAGAGCCTCCAGCGCAAGCTCGGCATGACGTTCGTCTACGTCACGCACGACCAGGAGGAGGCGCTCACGATGAGCGATCGCGTCGCCGTGATGAACGGCGGCCGGATCGAGCAGATCGACGCGCCCGTCGCCATTTACAACCGCCCGAAGACCCGCTTCGTCGCCGATTTCATCGGCGAGACCAACCTGCTCGCGGGCGAGGTGCATCGCGAGGGCTCCTCGCATGCGTTTTCCCTCGGCGGCGCGCGGATCCCGATCGAGCCCGACGCCGTGCTCGAATCGGGTCGTGGCATCTCCTTGAGCGTGCGCCCCGAAATGGTCACCGTCCGCAAGGCCGAGGGCCACGAATCCGAGGGCGTCGTGCTTCCCGGGACCGTCGAGGAGACGGTGTTCGTCGGCTCCGTCTGGAAGACCGTGGTGCGCCTCAAGAGCGGCGAGCGGGTCGTCGCGACCGAGCCGCCGGCCACGCACGGGGAACTCGAGCAGGGCACCTCGGTCGTCGTCGGTTGGAATCCCAAGAGCGCGGTCGTCCTGGAGGCCTGACGGAGACCCATGGAGCTCGAGCCTGGTCATCTCGTCGCGGGGCGCTTTCGTGTCGTGCGATTCCTCGGGGAGGGCGCGGTCAGCGCCGTGTACGAGGCCGTCGACGACGTGCGGGGCCAGCGCGTCGCGGTGAAGCTCTTGCACCGCGAGCTCTCGCAGAACACCGAGATCGTCCAGCGATTCGAGCGCGAGGCCGAGGCCGCGAGCCGCATCGGCTCCGAGCACATCGTCCTCGTGCACGGCGCGGGCGCCTCTCCCGAGGGACGATTCATCGTCCTCGAATACCTCGACGGCGGCACGCTCGCCGATCTCATGCGGAAACGCCGCCCGCTCCCGGCCGAGGAGGCCGCCTCGCTCGTCGTCCAGCTCCTCGCCGGCTTATCAAAGGCGCACGCGCTCGGCATCGTGCACCGCGATTTGAAGCCCGCGAACCTCTTCCTCGTGCCGGGCCCCCAGGGCGGCCCCTTCCTCAAGATCCTCGATTTCGGCGCCTCGAAGCTCACGAATGCGGGCCAGGCCCTCACGCGCACCGGGGCCATGGTCGGCACGCCGATGTACATGTCGCCCGAGCAGATCCGCAGCTCCGACAAGGTCGACCCGCGCACGGACGTGTATGCAGCGGGCGTCATCCTTTACGAGAGCGTCACGGGCAAGGTCCCCTTCGACGTGCGAAACGCGGTCGAGCTCGCATTTCGTGTGGTCTCGCAGGACCCGCCGCCGCCCGAGACGCACCTGCCTTCGCTCGATCCCGAGCTTTCGGCGGTCATTCGTCGCGCGATGTCACGCGACCCCGACGCCCGCTTCCAGACGGCCGCGGAGATGCACGAAGCGCTTTGTGCCTGGCTCCAGAAGCACGGCATTCCCCTCCCGCCGGAGACACGCGCGGCGCCCGCCGCCGCGCCCACGGTCGTGCCGACGGCCACGCCACGCGCGGCGCCCGCGGCGTCCCGGTCCGTTCGGCTGGTCGTCGTCATCGGGCTCGGCGCGCTGCTCCTCGTCGCGGCGATTGTGCTCGTGCTCTACGTTGGGGTGGGTTGAGCCGGCGATACAGGTGATCTCGCGGGCCGTGTCCTTTTTGGTGAAGGACTGCGGCTCGTGCCAGCAACATGGGATCGGGTGCCCGTGTGAGCTGGTCCTGGTTCGAGAGCGCGACGTGGTTCGCCGGCGCAGCCGGGGAGGACGCATCCACGCCTGCGCCCGAGCTCGCCGCCGTGCACGCGCGCCACGCCGAGTTCGTCTTTGCCTGCTTGCAGCGCCTCGGCGTGCGCGGCGCGGCGCTCGAGGACGCGCACCAGGAGGTCTTCCTCGTCGTGCACCGCCGCCTCGCCTCGTACGACGGCCGCGCCAGCATGACGGCGTGGCTCTTCGGCATTTGCCGGCGCGTCGCGGCGGCGCACCGGCGCCGGGCCCACGTGCGTCACGAGATCCCCGTGGACCCCGAATGGGACATCGAGGACATCGACGCCGATCCCGAGCAGGCGCTCGCGCGTGGGCAGGAGCGCCGCGAGGTCGAGCGGGTCCTCGACATGCTCGACCTCGACAAACGTGCCGTCCTCGTCATGTACGAGATCGAGGGGATCGAATGCGACCGTATCGCCGTGCTGCTCGGGATTCCCGTCGGCACGGTGTATTCGCGTCTTCATGCGGCGCGGCGTGATTTCGAGAAGGCGATGACGCGCGCGGCGGCGCGCGCGGCGGGCGGCAAGGCGGGGCGGCGCTGATGGCTGCGCGGGATCACGCTCCGAGGGGCGAGGAGCTCTCTCCTCTGGCGAAGCGCCTGCTCGCGGCCTCTCGCCCCGTTCGCCGCATGCGCCCCTCCGAGCGCATTCGTTCGGCGGCGTTCGTCGCTGCGCTCGTGAACGAACCGTCGCGCGGCAGCCTCGCCCGGTGGCTCGACCGTGCGCCCCGCGTGGTGTTTGCCCTCGCGGCCGTCGCCTTCGTATTCGGCGCTTCGGCGCACGACACGATTCCGCGCATCGAGGCCGAGGAAGAGAGCTTCGCGCCTGTGCGGGAGGCGCCGCGCGTGGAGGCTCGCCCTGGGGTCGCCGGGAGCCCGGACGAGCTCCGCAGCCGCGCGCCGGAGGGCGAGGCGGAGGAGGTCCCCGGGGACGGCGACGTCTGTGGGCGAAACGTGTGCGAATTCGAGCCGTCTTGCTGCGAGGGCACGTGGGACGAGCGTTGTGATCGCAAGCTCCTCGAGATCACCCGGGTGACGCACCACGCCTCGCCGGTCCGCGCCGGCCGTTGTTACTGGCATGATCGGGACGATTGCCCCGGATGCGCGTGTCCGCTCTACCTCAAGCGCCAGGAGGTGCTCCCGCGGGGCGACGACCCGGGCAAGAGCCTCGGGTACGACGGCGGGACCGGCTGCCTGCGCGACCTCCGCCGCCTCCTGTCGAACTTGAAATGGATGTGCACGGAGGGGTTCTGTGAGGAGTGAGCGGGGCATCGGAGGCTCGATGCGACCGCCTCGAACGATTTCCTGAAGGATGGACACGCCGGCGAGCAACGACTCCTGTAGAGCGCGGGTGCTCCGCGCGAGGAGAGAGGTCGAGGAGAATCATGATTCATCACCGCGCTTTGTCGCTGGCTGCCGCGCTGTTCGTCATGCCCTTCGCCGCGGGGTGCGTGGCGGGGGAAGAGGAGGTGGGGGACGAAGTCGTGGAGATCGAGGGGCCGGGGCTCTCGGAGGAATGGTACAACTCCGTCCCCTACCTGAGCTGCGCCCACCAGAACGGCTTCGGGATGGTCTGCAATTACTCGGGTGGGGGCAATTCGGCGTACTGGCAGTACGATTACTTGAATACCGCGTGGCTCGATGGGCCGATGCCCATGCTCCCGAGCGCGAACACCGTCAACTGGGGTAACTGTCACGATCCCGGGAGCGCGCCGGCGAGTTTCGTCATTCACGTGGAGGCATGGAACCAAAGCTTCGGCAACTACGCGACGCTCTACATGCCCTGCCTGTGACGCCGCTCCCTCTGGGGGGTCATGTCGTCGAAGACGTCGACACCCTTTGACCCGCACCCCTCCTTGTGATGTCATCCGGGCGCCATGGCCGAACAGGCCCGACGCCTCCAGCCGATCGACACCACCGCGGAGATCGAGACGCCCGAGCACGTGCGGTTCCATTACCCCGTGGCCGGCCCTGCTCGCCGCGTCGTCGCCTGGGCGCTCGACTGGCTGATTCGCGGCGCCGTCCTCCTCCTCTTCGCCTTCATCGCCCTCCTGGGCGGCCTCGCCGTCGGGGACGCCGTCTCCGGCCTCTCCACCGGGTTCCTCCTGGTCATCCTTTTTCTTCTGGAGTGGGGGTATTACACGCTCTGGGAGGTCGCTTGGAATGGCCGCACCCCGGGCAAACGCGCGCTCGATCTGCGCGTCGTCTCCGTCCATGGCCATCCTTTGCGGACGGGCGACAGCTTCCTCCGCAACCTCCTCCGCGCGGCGGATTTCCTCCCCCTGGGGTATGCCATCGGCCTCGTCGTCATGGCCCGCGACAGCCGGTTTCGACGCCTCGGCGACATGGTCGCGGGCACCATGGTCATCGTCGAGGAGCGCCGCGCCGTCGCCTCCGCGCTTCGTATCGATCCTCCGCCCACGCCGAAGGAGCTCGCGAGCCTCCCCCAGCGCCTCCCGCTCTCGGGCGACGAGCTCGAAGCCATCGAGCTCTTTCTTCGCCGCAAGGAGGGCCTCGGCCCTGCGCGGGAAGAAGAGCTCGCGGCCATGGTCGCGCCCCTCTTCGCGAGCCGCATGGGCCTCCGGAACAAGGACTCCGCGCGCCTCCTCGCCTTGCTCCACGCCCGCGCCAGCGAGCGCAGGAGGCCGCTGTGAAGAGCCAGGACGAGATCGTCGCGGCGCGGAGCGCCGATTGGCGCGAGCTCGAAACCCTCGTCTCGCGCGCCGAGGCCCTCCACCACCTCGACGGCCCGTCCATCTCCCGCGCCGCGGCGCTGTACCGGGCCCTCTCGGGTGACCTCGTCCTTTGCCGCGCCCGCTGCACGCCCGACCTCGTCGCGTACCTCGACAACCTCGCCGGCCGCGCGCACAGCGCCCTGTACGGCGCCGAGCCGTTCCCTCTTCCGGCCTTCGGGGCCTTCCTCACCCGCGAATTTCCCCGGGTGCTCCGCAAGAATGCGTCGTTTTTCGCCCTCGCCGCCGCGCTCTTCTTGATCCCCTGCGCCATGGGCATTGTCCTCGCCCTCCTCGTGCCCGACGCGGCGTCGCAGATCCTCCCGCGCAGCATGCTCGACGGCATGGCCGACATGTATTCGAAGGGCTTCGACGAGGGCCGCGGCGAGGGGGCCGATTCCGCGATGGCCGGGTTTTACGTCAGGAACAACGTCGGCATCGCGTTTCGTTGTTTCGCCACGGGCATCTTCTTCGGGCTCGGCAGCGTCTTTTACCTCATCTACAACGGGCTCAACATCGGCATGGTCACCGGTTGGGTCACGGCCGCCGGGTTTGGCCGGAACATCGGCACGTTCATGTGCGGCCATGGCCCCTTCGAGCTCACGGCCATCGTCGTCGCGGGCGCCGCGGGGCTCCGCATGGGGCATTCCCTCGTCGTCACGCATGGCCGCACCCGCCTCGGCTCCCTCCGCGAGAGCGCGCCCGACATCGTTTGCCTCGTCGTGGGCGCGGCCGTCATGTTGCTGATCGCCGCCGCCATCGAGGGCTTCTGGTCCCCCTCGGCCGCGCCGCCGCCCGTGAAATGGGCCGTCGCCGCCCTCTTCTCCTTGCTCGTCACGGCGTATTTCGTTTTCGCCGGACGTGAACGCGGGCAGGCACCTTGAACCTCGGCGACGCCGCGATCGTCCTGCGCCCGCGCAGCCTCACCGAGGTCATGGACCTCGCGTTTCGCCTCTGCTTCTCCCTCGCGTTTTCCCTCTACGCGCGGCTCACCCTTGTTGCCATCGTCCCGCTCCTCGCCGGGTGCCTCGCGCTCCGGTATGCGCTCGACGCTTCCTGGCTCCTCGTCTGGCTCGCGGCCTTCCTCACCGTGCCCTTCGTCGAGGCCCTCTTCACCGTCGCCGTCAGCCAAATCATCTTTTCGCCCTCGATCACCCCGCGCACGGTCTTTGCCCTCTTTCGCAAGCGGCTCGGCGCGTTGCTCGGCTCGTTCGTCCTTCGCATCGTGGGCCTCGTGATCGGCGTCGTCACGTTCCTCCTGCTCCTGCCCTTCGTGGGCATTCGCCTCCTGCTCCTCGACGAGGCTTGCATGCTCGAAGGCCTCTCCGGGATGCGCGCGTATGAGCGCGCCCAGCGCCTCGTCGCGAGCCGCACCGGGGACGCGTTCCTCGTCCTCCTCATGCTCCTCGGCGCCCGATTCGGTGGTGTCCTCACGGCGGAACTCCTCTTCGACGGGCTCGTGAACGACCTCCTCCAGTTCGGCCGTCCTTTGGGCTGGTTCTTCCACGACGGTGGTTCGCTCGCGGCCCTCGCCGGGTTTTTCCTGGCCGTGCCTTTTGTCTCCACGGCGCGATTCCTTTATTACATCGACACCCGCACGCGGGAGGACGGCTGGGACATCCAGCTCCGTTTCACCGCGATCCGCGCGCGGGCCGCCCAGGAGCGCAGGAGGGCCGCGTGATCAAGTTCGTCGTGCTCCTCTCGATCCTCGGCGCGAGCCCGGTCTACAACGCCGACGAGCGGGTCCGCGAGGTCCTCACCGACCCGCGCTATCGGTTCTGCCACGAGGACGAATATCCCCTCGGCGAGGACGAGCGCGCCTTTTGTCCCCTCGTCGGCGAGACCAGCGAGGTTTGTCCTTCGCTCCCCGCCGCCTGCCGCAAGCCGTCTGCGTCCATCGAGAAGGGCGGCCCCCCGCCCGGCATCTCCCCGAGCTGCAAGGCGGGCTCCCGCTGTTTGGCCGGACGATCGTCCGGCCGCGATGACCGCACGGCCGTCCGTCGATTCGACGGCTCGTCCAGCAGCGCCTCGGCGGACGGGGCCCCGGGCGACGGGAAGGGCCAGGGTGGCCCCAGCGGTGATGGAGACAGCTCCGGCGCGGGCGCGCCCGGGCAGGACAAGCCCGGCGGCGAGCACGGCAAGGATGGAAGCGGTGAGGTGTCCGGTTCGGGCAAACCCAGCGGCACGGCTGGCCCGGGCAAACCCGGCAGCTCTCCTGGCCAGAGCCCCGGGGCGGGGGAGGGGAAGGGGCAGGCCGACCCGAAATCCGCGGAGCCGCCGCCGCCCGCGCCTCCGGAGCCGGACGACGCCGCCGGCGCGAGTGGCTTCGCGCGGGTCCTCTTTTTCGTCTTGCTCGGCGGCTTCATTGCCTTCGTCGCGTGGATGGTCCTGAAAAACGTCCTCTCCGAGCGCGACGCGCCCGAGGACGAGCCTCTCCCCGAGGATCTGCCCGCGAATGCCCCGGGGCCGCGGCGCGAGGGGCCCCGCGGCCCCGTCGAGACCGACGTCGCGCGCCTGCTCGCCCGCGCCCGCGCGGCGGCCCAGCGCGGCGCGTTCGGGCCCGCCATCGACGACGTGTATGCCGCGCTCCTCCGGCGCCTCGACGGCGACGGCATCATCGAGATCCACGCGTCTCGCACGAACGGCGATTACGTGCGCGCGCTCCGCCGCGAGCGGCCCGAGATCGCCGCCGACATGCGCAGCATCGTCGCGGAGGTGGAGAGCGTTCAGTTCGGATCCCGCGCGGCTTCGGCCGAAGCCTTCGCTCGCATTCATGACCGCGTCGTCCCGATCGTCTCGCGGGCCCTCGGCATCCTCGCCGTGATCCTCGGCCTCTCCGCGACCGTCTCTTGTGGCCGCGTCGCCGCATTGGACGAATCCGACGGCGTCTTCCGCGGCGATACCTCCCCCTCGGGCACGCACGGCGTCGGCGCCATGCTCGCGGCGTATGGTATCGATTTCCGCCATCGCCGCGGGCCCCTCGACAAACTGCCCGACGCAGACGACACGACCCTCCTCGTCTTGCCGGACCTCGACATCTCGGCCGCCGATTTCCGTCGCTTGCAAAGCTGGGTCGAGGCCGGTGGTGATCTCGTCGTCGCGGGGGTCTCCGATCTTCCCGCGTGGGCCGGCGCGTCCCTCGACCTCGATAACGTCAGCGAGGGCGACATCGTCGTCTCCCCGGGGTATCGCGTCGATCTCGGCGAGCTCGTCCTCGCCGTGCCCCGCGGCCCCTCGCTCACCCTCACGGACGCCGAACCCATGCTGGCCCGCTCGAATGGCGTGTATGCGTCCTTCAAGCAGGTCGGCGACGGGCGCGTCATCGTCCTCGCCGACGACAAACTCTTCCTGAATGTCGCTTTGACGGTCGAGGAGAACGCGGCCTTCCTGATCTCCCTCTTCCGCCCGCTCCACCGCGAGGTCGAGCTCTGCGACGCGTGGACCTCCCTCGGCGCCGACACGCCCCTCGAGACCCTGAGCCGCGCGCACCTCTTGCCCATTCTCCTCCAGCTCGTCTTGCTCCTCGGCCTCTTTTTCCTCTGGCAGGGCCGCGCCTTTGGCGTGCTCCGCGACCCGCCCGCGAATCGCCGCCGCGCCTTCGCCGACCACGTCCGCGCCCTCGGCCTCGCCTATGCCCGCGCCGGCGCCTCGCGCCATGCCCTCGGCCTGTATGCCTCGTGGGCCGTCGAGCGCCTCCGCGAGCGTGTCCCGCGCGAGGGCCGCCAGGGGCTCTCCGGGCTCGCCGAGGCCATCGGCGTCCGCGTCGGTAAGCCCACGGGCGAGGTCATGCGTGTCCTCGTGGACGCCACCGAGGCGCAAAAAGAGGCAGCGCCCGCGTCCCTCCGCGCCGGCGAGGTCCCTGGCCGCGCGCGCGGGAAGGACCGGGCGCAGGCCGCTGCCGATTTCGCCGTCATGCGCGCCCTCGACCATTTCCTCGCGCGGACCTCCCGCGAGCGCTCCCGCAAGAAGACCCGAAAAGCATGAACCTGTCCCTCTTCCGCGAAACCTTCGACCGCATCCGCCGCGAGGCGGGCAAGGCCCTCCTCGGCCAGGACGAGATCATCGAGACCACGCTCCTCGCGATCCTGGCCGGCGGCCACGTGCTCATCGAGGGCGTCCCCGGCCTCGGAAAAACCCTGCTCGTCCGCACCCTCGCCCAGGTCTTCGGCGCGAGCTTCCGCCGCATTCAATTCACGCCCGACCTCATGCCGAGCGACGTCACCGGCGGCAACGTCTTCGACCAGAAAGAAGACCGCTTCGTCTTCCACCAGGGCCCGGTCTTCACGCAGCTCCTGCTCGCCGACGAGATCAACCGCGCCCCGGCGAAGACACAATCGGCGCTGCTCGAAGCCATGCAGGATCTCGCCGTCACGACGGACGGCGTCACGCGCCCCTTGCCCGAGCCTTTCCTCGTCATCGCCACGCAAAACCCCGTCGAGTCCCAGGGCACCTATCCCTTGCCCGAGGCCCAGCTCGACCGGTTCCTCGTCAAATTGCACGTCCGGTACCCGGGGGCCGCCGTCGAAAAGCAGATCCTTCGCCAGCACGTCGAGGGCTTCTCCGCGGCCAAGCTCGACCGCGCCGGCCTCGAACGGATCGCCTCCGCCGAGGAGATCCTCGAGATGCGCGCGGCCCTCGGCAGCGTGCGCGTCGACGACGGCATCCTCGAATACATCACCGACCTCGTCGCCCGCACCCGCGCCCATCGCGCCGTCTACCTCGGCTCCTCCCCGCGGGGATCGATTGGCCTGCTCGGATCGGCGCGCGCCCGGGCCGCCAGCGAGGGCCGTGATTTCGTCACCCCCGACGACGTCAAGGCGCTCGCCCCGGCCGTCCTGCGCCACCGCTTGATCCTCCACCCCGACGCCGAAATCGAAGGCACGAGCGCCGACGATTGCGTCGAAGACATCCTGCGCGAGGCGAAGGTCCCGCGCACGGCGGCCTGATTTCGACATGGTCCCCTCGCGCGCGCTCGTCCTCCTGTTCGCGGGGCCGCTCGTCCTCTCCTTTTTTACGCTGCTCGACCGGGGATTGATCGTCCCCATGCTCCTCACGGACGCAGCAATCCTCTTGCTCGCGCTCCTCGACGCCCTGCTCGCGCGGCGCCGCCTCGTCTCCGTCGTCCGCCGCGCCCCGGCCGTGCTCTCGATTGGCCGGCCCAACGTCATCTCCCTCGACGTCCGCTCCCTCGCGCGGCGCAAGCTCCACGTGCGCGTGCAGGAGGAGCTCTTTCCCTCCGCCGAGAGCGAAGAGCTCCCGCTCGAAACGCAGCTCCTGCCGCGCGGGCATGCGACCCTCAAATATCGCGTCACGCCCTCCCGCCGCGGCGCCCATGTCCTCGGCGATCATCACGTCCGGTATCCTTCGCCCCTCGGCCTCTGGATTCGCCAGTACCCCATTTCGGCGCGCTCGCCCGTCAAGGTGTATCCCGACCTCGAAGCCGTCCGCGGCTACGAGCTGCTCGCGCGGCAGGACCGCGACCCGGCCGGCGTCCGCGCCTCGCGCCGCCTCGGCGGCGAGAGCGAGTTCGAGCGCCTCCGTGAATATCGTCGCGAGGACGAATATCGCAGCATCGATTGGCGGGCCACGGCGCGCCGCAAGAAGCTCACCGCCCGCGAGTACCAGCTCGAGAGCGACCAGAACGTCGTCTTCTTGATCGACGCCGGCCGCCTCATGACGGCCGAGTTCGCGAGCCTCTCGCTCTTCGATCACGCCTTGAACGCGACGCTCATGCTCTCGCACGTCGCCTCGCGCGGCGGCGACAAGGTCTCCATGATGGCGTTCGCCGAGGAGGTGCTCGCGTATGCGCCGCTCACGGGCGGCGCCCGCGCGACGCGCAAGATCGTGCAGGCCGGCTACGACATCGAGCCCGACCTCGCCCCCACGAATTATCGAGCTGCTTTCGAGGCGCTCGCCGTCCGCGTGAAAAAGCGGACGCTCGTCGTGCTCTTCACGCAGGTCGTCGACGAGGTCGCCGCCGCCGAGCTCGAAAAGCTCATGCGTGGCCTCATGCCGCGCCATTTGCCGCTCCTCGTGCTTTTGCGCGACGTCGACGTCGACGCCCTCGCGCTGGGGCATTCGGGCGAGGCCGCGGCGCTTGCCGGCGTCGGCCCCTATCTGCGTGGCGCGGCCGCGGAGATCCTCTCGTTTCGCGACAAGCTCGTGCGCCGCCTGAAGCAACACGGCGCGCTCGTCCTCGACGTCGCGCCCGGCGACCTCACGCCCGCGCTCATCAATCGTTACCTCGAAATCAAGGCCCGGCACCTGCTGTAATGCCGGGGGAGACAGGAGCGCGCCATGGGTCGGAGCGTGGGGTTCGGGTTGGTCTTCCTGATGGCATGGGGCTGCGGTTCGCCTGGGGGCTTGCCGGGAACGGTGGAAGGAGGCGGCGGTCAGGGCGGCGCAGGCGGCGGTCAGGGCGGTGCAGGCAGCGGTCAGGGCGGCGCAGGCGGCGGTCAGGGCGGCGCAGGCGGCGGTCAGGGCGGCGCAGGCGGCGGTCAGGGCGGCGCAGGCGGCGGTCAGGGCGGCGCAGGCAGCGGTCAGGGCGGTGCAGGCAGCGGTCAGGGCGGTGCAG